>DATAUH010000521.1:0-9526 GCA_036268375.1 Bryobacteraceae bacterium | reverse complement strand
TAAACTTTTACGCCCTGTGTCTCATTTTCATTGACACGCACCGCCGTTCCGGCGTAGCCTCAAACTGTTCCGCAGTCATACGAGGAGGGTGTGTCTCCCCCGGCTTCTCGGAGTGTTTAGAATTCATCCTTCACTTCCGTTTGCTTGCCAGTCAGTTGTTTGTAAGTAAGACGACGGCCGACTACATGCCGCATGAACATAGACAAAGCGCTCAATGTCGGTCATGTTCCGGTTATTGTACCGGAACGCCTGTTCGTCAATGTAGCGGAACAGGTGGAATGGTTCCACTGCTACCTACGTTCCTTTGAGCGAGCGCGCCTAAGCAGGCTCCAGAAGTTCTCGCAGTTGTTCGTATGCGTATTACCATCCACGTAGGCTACGGCGTTGTCAATGACTTGATGCGTGAATTCATCAACACCTTCGTAGGACCTAAGCGTCCGAGTTCAGCGTAGCGCCAGTCTCTACGTTCTCACGAACAAACGCCTGAAGTTCCGGCTTGCGGCGCGTCTTGCAGATCTTCGCGCGAACCGTTCCGCCACGCTCCAGAACAGCCGCTACGATGGTCTTTCCATCCGGCCCGCGTCCATGGATCTTTTCGGCGCGTTCCCGCCGCGTGCATATTGCGCGCTTTTCCGCCGATGAAGGTTTCGTCTACTTCGACCTCGCCCGCCAGTTTGTTATGCGTGTGATCCTGACTCGCAAGGCGGATGCGCTGAAGCATAAACCATGCCGTTTTCTGAGTCACGCCAAGCCCACCAGCGAAGATCCATCATGAATTTCCTGCAATTTTCGAAGTCCGAGAAGTACAGAATTGCGTCTTGGAAGATAGCGTGGGCGCTCATAAACCAGTATGCGCTCAATCCTCCGGGATGTTAAGTATATTATTACCGAACTTTAGCTTGACAGTGTTATGTATATCTCGTACTAATTATATCGTACATGTTCTTAGAGATATGTTATTCGATGATCCGACATCGTGACGAGGCGCCGGGTGCGGCGCCTAGCGGCCGGTTTGCGGGCCAAGTTCGTGTGCATTGGTCGAAGAATAATCGCTCCGCGCTTCCGACGAGGCTAGGATCATGTTGAGTCGCAAAACAGCACGCAGGTTGACGATGCGATATGGCGGACGTATCGCGCTAGCCATAGTTTGCATGAACGTGCGGGCACAGACGCCTGACGCCAGGCCCAAGTTCGAAGTCGCGTCAGTGAAGCCCGCAGCGAATAGGCAGACGCCATATCGAATGAGGGAGATGATGCGAAGCATTCTGGCGCCTGGCCTGATTCCGATGGACACCCCAGGTCGCATTCGCCTAAAGGACTGGGCGTTACTCGACTTGATTGCCGCTGCGTACCACGTGCGTGCAACCCAAGTGTTCGGCCCCGCGTGGCTTTCCGATCGGAGCTTTGACATCGATGCTGAGGCGCCGGATGGCGCGGCGAAGGAAGAGCTGAATGCCATGATGCAAACGCTGCTTGAAGAACGGTTCCGTCTCAAAGTGCATCGAGATACACGGATCGGCCAAGGTTTTGCGTTGGTGGTGGCCAAGAATGGACCTAAGTTGATTCCCGCTGAGGGCCCGCCCGATCCCCAGAAGCGTATGGCGGATTTCCAAAAACGCGCGCAGGAAAATCAAGGAGGCGACATACCGCGGGTGGGGCTCAGCCGCGCACATTTCCCCTCGATCACCACTGAAGGACTGGCTTTGCAGTTGGTGCGGTTCGCCGAAGCGCCTGTAGTGGATGAGACCGGTTTGACCGGGAACTATTCCGTTACCATCGAGACCTGGAAGAACGAGGATGTGCCCGGAGGCGCCATTTTCGACGCCGTCGAAAAGCTCGGCCTGAAACTGGAGGCGCGAAGGATGCCAATCGAAACCGTTGTGGTGGATCAAGCCTCTAAAACGCCGACAGCGAATTAGGAGATCCCGCAAGACGCCTGCCGAAGGCCGCTAAACCGGAGTTGGTCAGTCTCAGCACTTAGGTCAACGCGAGATGATTGCGACGGACGAAGATCTCAATCGTTTGCTTAACGCGTGAAATAGAACACGATGTTAAACAGCTGCCAATTTCTGTCCACGTAGGCCTGGCGTTCGCAGTCCCAAAAGGCATTCTTGCGGTGGAAACGGCAACTGCAAAGGATCTCAATGTCGCGGCGCAAGCGTTGGTAGTGCGCCGTGGTCTCCGGACTTTCTCGAGGAGGGTGGTTTCCGATTTACTAAATGGCTCGCCCCCGAGTTGGACTGTGTCAGCGTGAGGTCCACAACCGAGAAAGCAACCCCTGACCGCAGTTTCCGGCTATCCAGCGAATGGCCAGCGCTCAAAATCAATACCAATCCGAGAACACCGATCCGAGAACACTGCTGCGAAGGAACCGAACCGCTGAGATTCGCAGAGGGGAGAACCCCTAGCCGGCAAGAGCAAAGTTAATTCTCGGTGGGCTTCTCCACATGGTCGACGATGGTGATTTCGACCGGGCTGATGCGGGGTTCCAACTTCAGGCCTAGTTGAGATTGCACGGCATCGAAGACGCTCGGACTGGTTTCGAAGCCGGGATAGCCGTCGACCGCGCAGAGGAGCCGGATATCGAAACTGCCGGCGATTCCGGTACGGTCGAGGACTGGCCGTTCTACGAGACGTGTAAGGAAATCGGAGAGCTGACCCAGGCTGCTATAGCCCCGCAGTTCGGTAGCGCCGCTTGCGGTTGGCGCCATCTGGAAGTTAGAGTACAACTCAAACGGACGCGGCAAGCTCTCGTCCATGGGTTTCAGCTTGGGGCCGGTTTTGCCGATAACGAGGGCGTAGATAGGAAGGTTTTTCGATTCGTGGTGAATCGCCAACTTAAAGCGGTCGATGAGCAGGCTGCGCAGCATGGCGAGTTGTATGGAGCGAGGCTGAGGTGAGGCCGTCGTTGCGATGATGTCATAGCGCGCAGTATGCAGCCAGCCGGGGCCAACGAACTGGTAGTCGCGCAGGCCGTAAGCGAGCTTAATTAAGACTTCGACGCTTTCGTCGCTGATGGTGAGCCGGCCAGGATCGGATTGGACTTTGACGGGGCCGCCGCGGGCCAGCTTGACACTACTCACTTCGAAGGCGGGGCTCCGGTCCTGGTTCTGTGTCTCTGGGCGCGCATGGAGTAAGCCGATTGCGATGGTCGCCAGCACTACGCGTCTACATGGCCTCTCCATTTACGCGACTCCTTCGCCGATTGGACGGCGCCTGGCGGCGTGGGTTAGGCAACCTATACACCCATCATTTTTTGAAGACCGATTTGGCGCCGCGGAAGGATTCAGGGACTCTCCGGCTAGGCAAATTGAGGCGCTATACCGGCCGCGACGTGTAAGCTGTCGATTTTGCTGGCGACTTTGTGAAATGGGCCGGCATAGCGGGTACTGTAACCCGTTTGTGGCCGTAGAGGGCGGGTTTTTGCGCTACAGTCAGCAGGAACGGGAAAAGAGCTCGTATGAATTTTAGAAGTCGATTGACCTGCGGGGCTGGCGCGTTGGCGGTGATAGCGTTGATCGCGATGTGTGCGGCCGGCCCTGTGAATGCGCAGCGATCGAAGAAGGCGACGTCACATGCGGCGGCTTCGTTTTCTTATTACATGCTGGTGATGTCGTATGGGCCGAATTACTGCCAGGAGAATCCGAGTGGGGCGAAGCAGGATCCGGCGGAGTGCGGCGCGGGAACGAGTGTGGGGTTTGTGGTGCATGGGCTGTGGCCGGAGAACGATACGTCGGAAGGACCGCAGAAGTGTGGGTCGTCGACAGTGCCGCAGGCGGTGGTGAACGCGACTCTGCCGTATATGACAAGCGCGTCGCTGATTCAACATGAGTGGAGTACGCATGGGAGCTGCAGCGGGTTGAACGTGACGGACTTTTTTGCGACGTTACGCAAGGCGCGGGATTCGGTGAAGATTCCGGCGCAGTTGCAGAAACCGACGCAGAAGTTGACGCTGACGCCGTTGGCCATCGAGACGCAAATGGCAGGAGCGAATCCGTCGTTTGGACAGACGGCGTTTCGAGTCTCATGCTATCGGGACAACAATCTGGAAGAAGTACGGGTGTGCATGTCGAAAGGCTTGATGCCGCAGGCGTGCACGTCGAGCGCAGGGATGTGTCCGGCGAAAAGTGTAACGCTGCTGCCGGTTCGTTGAACTTATCTTTGTCAGGAGAGGGGTACCGATGAAGAGAACCCGGGACTTGCATCTGATTTTGACCTGCGCGGCGTTGGTGGCTGCGCAGGGTTCGTGCGTATATGCGGATCAGCCGGTTGCCGCGCCGGCTGCGCCAACTCCGCCGCAATCGGCCGCTGCGCCGACTCCGTTACTAAACGTGGATACTCCAGTGAACTGGTGGTTCGCGTTTAAGTTCAATACAGCGTCTTATCCGGCGTCGTGTCCAGTGGCGCAGCGGGCGTGTACGTTTGGAGGCGTTTCGCAGAGCTATAGCAAATATAGCCAGGAGTTCGCGTATGCGAGCAGCGCCAACACTAAGCTTCAGTTGGGCGGATCCTGCCTCGGCGATGGGAAGGCCGATCCGGTGGGCGCAACGTTCGACCAGATATACGGCGGCAAATATTTTTACGTGGTGTGGAACGACCAGTTCTACAAAGACCCCGTCGAGAATCGGGACGAACCGTGGGGGCACTCAAAGGGCGTGATGGCTTGGGATGGCAGCGGGAATGGCGTGGTGATGCAGGTTTCGACGCCGGATTGGCCGGGCGCGGGAAACAAGGCCCATCCGCGGCAGACGCTGGGGAACACGCTGGGGTGTATTGCGGGTGATGACGACATTGAAGTGAGCCAGCACTTTTTTGCTCTGAAGCTGACTCATGGCGACGTGGTGCGCGTATTGAACGCGCTGGTGAATGCGAGCGTGGTGACGGACGCGAGCAATTTGCAGATTGTGAAGAGCGGCGGACCGGCGGATGTGACAGCTGCGGTGCAGGGATTAGGCGTGAAATCGGTGAGCAAGGCGGCGACCACAGTGAAGCTTTCGAGCGGGGTGACGCTGATTTCGAAACCATCGGGACTGCATGTGCCGCCATGGCAGATGGTTTCGTCGTTGCTGGGCGGTGAGCCGTTGCGGGTGGCGTCGTGGTGGGATGCGCCCGAGATTTATTCGACAACCGCGGCGACATCGGTGGAGTGCTGGGACGCAGGGCTGAAGACCGCCGCGGGGGCGGTGGAGATTGCGACGAGCGGCACGTGGCTGGGAAATCCAATAGGGCTGAAAGGCGGAGCGGCGACGAGTGCTAACCACGCGAAGCTCGGGGTGTCGACGGGGAAGCACAACTATTCGATCTTCGGGGATATGAACCAGCAGGGCTCGTTGACGAAGTGCGCCAGTAGTCAGGATGCGCGCGGCGGGCTGTTTTTTGTGGTGGACAACGCGGGGTTGCACGAAAGCGTTGCGGGGCTGTTGAAGGGCGAGAGCGCACCCGTCCAATAGCACGCATTGGCCCGCTCCTTGCTGCAACCATTGGCGTTGACAGCACATCGGGACGGCGCCATTGACGACCTGAGGGTTTCTGCGTTCAAGATTCCAACGACTTCGCCCGAAGCCGACGGAACGTTTGAGTGGCGCGCCACTACGATTGTGGTGGCGCGCGCGAAAGCGGCAGGCGTAGAGAGCCTGGGATACACGTATGCGGACGTCTCCGCAGCACAATTAATCGACTCCAGTTTGAAATCTGTGGCGGTGGGGCGCGATGCCATGCGGGTGAAAGAGACCTGGATGGCGATGGTGCGCGCGATCCGCAATTTAGGACGGCCAGGGGTGTGTTCGATGGCGATTGCGGCCGTCGATGCCGCTCTGTGGGATCTCAAAGCCAGACTGCTGAATGTGCCATTGGCCACGCTTTTGGGACAGGCACGTTCGGAAGTTCCCGCCTATGGCAGTGGAGGATTTACATCCTATACGGTGGAGGAGTTGCAGAAACAGCTTTCGGGCTGGGCGGCGCAGGGCATTCGTGCGGTGAAGATGAAGATTGGGACGCGGCCGGAGGATGACGTCGATCGCGTGAAGGCGGCGCGCGCGGCGGTGGGCGCAGGAGTGCGCCTGATGGTGGACGCGAACGGGGCGTACACGCGGCAGCAGGCTGTGGAGAAGGCGCTGGCGTTTGGCGAGTTTGATGTGCGGTGGTTTGAAGAGCCGGTGAGCTCGGACGATTTGGAGGGGCTGCGGTATTTACGCGAGCGCGGGCCGGCGGGGATGGAGATTGCGGCGGGCGAATACGGATACGACGCGCTGTACTTCCGGCGCATGTTGGAAGCAGGCGCGGTGGACGTGCTGCAGGCGGACGCGACGCGGTGCGCAGGTGTGACGGGGTTTCTACAGGTGGACGGATTGGCGGAGGGGTTTGGGACGCCACTTTCGGCGCACACGGCTCCGACTCTGCATACGCATTTGTGTTGCGCGGCGGTGAGGGCGCGGGATGTGGAGTATTTCTACGATCATGCGCGGATCGAGCGGATGTTCTTTGATGGCGCGATAGAGCCTGTGGGCGGAATGCTGCGTACGGGCGAGGGGCCGGGGTTGGGGCTCGAACTGAAATCTTCGGATGTGGAGAAATATAAAATCTATGGGGACCTTTATTCATCCAAATGACATTGCGTCATCGAATGGGGACGGTAAGACGCGGCGGGGGCCGAGCGAATCGGCGAGCGGGCATCAGGATCCGTCGCGAAGGCGCGCGGGCGATTCGCAGCCGGAGTATGCGCGGGACCTGTATGAAGCGCTGAAGGAGATTGTCGAAGGCGAAGTGCGCTTTGACGAAGGCAGCAGGGCGCTGTATGCGACGGACGGATCGAATTACAGGCAGACGCCGATTGGCGTGGTGATTCCGAAGAGCGCGCAGGATGTGGTGAAGGCGATGGAGATTTGCCACAGCTACGGCGCGCCGATTCTGGCGAGGGGCGGCGGCACGAGTTTAGCGGGGCAATGCTGCAACGTAGCAGTGGTGTTTGACTGCTCGAAATACTTCAACAAGATTTTGGAGCTGGATGCCGACCGCAAGCGGGCGCGGGTGCAACCGGGGGTGGTGCTGGATTGGCTGCGCGATGCGGCGAACGTGCATGGGTTGACGTTTGCGCCGGACCCCGCGACGCACAATCACAACACGCTGGGCGGAATGATCGGGAACAACTCCTGCGGCACGCATTCGGTGATGGGCGGGAAGACCGACGACAACGTGGAGTGGCTGGACATCGTGACGTATGACGGCGTGCGCATGCGCGTGGGGCCGACGAGCGATGAAGAGCTGGAGCGGATTATTCGCGAGGGTGGAAGGCGCGGGCAGATTTACCGCGGGATGCGCGCGATTCGCGATAAGTATGCGGATCTGATTCGCCAGAAGTACCCGAAGATTCCGCGGCGGGTGTCGGGATACAACCTGAATCAACTGTTGCCGGAGAACGGTTTTCATGTGGCGCGAGCGCTGGTGGGAACAGAATGCACGTGCGTGTTTGTGCTGGAAGCGGAGGTGCGGCTGATGCACAATCCGGCGGCGCGATCGCTAGTGGTGCTGGGTTACCCGGACATTTATGTGGCCGGAGACCACGTGCCGGAGATCATGCAGAGCAAGCCGATTGCGTGCGAGGCGCTCGACCAGCTGCTGATTCAGAACATGAGGGTTAAGAACCTGGACGTTTCGGATTTGAAGCTGCTGCCACCGGGAGGCGGATGGCTGCTGGTGGAGTTTGGCGGGAATTCGAAGGAAGAATCGGACGCGGCGGCGCATCGGTTGGAGGAGATGCTGAAGGGGAAAAAGGATGCGCCGAGCATCAAGCTGGTGGATGATCCAAATCAAGAGAAGCTGATTTGGGAGATTCGCGAGGCGGGGTTGGGCGCGACGGCGTGGGTGCCGGGGCAGCATGTCACGTGGGAAGGCTGGGAGGATTCGGCGGTGCCGCCGGACCGCGTGGGTCCGTACTTGCGGGAGCTGAAGGCTTTGTACGACAAGCACGGTTACGAAGGCGCGCTGTACGGGCATTTCGGGCAGGGTTGCATACATACGCGGATTACGTTTGACCTGCTGACGGCGGAGGGAATCAAGAACTACCGCTCGTTTATGGAGGATGCAACGGATCTGGTGGTGCGGTATGGCGGGTCGCTTTCGGGGGAGCACGGGGACGGGCAATCGAAGGCGGAGTTTCTGCCGAAGATGTTTGGCGAGGAGCTGGTGCAGGCGTTCCGCGAGTTCAAGTCGCTGTGGGATCCGGCGTGGAAGATGAATCCGGGGAAGGTCGTGAACCCGTACAAGGTGGACGAGAATTTGCGGCTGGGGACGGACTACCGGCCGGTGGAACCGAAGACGCATTTTCATTACGCGGCGGACGGCAACAGCTTCAATCAAGCGACGCTGCGGTGTGTGGGCGTGGGAGAGTGCCGGCGGCAGCATAAGGGCACGATGTGTCCGAGTTACCGGGCAACGATGGAAGAGAAGCACTCGACGCGGGGGCGGGCGCACCTGTTGTTCGAGACGATGCTGGGCGAGACGATACAGGACGGATGGAAGAGCGAGGCGATGTTTGATGCGCTCGACCTGTGTTTGTCGTGCAAGGGGTGCAAGGGCGACTGTCCGGTAAACGTGGACATGGCGACGTACAAGGCCGAGTTTCTTTCGCACTATTACGAAGGGAAAATGCGGCCGCGGCATGCGTACGCGATGGGGCTGATTCCGTGGTGGGCGCGGGCGGCGTCGGTGGCGCCGGAGGTGGCGAATTTCTTTAGCCAGACGCCGGGATTGCGCGATGTAGCGAGGGCGGCGGGAGGGCTGACGCAGCACCGGCCGATGCCGAAGTTTGCGCGGCAGACGTTCCAATCGTGGTTTGCACGAAGACCGAAGAAGAATAGCGGCGCGCCGGCGGTGATTTTATGGCCGGATACATTTAGCAATTATTTTCATCCGGCGGTGGCGGCGGCAGCGGTGGAGGTGTTGGAGACGGCCGGCTTCGAAGTGAAGGTGCCGAAGGCGAAGTTGTGCTGCGGACGGCCGCTTTACGACTACGGCATGCTGGATCTGGCGAAAGCGCAGTTGAAGAACATATTGACCAAGCTGCAGCCGGCGATTGCGGCGGGCACGCCTGTGGTGGGCTTGGAGCCGAGCTGCGTGACGGTGTTTCGCGATGAGATGCCGGACCTGCTACCGAACGATGAAGATGCGAAGCGGCTGAAGCAGCAGACATTCACGTTGGCGGAGTTTCTGGTGAAGCATGCGCCGAACTTCCATCCTCCAAGACTGGAGCGCAAGGCGCTGGTGCATGGGCACTGCCATCAGAAGGCGGTGCTGGGTATGGATGAAGAAGAGAAGCTGGTGCATGACATGGGACTGGATGCGACGGTGTTGGACGAGGGGTGCTGCGGGATGGCGGGGAGCTTCGGTTTCGAAGAGGAGAAGTACGACATTTCGATGCGGGTGGGCGAACTGGGGGTATTGCCGAAGGTGCGCGCGGCGTCGAAGGACATGTTGGTTGTGGCGGACGGGTTCAGTTGCCGGACGCAGGTGGAGCAATCGACGGACAGGC
>DATAUH010000520.1:0-3480 GCA_036268375.1 Bryobacteraceae bacterium | reverse complement strand
CCCGGGGTGGTGCGGCCGAATTAGTGGAGTCGTCGCAGACGTATTCCGTCCTTCCGAGGGCGGTAATCCGCACCTCTAACCCCGTGGCGAAGCGCCGTTGTTAACATCGGATGGTGGGCGGCGCGCGCTTTCGTTTCCTTTTCTTATCCTGCCTCTGCGCGTCGCTGTCGCTGACGGCTGCTACTGCGCAAAACGCATCGCAGATCCTGCTGGTAGGCAACCGTAGCAGCGCCGATTCGCGTGCGATCGTGGATTATTACAAGCTTCGGCGCTCGCTTCCCGCGGCGAATATTTGCTGGCTGCAAACAACCGAAAACGAGGAGGTTTCCTGGAATCTTTACGAATCCGCAATTGAAACGCCGGTGGCGGACTGCCTAAAAAAGAGCGGCTTGCAGGAAAAGATCCTCTACATCGTTCTGACGCTGGGAACACCGCTGAAGATCGATGGCACAAATGGCCTGTCAGCGACGCGAGGCTCGGTGGATTCGGAGCTGGCGCTGCTTTACGCTAAGTTGCACGGCCGCAAATTCGTGCGCGAGGGCAGCATCCGCAATCCGTTTTTTGGAGCTCGTGACGCGCCCTTTCGGCATCCGCAATTTCCGATTTACCTGGTGACGCGACTCGCCGGCTATGACGTGGCGGATGTGAAGGCGATGGTGGACCACGGACTGGCGGCGCGGAATACCGGAAAATTCGTGATCGATGCGCCCAACGATCAGGGTGGCGACGGCAACGGCTGGCTGCGAATGGCGTCGCTACTGATACCCGGTTCGCGAGTGATTTTGGATTTGAGGCCGCAGGTGCTTTACGACCAGAAGGACGTGATCGGATACGCCTCGTGGGGGTCTAACGATGCGAACCGGAAGCAGCGTTGGCTGCACTATCAGTGGCTGCCGGGCGCGATTGCGACCGATTTCGTATCGACCAACGCGCGTACCTTCAAACGGCCTCCGGACACTTGGAATATTGACGGCGCAGACTATGCGGGCTCGGCGCAAACTTTGTCAGCGGATGTCATTCACGAGGGCGCGAGCGGGGCTTCCGGCAATGTGTATGAGCCCTATTTGAACGCGTGCGCGAGGCCCGAGTACGTGCTGCCCGCGTATTTCGATGGGCGGAATCTGGCGGAGAGCTTTTATATGGGATTGCCGGCGCTGAGCTGGATGGGCGTGATCCTGGGTGACCCGCTGTGCTCGCTGGGCAAACCGTGAATGCCGGCCGCCCTTAGAGCGACGCTTCGGCTGCTTCGGATCGTTGGCTTTCGTTGCCGCTCTTATCGACTGCGGTCACGGCGTAACGATACGTCTTACCGCGTTCGACAGCTTTGTCGGAGTAAGTGGGGAGATCCGGCGCTTCGCCGACTTTTTCGAACGCGCCGCCGTTCACAGACCGATAGATGCGATAGCCGGCGAGGTCGGGCTCCGTGTTGCCATTCCAGGAGAGCTCGATAGTAGTTGCGGATGCGGTGGCGCGCAAACCTGTGGGCACGACCGGCGGGAACGTATCCTTGGGCATGAAGGGGAGTGCCTGCGAAAGATCGCTCTGGGCCTCATGATGATCGCCGAGATCGGTATACGCCTGCGCCAGATACGTATAGTTCGTGCCGAACTGAGCAGAGGCGTCGACGAAATCATTGGTTGTGGACGCTCCGACTTGAGAGAAATCGCCTGACGTGCCTTCGCGGCGCAGAATGCGGAAGTGCTGCGCTGCGCCTTTCCAGGTGAGCCGCACGCCTTGCGCCGTGGAGGCGGCGGCGAGATCGGTGGGGGCGGGCAGCGGCGCGACAATAGGCAGTGTGACGACGTTCGACCAGCCGGACGCTTTGTGATTGGCGCCAATGACGCGCGCGGCGATGGTGACCTCTTTCCCCGTCCATTCGAGAAAAGGAAAGCGGTACTGCGCCAAGCCGTTCTTAACCGAAAGCGGATTTTCGATCTTGCGCGCGCTAGCCGCCCATTGCTGCGGATTCCAGGGCTTTGGCCCGATTCCGGCGCGTAGGTCGAGTTCGAGATCGCCGGGAACAGGCTTCAGCTCTGTGGTTAATTCGGGGAGCTTGAAATTGACATACAGGCTGGAGCCGCGCTGGACGGCGGCGAGCGCGGTGGGGTCGCCGGGAATGTTGGCGAGCGGTGGTTGAACGCCGCCAATGTATCCGCACGCTGTCAGGAAAAGAGAGACCGCCGCAAGCGCGGCCGAAGAAGTGCGCAACAAAGCTTAGTTTAACTTGGCCGCCGCGCGGCTTGCGTGTGGCCAGTGGCTCTCAGTGTGGCCATCAGGGACGCTGGCGCAGTTTGTCGAGGAAGTGAAAGAGAGAGACGCCGATGATCGCGTTCAACACGCCCAAAACCGCGGCGCTCTGCCAGTCAAAAGCAACGGGTTTATTGAGCAAGGCGCGCACCATGATCCAGTAGAAGAGCTGGTGGATGCAGTAGAAGAAGAACGTGAGCGGCAGCCGTACGGCCACTTGATCGACGTCGATCTTCAGCCCAACCGAGGCCGCGAAGTAGCCCACCAGCGTGTTTACGATACCCAAAATTCCGATGGGCGTTTTGTTCAGCGAATCCTGAACCAGGCCCACCAGCATTCCCGTGAACAGGCCTGCGATCTGGCTGCGCCGCACCAGGGCGAAATAGATGACCACCAATAGCGGCATTTCGATGAAGCGTAGAAATTCGAAGAAGCGCGGGACGAAGAGCTGAAACAGGATTGCGGCCAGCGGCACCGCCAGCACGATCCAGGCGCGAAAGCGTGAATTCTGATTTTCCCGCTGGCTGCTGAGCAGAACCTGACTGGAATAATCCATTACCGCTGTTGGCCTCCGGGCGAAGCCGTGGGCCGCGGAGCCGCCAGTTTGGACTGGCCGGTGCTTCCGGTAGATGCGGTGGCTCCTGTCGCGCCGGACACGCCAGACGGAGACTGAGGCGCGCGCTGCAGCGAAGATGCGCCGGTGGAGCCGGTCGAACCGGTCGAGGGTAAAGCGAGGTTGAAATTGGGCGGCTTGGAGCCGGGCAGGCCCTCTCCGAAGACGTGGTTCTGCGCATCGCCTATAGCCTTGTAGCGCGCGCGAAGCTTATCGGCCGCAGTGCCGGAGTTGCCGGTGGCGCCGGTAGCTCCCGTGTCAGGTGTGGCGCCCGCGCCGGGCGGGGGCGGTGCGATGTAGACGGGCTGATTGCCCGGCGGCGGCGTGTCCGGAATCTCCTGGTGCACGCCGGAAAGAATGATTAGCACGTCTTGCAGGCCACGGCCGGAGCCGCTCGGTTCGACGATGATCTCTTTGAACGGCTGAGCCTCTTTCACTTCCTTCACGACGCCCACGGGGAAACCGCGCGGAAAGATGCGGTCATCGCCCGAAGTGTAGAACCACTCGCCTACGTCGACCTTCTCGGCGAGCGGCACGTAGTCCACGATGCAGTAGTCTTTGCCCGTGCCCTTCAGATCGCCGCGCGCCTGATTCTTCTGCGAGATGACGCCGGCCGCGAA
>DATAUH010000519.1:0-2756 GCA_036268375.1 Bryobacteraceae bacterium | reverse complement strand
CCATTCTCGAGGTCTTCTTCTCTCAAATGGAGCAGGATATGGAAGCATTCCTCTTCGTTCAAGATCACCTTCGCGAAATGTGGCCGCGCGTCTCGAAGCGCATACGCGGAAAATCCATCTTGGCTCTGATTCGGTCAGTCCTGGAACAAGGCGTAACTGAAGGCGCCGTGAGCGCCAAACTAAATCTCGATCTGTTGGTCACGGCTATCGCGGGCACGCTCCAGCAATTCGCCCGGATGATCTACTTCGGTCAATTCAAGGGACCCGTGCGCACTTGGTCGCCGGAGGTTCAAGCCATAATCCTGCGCATTGTCGCGCCTAACAAACAATAAGAGGTCTTCGATGGAAACTCAACCGAAATTATTCATCTTGGGAGCCACTGGCTTCATCGGAAAGCAAGTGGTAAAGGAAGCGCTGGAGCGAGGTTGCCGTGTGAAGGCGCTCGTGCGCACCGCGGAGAAGGCCGCCGGCCTCGCCGCCATAGGGGCCGAAATCGTCGTTGGCGATGCCGAAAGCCCGGAAGCGTGGACGTCGGCGGCGGCCGGTTGCACGATGTTGTTCGATCTGGTCCAACCCGCATTGCCCAAACGTATCGGGATGGCCGAAGTGCGAAGAATTGCGAGCCGTCGCAAAACTATCGCCCAGCGCTTGTGCACTGCGTTGCTCGCCATACCCCACCAGGATCGGCCGCTGCTTGTGTCGGTGAGCGGGCTTGACGATCTTTTACCCGATTCACAAGCGCGTGTGCACGACGCCTCTCCACCGCGTGAACAGCTCACAGGCTTCTCTCATATCGGCGTCCCCGTAAGGCGATTGATTGAGGAGACGGGCGTCACAACTACCTTCGCGTATCTCGCCACAGTATACGGTCCCGGCAAGACGTTCGAGAAAACCATCTTTCCGCAGCTGGCCGCGGGCCGTTTTCGAATCCCCGGGTCCGGCTCCAATCGAACTCCGTTGATCCATGTGGAGGATGCCGCCCGAGCCCTGGTCCATCTTGCGCACCTTGGTCCGAAGAGTCTGGCGGGCCGTTCGTTTGTGATTGCGGACGGATCTCAGCCAACCATGAGCGAGTTCTTCGGCTTCGCTTCCGAATCTATGAATGTCCCGCGGCCGCGGAATGCCCCTGCGTGGCTGGCGCAGCTCGCTGCCGGAAAGGTGCTGTGCGAGACCTTGACCAGGAACATCGTTGCGGTCCCCACGGCGCTAAGAGACACCGGCTTCCAGTTTCGCTATCCTTCCTACCGCGAGGGCCTGCCTCCAACCCTGCGGGCCCTCGGTTATGAAAAGCAACCTCACATTGAAAAACAGGGAACCGCGTTTTGGGTTTTGCTGGTTTTGGCCGTCGGCGCTCTAATCGTCGAGAACGGCTTCAACTTCCCCCTCAGCGTTCCATGGATGACTCATCTCACCGAGGGCGCGCCGATCCTCGACATGCGCCCCGGCTATTCGGAAGCTGACGCCTACAAACTATTGGATGTTCTCGGCGAGACTGGACGCGCGGCATACCTGAAGCTCCTTTGGACGGTAGACTTGATCCTGCCGCTCCTCTTTGGGCTTTTCCTGTCGGCAGCGATTCAGCGAGGGGCCTTTCGCAGGCTGAAATGGGCCCCCTTCGTAGCAACGGCGCTGGACTACGCCGAAAACATCGCCATCACTTTTCTGCTGCTCGGATATCCACTGCATCACCCCGGCGTCGTGGGCGCTAGTTCGGCGCTCACGCTCATGAAGTTCGCCGCCTACTTAACCGCGATTCTGCTGGCGATCGCCGGTGGCATCGTGCGCCGACCCTCTCGACGTCCAGGCTCGTCCCGAGATAAGTTCTTTGCGAAAGGCGCATGAATGAACGATGGCATCGAGCAGCTCAACTCTCGCCAGAACGGCCCCATCTCTGTTCGAATTACCCAGTCAGTTTCGATTTGCGAGTAGAGCGCAACACCGGCGTAGAGGACAGCAGGCCATTTTGATATTTCGAGATTGCCGAGCCACAAATCGTGCTCCTCTTACTGCCAGTAGGTGGCGCCCTTCGGCGTCTGTAGGCAGCGAAGAGATTCCTTTCAAAGAAAGTTTCCGTATGATCTTGCCGGCCGCAACCATGTCAGTTGTCCTTGCAGTGAACGCGCTCTGGCCGATGCTGGTGACACGCCGGCGATCCTATCAGTTCCCCGCAGGCCTCTCTATGTGGTCGATCACGAACGTTTCAACTGGTCCTTTCGCCGGTTCGAGCTTCAGGCCGAGTTGTCCCTGGACCGCAGCGAATATCGAGGATGCGGCGGGGGAGAGGCCATCGGCGGGTTCCGTCCGAAGAGGGGAAAACCTGGTTCCCTCTCGCGAGAACTCGATACGAATATCGAATCGGCCTGCGATTCCGGTCTTGTTGAATACCGGGCGGCCTAAGATTGCGAAAAGCATTCTGGAAAAGTCATCGAGTGTCGTCCCTTGAACTTCTATTGAGGCGGGCGATCCCCCGCTCATAATGCTTTTGCAATAGCTCTGTCCCGGCGGGAGCGGATTCGATCGAGACGTGTCAAGGAACGTGCAGCTTCCTGCAACGAACGGGTGCAGCTTCGGCCCTCCACGCGCGACCGTTAAGAAAAAAACAGGGCCCTCGGCGATTTGCTGGTGGATCTTCAGGTGAAAATACTCTTCCAAGAGCCCTCGCATCATTGGGCCGTTCATGGTCGCCACGCTCGGACTTCCTTCGGCCTTGGCATTGATCTGATAGAAGGCGGAGTGGACCCAGGATGGACCACCGG
>DATAUH010000518.1:0-7415 GCA_036268375.1 Bryobacteraceae bacterium | reverse complement strand
TGTAGCTTTCGAGATAGATGGTGACGGGCAGGGAGGCACGGTCGGCTTCCTCGAAGATTTCGCGGAGCACGGCTGTTCCAATGCCGGAGCGGCAATTGGGCGAGATCGGAATCGCGATACGTAAGCAAGGCTTCGGTCGTGAAATGTTTGCGGGGGAGTTGGCCGTCAGGAGTTAGAAGTTAGGAGTTAGAATGTGGGCGCGGGTTGTTTCAGGCTTTGCGTTCGCGCGCGTGCTTTCGCGCTCGATCTCGACGGGCATTTCGCGCTCAGAATTAGATTTTCGGGTCTCGCCTTTATGCATTGGGCATCTTAGCCGAAGCGGATGCTGCTGGGCGTTCGAACAGTAAGTGCACGCCCTCGTCTGCCGCTATACCGAAGCCGAGACGCCGGAACAGGCTCTGGGACGGGTTGTAGCTTTCGAGATAGATGGTGACGGGCAGGGAGGCACGGTCGGCTTCCTCGAAGATTTCGCGGAGCACGGCTGTTCCAATGCCGGCGTTGCGTTTTTCCGTTGCTACGGTGATGTCGAGAATGTGTATGCGCTCCGGCAGGCGGGACCAGTAGATGCGGCCGGCAGGTTCGCCATCGGCGCAGATGATTTCGTGCTGAGCGCCGGGGTGCGTGTTGCGGTAGCCGTCCGTTTGCGCGCTGAACTGCATTTCGATAAAGGCCTGTTTCTGCTCGTCCGTCCACGGCAGCATCTGCAGTTCGGGTTCGCGAATACTCGCGAAGAGGCGGTAGAGCAGGGAACGGTCCGATTCGCTCGCGGGCCGGCGCGAAATCGTGAGAGAGTTCATTTCTCATCCTTGCGAATACGATTGAAAACGGCTTCGTATGCCAGCGCGTCACGTTGTGGACCGAGCGGCGCGATGAAAATCTCCTGGCTGCCGAGAGTTTCATGCTCCATGCGGTAGATGGCCTGGGAGAGGGAAGGCTGCGGGGGGCCAAGGAAGATGAGAGAGAAGGTATCGAGCCGCGGCGAATGATCATGCGCGTTGACTTCGACGAGTTTCAGCCAAACCGTCCCTGATACGTCATCGATGGCGAAGCGGGTGTTGAGGCAGGCCGCAAACTCTTCTTGGGTCAGGTCAGGCACCGCGATACTCCATTTCCGTGTAGAGGCCGTCGCCGGATTTCGCAATGAAACCCAGCCGCTCGTACAACCTTCTGGCGGGGTTGCCCTGCATAACGCTGAGGCGGAGTGGCAGACCCGCAGCCTTTGCCTGACTAATATAACGCTGAAGCCGCCGCGTCCCTAATCCGCGATTGCGAAATTCCGGTAGAAAGGCGCCGTCCACCAAGCGGATTTGGGTGTCGCTTCGGCATACGATGCCGGCGCCTGCGTCGATGCCGTCGGCAAGCAGGATGGAGTGGATGGCGTCGGGAAAGACCATCTCGTAGGAGCGGCGGCGCATGTCGAATTGCATGCGCAAAAAGCTTTCGATCTCGCCGGGGGGCCAGCCAAAGGCTGCGACCTCCTGCTTGCGAGTGGAAGCATAGACCTGAAACAGGAAGTCAGAGTCGGCCGGGGTGACGGGGCGTTCGGAAAAATCCGGGTGCGCGCGCATGGAAAGATTGCGCCGGCTGGGGGCCGGCGCTCAGACAAAAGGGGCGCCGATTAATTACGGCTGGGGAAGATCCCCTGCAGAGCAATGAGGAACGTAATGCAGAGATAAGGTTGAACGACCGTGAACGGCTGGTTACCGCCTGCCGTACTCAGAGTGGCCGGATTCATTGTAACTGAGGTGGACGCTGAGTAAATACCGATGGGAATGTTTTCGTTACCGGGGTAGTTGTTCGAGGGCGTCTTGACATTTCCTCCGGAGTTCGCGTTCACAAGGTGATTATGGGCGGGCATTTGGTTGACCGTCAGACTTACATTTTCAGAAGCGCCGCTTTGACCGATGGTGTAATTCGATAGTCCTGTGCCTTGCCCTTGGTGAATCGGCACACGGCTGCGCAGATCGGGCAAATTAAAGGTAGTTTGTCCGTTACCTCCGTAGTAGGTTCCGACCAGCGAAAAGAGCGCTGAGTTCTGTTGAATGGACATTGTTTGTCCGTTGCACAACGCCCATCCTCTGATGGCAAAGTTGCCAGCGAACATCATGATCTGCCCAATGTATGGATCTGCCATTCTTCTTGGTTCCTCTCTTTCGGTTAAGTGGTTATGCTAAATGCCGACTGCTTCAGACGCTTTTGAACACGCGCGCCATCGCTCCGGTGAACTCTGCGATGACGCGCGCATCACTACAACGTGCAATATTTGGAGCCGAACGATCTAGTTTACACTCTGTATCCACCAATTGGAGCCGTCGCTAACTAACGTTACGATGGCTGCTTCGCCGGGCAGATAAGATCCGTTTATGCCAGTGTTGAATGAGGTGACGCTGCCACTCACGCTAACGAACGATCCGGCTTGCGTGGCGAGAGTGATGCCGTTGTTGATATTGAAATTTTGATCGATGATGATCAGGATCGCACCGGCATTGCCGACGGGGGTCCCGACGCAATAGAACTTGTTATCCGTGACCGGCCAGATCACGGAGCTGGTGCTGATGCCGCTTGTGCCATTCGGCGTGCAGCCGGCCCCTATGGAGGTGCTGGAACCAGCCAAGGTACCCGAGTGGACGCTGAAACTGCCGCTGATCCCGCCCGTGGCGCCGGTCGCGCCTTGAGCGCCGGTAGAACCTGCCGGACCTTGAGAGCCGACTCCCGCCGCGCCGGTCGCGCCGGCTGCCCCGGTAGATCCTTGAGCTCCAGTGGGTCCAGTTGCGCCAGTAGTTCCCGCGCCAGTAGCGCCAGTCGCGCCTTGAGCGCCCGTCGGACCGGTCACGCCCTGAGTGCCGGTCGGTCCCGCAGCGCCAGTCGTTCCCGCTCCAGTGGGGCCGGTTGCGCCCTGCGAGCCAGTGGAACCAGTTGCCCCCGTCGCGCCGGCGCCGGTGACTCCGGTCGCGCCTTGAGCGCCAGTGGAACCAGTGGGGCCCGTTGGCCCGGTTGCGCCTGTTCCGGAACCGCCGCTGCTGAGAATGATCGTCAACGTCGCGGGATGGCTGGTGGTGGTGTTTTCCTTGCTATCAAATTGAACGGTGGAGGAACCAGTTCCGAAGATAATGAAGCCGTTATTCGACGTAGGGCTGGTGATCCAGCCCTGGACGGCGGCAGTGGCATCGACCGAAATGTAAGTCTTGCTGTTGGCGACCGAGACATTGGTGGCAACTGCGGTCTGCATGCCGATTCCGGAGGAACCGCTCACGGTGGATTCCGACCACGGCGTGGTGGAGCTTACGGTGTCGATATTGACCGTCTGACCGGCTGCGCCGGTGTTCAAAAAGAGCGTGAGGGTGGCCTTTTGAATCTGTCCGGCCGTAAGCCCGGCGGGCAATTGAGTGAGATCGAATTGCACCAGACCTTGCGCGTTGCTCGGGCCTAGGACGGTGATGTTAGGTGAAGAGCCAAAATTGCCGGGATTACCCGGAACAATGTACGAGTCGCTCGATGTGGCCAGCGTCTGCGCGTAGATTGCGGGAGCGCAGGCGAGGCTGACCAGCGCAAAGAGACTTGTCTTACGATTCATCCAATTCTCCTGAAAAACGGTTGATTGATACTGGAGTTACAGGCCCAAATCGGGGATGCCAACGCCGGAGGATGAGATACAACTCCACGCGGGCTCGATACCAAAAAAAGTGAACCCAAAGCTTGCGAGAGGGTAACGGGCGATGGACGAACCGCACCGCGGCGCCGTGAAAAACCGGGAATTACAGAAGTGCGTACGAGTAAGCCGGTGACAGGGGAATACCTGACGCTTCTCGCGATAACTCGGCCACATAGGGGGCGGAGAAACCGGCGGGCAAAGCGTAGAGACAGGGATAGAACACCTGCTGACGGCGAGAGACGCGCACCTCCCTTGTGGTAAGAAACAGCGCCATTACAAGAAATGGCGTCGCGGACAATAGTAAAGCTATCAGGAAAAACGTGGACTTTCAACCAAAATTACTTCCTACATAGTACCTAATTCCTATCGAAGAATGAGGTGGCTAAAGTTAGGTTGTTATGCCCGCGCCGGTAAGTCGCGAAGTCTATCCAACTAGGAGACAAGTGCCGCAAGGTCAACCATTGCCGAATGTTACGGCCGCACACAACACTTCTGCTGAAAGAGAAGGCCGACGAAACCTAATTATCAAAGAACACTGCGCGGTTTGGCTATTCAACCAGAAAGCCAGGAAGTAAACCGGTACCTTATTACCTAACGCCTGCCGGTAATACACCGGGTGGATAGGCAAGGTTCACAACGACGCCGAGATTACGGCCGCTGCGGAAAACGGCGGGTTAG
Source organism: Bryobacteraceae bacterium (assembly GCA_036268375.1). Taxonomy (GTDB): domain Bacteria; phylum Acidobacteriota; class Terriglobia; order Bryobacterales; family Bryobacteraceae; genus PALSA-243. The sequence continues at coordinate 3,085 of DATAUH010000518.1, read as the reverse complement.
GGAAAGACCGGGACCGACGAGTTCGAGGGGGCGCGGAAGACCGGACGCGCCAGTTCATCACTTGAAAAAACGAACTGCCGCAGTATTCCGGGGGCTGGAGCAGAGGCGACCGGGGGGGAGCGTAGTCGCTAGTGTTGTTCTGGATGCGGGCTCATTCGGCGGCGCCAAATCCGGCTCGGGCTTTGGTGATTGCGGGGCAGAGCGCTTCCAAATCGACCTGTGTGGCTGGGAGCGCGCTGTGGATGGGCCTTGGGTCGAGCGACCGTGTGCACTGGCGTTTGAGGTGGCGGTTGGATTCCTGCGATAGTAATGCTGATGCGATTTGTAAGCTGCCTTCTAGCGGCCGGTTTGCTGGCTGCGATTTCTAGCGCACAGCGTGCAGACGGGGTGTACGCGGATATCAAGACAAATAAGGGGCTGATTGTGGCGCGGCTGGAGTTCGAACTGACGCCGATGACGGTGGCCAACTTTGTGGGGCTGGCGGAGGGCACGATCGACAATGCCGCTTTCGACCCCGGCCGGCCGTTTTTTGACGGGACGGCGTGGCATCGCGTGGAGCCGGGGCATGTGATCCAGACGGGGATTCCGCAGTCGGACCGCGCCAGGGGGCCGGGGTATATGTTCCCGAACGAGATTCACGCAAAGCTGAGCCACAACCACTTGGGCGCGATCAACATGGCGAACGGCGGACCGAATACGAACGCCTCGCAGTGGTGCATTATGCTGGGGGACCGCTCATATCTGGACGGCGACTACACGGTGTTCGGCGATGTGGTTGAGGGGCTCGATGTGGTGAAGAGCATTGTGAAGGGCGACGCGATTGAGAGCGTGCGGATTGTGCGGGTGGGCGCAAGGGCGCAGGCGTTTCATCCGACGACGGCGTCGTTTCAGGCGATGGTAAAGGCGGCCGAAGAACGGGTGAAGGACCAGTCGGAGAAGAAGCGAGTTGCGGAACGGGAGTGGGTGGCGAAGAATTATCCGAAGGCCACAGGTCCGGAGGGCGGCGTCTTGAGCGAGACGCTGGCGAGTTCGGCGGACGGGTCAACCCCCGGGCACTTACGCTACCGGGGGACGGAAGTGCGCTATGTGGGCGATGTGATCGGCCGGGACGGGCCGCCGATTCAGCCGGTTGTGTTTGCGAGCGGCGAGAGTGGCGCGCCGGGCTACTTCGACCCGCCGCAGGTGTTTGCGTACGAAGCGGGAAAGACGAAGGTCAATGCGGGATTCGACCAGGCGGTGGCGACGATGCATGCCGGCGATCGGAAGGTGGTTATCGTTCCGGCCTCGATGGCTTATGGGAAAGCGGGGTTATATAAGCCGGAGGTTCCTGGGCAGCGGAGGTTTGTGGTTTCGCCGTATGCGTTGTTGGTCTATGAAGTGGAGGCGCTGAAATAAGGACGACGTGTTGCGTGAATGAGCCTTGGGAAGAGTTCGCTGGCCAGACGATGGGCGCCTGGGCGCATCGCGTCGGCGTCAACCTCGACTTTATCCGGCCGTGGCGTCCTGTACAAAACGGCTACATCGAAAGCTTCAACGGCCGCCTACGCGATGAATGCCTGAACACCGAAGCGTTTCTGAATATCGCCGATGCGCGCGAGAAGATCGAACGTTGGCGGCACGATTACAACCAGCAGCGGCCGCACAGTTCGCTGGCGGATCGAACGCCGGAGGAATTCGCTCAGACGCTGGGCGTCCGGCCCTTCGCCCTTCCCATTGTGGATAAGGCAGCGGCTCCGGCCGGTCAAGGTTTCACTGACGCCGGGCAAAAGCCGCCCGCCCTTGACAGGCCGAAGCCGCTGCCTTCTGGGACTAAGATAAGGGCGAAGGGCCTCCCTGAACGGCCGGTGGCGCTTGAGAGGATCAATTGAGAAACTTTAGTCGACAAAAACCTCGAAATACGGGCCTCCGGACCACCTCCCAAGGCTGGGTCTCAACTTAAGGGCTGTCTCAAAAAGCGCGGCGGGTCAGCCGGGTTGGGGTCTCAACTTATCGGATGGCTCAAAACCGGCAGGTCAATCGTCGTAGGAGTGAGATAGGAAGATTTCATATTGCTCGGAGGCCGAAAAGGCGCTCGCATCTTCCAGGAGAATGCGGTCGGCGCTTTTTGCGCGCGAGTCCGGGAGGATTGCCCCGCTGCTCTGGCCTGCGATATTCGAAGGTCTGCCAAGTGATTGCTTTTCCTCTGAAGTAGTGTTCGGTTCCATGTACACAAGCAAGGTCGCTTCAGGAAATCCAGGAGGCGAAATTTTCAAATCCTTGATGGGCTACCCAGTCATAAACCGGCAGCCAGTGCGTGAGCGTAAGATGCAGGTTGAGATTCGCCGCCGGCTGGCGAGGGATGCTGGAAGCATCGAGATCGGAATACGATCGCCCCGCGCTCTTCATCGGCGAGTTCTTCGGCTCGCTGCCGCTTAACCGAGAGATTCCAGTCACCAGTATTGGACTGAACGAGCTCTTAAACTTCGTAACGAAACCCATCTGGGAGCCCATCTGTGTTGTTTCCGAATGACTATGAGGTCCATAACAACAACGGCATCGTAAAGACGCCGGAGCGACAATGACAACCGAACTGACGCTGCTCCGAGACAAGGTATGGACAAGTGTCCAGCCTGCCCGCCATCCACGCTCGCCCATTGGAATGCCCGTGCAAAACGCCGTCCACGTTTGCCCGCCACCAGTACTTTTTGAGGCCGCGGTGTTCGACTTTACGGCGTCGCGCATCCGACGCGCTAAGCGTCATTCGTATCGCAGCGCTTCGAGTGGGTCGATGCGCGTGGCGCGGCGGGCGGGAATGGCGCAGGCGGCGATCGCGGTCGTGAGCAACGCGGCGGGGGCGGCGATGAAGACGAGCGGATCAGTGACGCTCACACCGTAGAGCAGCGTCGCGAGAAGACGGCCGAGCAGGAGCGACGCGGCCAAGCCGATCACGGTGCCAAGGATGGCCGGGCGCAAGCCTTGCACCGCCACCATACGCACTACGATGCCGGCCTTGGCGCCGAGCGCCATGCGCACACCGATCTCGCGGGTGCGCTGGCCGACGAAGTAGGCCAGAACACCGTAGGCGCCAATAGCGGCGAGCAGCAGC
>DATAUH010000517.1:0-11379 GCA_036268375.1 Bryobacteraceae bacterium | reverse complement strand
GCAGCCTTTCGGCCCAGCACGCGCGGAACCTTCGTTGTTCGCGCCTCCACGGCCAATCCACTCGCGTTCGCTTCGGTCCTCCGCCGTGAAATTTCATCCGCGCGTCCCGAGCTCCGCGTCGGCAACATCCGCACGCAAACCCAAATCATCGATTCTCACCTTGTTCGCGAGCGTCTCCTCGCAACCCTCGCGCTCTTCTTCGCAGGCGTGGCGATACTCTTGGCCGGCATCGGTCTTTACGGCGTGCTGGACTATTCCGTCCTCGAGCGCCGCCGCGAAATCGGCATACGCATGGCGATCGGCGCGCGGGCCACTCAGATTGCGCGTGGCGTTGCCACAGGCGTGCTGATTACGACCCTTGCGGGCGCGTTGATCGGCGTCGCGTTGGGCTCAGCCGCCGCCGCCTATATCCAGGCGCTGCTCTTTGAAGTCCGAGCCTCCAACCTCAGTTCCATCGTCCTTCCGGCAATCACAATTGCCGCGGCCGCATTCGCAGCTTCCTTACCCGCCGTTGTGCGCGCCATCCGCACAGACCCGGCACAGACCCTTCGTTCGGAGTAAACATGCCGATCTTTTCCCATCTCGCCAACCTCTTTCGCTCGCGCCGCGTCACGCGTGAAATCGACGAAGAGCTCGCCTCCCATGTAGCCGAAGCCGTCGACCGTGGTCGCACCCCTTCCGCTGTCCGGCGCGCCTTCGGATCCAACCTTCGCCATCGCGAAGATAGCCGCGCCTTCCGCGTCCTCCCGCGCCTCGACAGCCTCCGTGCCGATTTGATCTTCGGCGCGCGCCAACTGCTGAAACGCAAGGTCGCATCCGCCGCCGCGATTCTCTCTCTCGCGCTCGCCATCGGCTCCTGCGCCTCGGCATTCCGTCTCATCGACGCCATACTGCTGCGTCCTCTCCCCGTTGCGCACGCCAGCCATCTCTATTACCTGAACCGTTCCGGCATCGGGTTCGATGGCCGGCCTACCACGTTCGACGGCTGGGCCTATCCGTCCTTCCAAACCATGCGTGCGACGGTAAAAGGTCAAGCCGATCTCATCGCCGTCTCCTACGGCGAACGTCGCGAGGTAACGTACGCCACAGACTCGCAGCCCGAGAAGGCCTTCGTCAATTTCGTCTCCGGATGGATGTTCGATGACTTCGGCCTCCGCCCCACAATTGGTCGTCTGTTGCACGCATCCGACGACGCAAAGCCCGGCGCTGATCCCTATGCTGTAATCTCCTACGACTATTGGCAGCGCCGCTTCGCAAGCGATCCCCGCGTCGTCGGAAGCGCCTTTCGTTTCGACGGCCGTTCCTACGAAATCGTGGGCGTTGGTCCCGAGAACTTCACCGGCACCGAAACCGGCTCCGTAACCGATATCTTCATACCGGCAATGATGAATCCCGCCGCCGTCCGCAACGACAACACGTGGCACCGCACGCTGGTGATCGTGAATCCTGGCGTGCCGATGGAGTCCTTGCGCTCCCAACTCGAAGCCACGTCCCGCGCCTGGGAGCGTGAGCGCGCCAAGGGATTCCGCGGCATGACGAAAGCCGCCATTGATCGTTTCATCGATCAGCGTATCGAACTCGACCCCGCCGCGGCCGGAACCTCCGGGCTGCAACAAGACTACCGCCGCTCGCTGATCGCCCTCGCGATCCTGGTGGCTTTGGTGCTACTGATCGCTTGCGTGAACGTAGCCAACCTCATGACCATACAAGCAGCGGCGCGCGCGCGTGAAATGGCGCTACGGGTCTCCATCGGCGCCGGTCGCGGGCGTTTGGCGCAACTCGTCCTGATCGAAGGCGCCCTGCTGGCCGTGTTGGCGTCTATCTGCGGCGCGCTCTTTGCCTGGTGGTCGGCGCCATTCGTGGTAGCGCGCATCAATCCACCCGACAACCCCGCGCGCCTCTCATTGCCGCTCGATTGGCGAGTCGTGCTGTTTGGACTTGTGCTTACGTTCGCGGTCACGCTTGTGTTCGCGCTCGCGCCGGCCCTGCGCGCGTCGGCCGTCAAACCCGCCAGCATTTTAAAGGGCGGCTCCGACCCGCACGCGCGCCGCAGACTTTTGCACGCCCTTGTCGCCGCGCAAGTGGCATTCTGCTTCCTCGTCCTCTTCGTTTCATGCCTTTTCGCCGCAACATTTCAGCGTCTCTCTCAACGCGACATGGGAATCCATCCGGAGCGTCTCGTTTCCTTCATGGCAGTACCTTCCCAGCGCCAATTGCCCGTTGTGTGGGATCAGATCGCCGCCCATTTGCGCACTGTCCCCGGCGTGGAACGCGCTGCCATCGCGTCCTGGGCGCTGCTCAGTCCCAACAACGCCACCAACAGCTTCATTTCAGTGAATGACGCGCCTCCCGGCCCAGTGCTCGCCTACTTTTTACGCGTCTCGCCGGGATGGCTCGACACCGTGCAGTTGCCTTTGATCGCCGGCCGCGATTTTCGCCCCACTGAAGTGACGCCCGGCGCCGCAATCATCAACGAAACCTTCGTCAAACAGTTTTTCCGCGGCGAAAACCCCATCGGCCGCACCTTTAAACGCGGCGTCAACGCATACCAGGTGGTCGGCATAGTGCGCGATGCGCCATACCGCAGCCTGCGCGAGCCGATCTTCCCCGTCGCCTACACTCCGTTTCCGCAAATGAACGCCGACGGAACGCTTTTCGCGGATGGCAACGCCGCCTTTGTCGTTCGAACTGCCAGCGCCGACCCTTCGGCAATGGTCTCCACCATCGAGCGCGAGATTTCCGCCGCCCGCAGCGACTTCCACGTCAGCGAATTTCGTACGCAGCAGTCGCTGATCGACAATCAAACCATCCGCGAGCGATTGTTCGCGATGCTTGGCATGTTTTTTGCCGCTGTTGCACTGTTGCTCGCGGGCGTCGGACTCTACGGCGTACTCGACTATTCGGTTTTGCAGCGGCGTCGCGAGATCGGAATCCGCGTCGCGATCGGCGCGCAATCGTCCGACATCGTGCGCGGGGTCACCACAGAGGTTTTGTACATGATTTCAGCCGGCGCGGTCTGCGGCGTGGCGATCGGCGTCCTCAGCGCGCGCTATCTGGAATCGATGCTCTACCAAGTCGAGCCGGCGAGCGCTCCCATGCTTGTGATCCCCGCGATTACGATCGCGACGGTCGCGGCCATCGCCTCCATTCCGGCCGTCATTCGCGCGCTTCGCATCAACCCTGCGCAGATGCTTCGTTCGGACTAAATCACATGGGATGGTTCACCAATCTTTTTACACGCCGTCGATTTGCCCGCGAAATTGAGGAAGAACTGGCTTCGCATCTGGCCGAAGCCGAAGACGCGGGTCGCGATTCGGCCGAGGCTCGGCGCGCCTTTGGCAGCGCAGCTTTGGTAGCGGAACAAACACGCGAAGCCCACACGCCCGCGCTGACTGGAGTCCTTGGCGATCTTCGTTATGCGCTACGTTCACTGCGCCGCGAGCCCGCATTCGCCGTAACCGCCATCGTCTCGCTCACTCTCGGTATCGGAGCGGCCTGTTCAGTCTTCAGCATCGCCGATGCGATTCTGTTGCGGCCTCTACCGTACCTGGACAGCGACCGGATCGTCTGGGCTTCCGTTCGATTTCCCAGCGCCGGCAACGAATTCGTACCGTCGCCCGACTTCGTCGCGTGGCGCCGCGACAATCACGTCTTCTCGAGCCTCGCCGCAACCCAAGCCGGCCTCAGCATCACCATGCTCCTCGGCGGCGCCGCGCCCGATGAAGTCCACGCCGCCCGCGTCTCCGCCAATTTTCTCGACGTCTTTGCCACCGCTCCCGTCATCGGGCGCTCCTTCACGGCCGCGGAGGAATCGCCCAACGGCCCGCGCGCCACTCTGCTGACCGATCAGTTTTGGCGCAACCATTTTCACGCCAACCCGGCGGTCGTTGGTTCCGCGATTTCGCTCGACGACCAGGCCTATCGCGTCATCGGCATCCTGCCGCGCTCGTTCGTGTACCCGTTCGATGTCAAGATTGACCTGCTCACCACGCTCGCGGTTAATCTCGCGGCCAGCCATCGCGACCGCAGCATGTCGACATGGGCCGTTTTCGGCCGCTTGAAACCGAACGTCACCATGGCTCAGGCGCACGCTGATATCGAACAACTCTTCGCCCGCAGCCGCGCCGATTTTCCGCCTCTGTTTCAAAAAGACACTGGAGCCGTACTGAAAACGCTGCGCGAGCATCGCGTAGCAGACGCGCGCATTCTGCTGCTCATCCTGATGGCGGCTGCCGGTTGTCTGCTCGCGATTGCGTGCGCCAACGTTGCGAATCTGCTGCTGGCTCGCTGGTCCTCGCGCTCCCAAGAACTCGCCGTGCGTGCCGCAATCGGAGCCGGACGGGGGCGCCTCGCGCGTCAGCTATTCCTGGAAATCGCGGTTCTCATCGCATTGAGTACCTTGGGAGCACTGCTTCTGGCCACCCTGTCGCTCCGCGTTTTCGTACGCTTCGCAGGCTCCGCGCTTCCGCGCCTCACCGAAATCGACGCCGATTGGCGCGTATTTTCGATCGGATTGGCCTTCGCCGCCGGCACCGCATTTCTCTTCGGAATTCTCCCCGTCTTGCGGGCCGGCCGTGCGGATTTACAAGAGGTCTTGCAACGCGCCCGCGGCGGCTCGCTCGGGAGTCATGCGCTTCTCCGCCGAACGATGGTGGCCACCGAAGTCGCGCTCTCCGTAGTTCTGCTGTCCGGTGCTGGGCTGCTATTCCAAACGCTGTGGCGTTTGCGCAATGATCATCTCGGATTCCAGACCGAGAATGTGTTGACGGTGTCCATCCCCGCCCGTCAATTGAGCCCAGCCGCGCGCGATGCGCTCGCCACTGACGCTGAATCCTGGATCCGCCGCATTCCCGGAGTAGAAGCCGCCGCGCTCACGCAGTGTACGCCGCTCTCCACCGGCAGCAGTTGGGGTAGCTTCAGCCGCTCCGACCGCCCGCTGCCCGAACCATTCCATCGTGGCGACGATATCGGCGTGTGCGGGGTCGCGCCGGATTACCTCCACGCTACTGGAGTCCGCCTGTTGCAAGGCCGATTCATCGACCAGTCGGACGCGCTCCATCCTGCCACTGTCGCCGTGATCAACCAGGCTGCCGCGCATGCGTACTTTCCGGGTGAGAGCCCAATCGGCAAGCAAATTCTCGGCATGCAGGGCCACTGGAAGACCGTGGTGGGTGTCATTGCGGATACCAAAAATCAAGGCTTAAGCCGTCCCCCAGCGCCGGAAGCCTTCGTCAACGACTTTTCGTACGGTCCGGACAATCTGTTGTTCGTCGTGCGAACCCTCGCAGGCGAAGCATCGTTCGCCACCTCTCTGCGCCAGGAGATTCAGCAACAGCGCCCCGGCGTCTTTGCGCGGATCGAGACCCTCGACGACGCCATTGGCAAGATGACCGCGCCGCCGCGTTTCGACACATTGCTGCTCGCAACCTTTGCAGCCATCGCGTTCCTGATGGCGATCGTCGGCGTCTACGGCGTTACGGCCTTTTCCGTCACTCAGCGCCGCCGCGAGATTGGCGTGCGCACCGCGTTGGGCGCGACGCCCGCGGCAGTTGTGCGCCTGATCATGCGTGAAGGCGGACTGTTGCTCGTCATCGGCGGCCTTGCTGGCTTAGGCGGGGCCGCAGTCCTTACGCGATATCTGAAGTCGCTACTGTACGGCGTAAAGCCGGCGGATCCATTCACCCTGACAGCAGTCGTCATCGTGCTAGCCATCGCCACCGCGGCGGCAAGTTTCCTACCCGCCCTACGCGCCGCCAGGATCGATCCGCTCGAGGCGCTTCGTCATGAGTAAGAAACGTTGCGGCAGCGGAATGTTGCTACTATCCAGTAGATGTCCGCAACCAAAATTACCTGTTTCAGCAACGGCCCCATCCGCATCGAGGGCGATTTTGAAATCTGCGATCCCACCGGGGCAACATTTGGACTCGCGGGTCGCACCAGTATTGGTCTTTGCCGCTGCGGCCTCTCGGAGAACAAACCCTTCTGCGATGGAAGCCATGGCCGCCAAGGATTCACTCACGAGGTCGTGGCGCGCGAACTGCCGCCGCCAAAGCCGAAAGTTTAGTCCGCTCGCAGAATGCAAACTAAAGGCGCCGGGAGCAAACTTCCGGCGCCTTTTTTCTTGCCCCATCGATGCCCGGTGGTTACTCCGCACGCAAAGTAACCGTGCGATCCAGCAGCGCGTTGACACCGCCGATCACGGTGATCTTTTCCACCTTGCCGGCGATCTTCTCCAGCGCTTCGAGCTCCTTCAGGCGCACCAGCAGAGGGTTGTCCTCCATCAGCTTCGCCGTATTGAGCAGGGAACGGGTTGCCGCGGTCTCTTCGCGGCGGCGGATCAGGTTGGCCTGCGCCTGCTTTTCGGCGGTGACCACCTGGTTGAGAATGTCGCGTATGTCGCCCGGCAGGATGATGTCCTTGATCGCGATCGAGCCCACGCGCACGCCGAAACCTTCCATTTCGGCGCGGACTCCGGCGGACACCGCTTCATCCAGATCGGCTTTTTCCGCCAGCACCTGCTCCAGGTCGCGCTTGCCCAGCGTCTGGCGCACCGCGATCTGCAGCGTACGGTACAGGAACTCCTGCACGTCCTTCACGCGGCCGCGCGAAGCGGCTACGTCGACGATCTCAAAGACCGCGGAGACGTTCACGCGAATTGCCACCTTGTCCTTGGTCAGGATCTCCTGGCCGGTAACTTCGATGGTCTGGCGGCGCATCTCCACGATCTCAACGCGCGGCACGGCCACGGCGCTCCAGAAGCCGTACATTCCGGCTTCGAGTTCGCGCACCAGGCGCCCATCGACATACATCAGGCCGCGCTTGCATTCATCCACCTGCGTATAAGTGATGAGCGATTCGCGGCCCAGGCGCGCCAGCGGCGCCAGCAGGCGCTTGTCCACCTGCGGCGCTTCGCGCACGTCGATCAGATCGAAGGTCACGTTCACCGCGCCCTTCCAGAAGAGCGCGCGCTTGCCCGGTGGCACGACACGCGCCGTCTTGCCGTCGAAGTAGACCACGCCCACGCTGGTGTCATTGGTTTCTACCAGCGTGAAGTACTCGTCGGCCAAGGCGGGATACAGTTTCACGATCGCATCGCTCCACGGCCCGTCAAACGCGATGTCGCGGATGCTGTAGCGCTCGAACTCGACTACCTGACCCAGCATGAAGATCCAGTACTCGCCCGGTCCGAGGATTTCAGACAGGCGCTTCTTACGGATGAGCAATACGCGCTCATTGTCACCCACCAGTATGCGGCGGAACATAGTAGTTACTCCCTCGAGTTACTTATTGACTTAGTTGTTGATATGTACGAGTTATCCAGGCCGCTCCGCGGACCTTTGCGGTGCTTTCCTATAGCCCGCCGCGCGACGCGCAACTTACACGCATCTTCGCGAGGAGCAGTTTCCGGAAAGCCACAGGCGCGGGTTCGCGTGCCGCGTCACCGGCAATGCCACGAAATGGCAAAGCAAATGAAGCAAGCTGGATACGGCCTGAATCTCTCGTGGTTATTGGCGCTGTGTTACCAGCGATGGTTCAGAGAGTGGGATTCGAACCCACTACCGACAGCTTTACAAGCTGTTGCTCTACCCGATGAGCTATCTCCAAAATGGAGCACAGAGGGCCGATTGACCGCCGGCATGCAGTGGCTCAGTGAGTCTGCACCAGCGAGGCGTTTCGAACCTCGACTATAGGCGATCATTCAGTAATTCCTCCAGCCTGTCGATCATAACCCACGAGTAAGTGGAGGTCAAGTGAAAGATAGATTAAAACGGCGTAATTCGTCGGCAAAGTTACTGGCCGCCGCTGGCGGGAGGCAGTGTGAGCGCGCGTTGCGCGGAACCGCGCGTCAAGTTGTACGATGTAGCCATGGCTTCCGAAATCGGCCTCGACGATTTTCGCAACATAGTGGAGATGCTCCAAAAGACGATCGCCGGCATGTCCGATTTAGCCGAGCGCGTCAAGGCTTTGGAGGACGCCAATCAGGAAAGCTACACCGCCGCAGTGGCGCTGAAGGAAAATCAGCAGCAGCTTTTCGAAATGCAGAAGAGTCAGCAGGAGGTCTTAGGCCTGATGAAGAACAGCCTGGATCAGTTGCTGCGCGCCATCAGCGGCAATATGCCTGCTGTCAATTAATCACTTGACGATGAACGTGGATTCTGCGCCAAAACGTTTGTATTCGCTGTAGGAGATGCGCAGCCGCTCGCGCTGCGGTCCGGTTTTGAATTGCAGCGTATCGTCGGCGTAGGTGTAGACCGGGAACCAGTGCTTGCCGTCCATCGGTTTACGAATGGTCGTGAAGCGCGGGAAGAGGTTCTCCGATTTCATCGTCCGGATTTGCGGAACCGCCTGTCCGAACATGCGGACGACGTTGTATTCCTTCTTGTCGAGCCAGATCATCCCGTCGAAAAAGCGCTGGCCGGTCAGGATTTGGCGGGGTTGGATCTGCAGCACCCAACAATCCACGCCATCGACGTTTTCGTCGCCTTTGAACGTCGCTTGATAATTCCAAAGCCGGTCCTGCGTCAATACTAATGGCTGTATGTCGCGTATATCGGCAAAGTCTTCGTCGGTCAGAATCAGATTCTTCAGGTCGTTGCGCGGCTTGCCGATCAGCTGTTCGGTGCGTTCGTGTTCCGGCGAGAAGATGATGTCGCGCACTTCGTTGTAGCTGCCTCGAACGCCGCCTCTCGAATCAAGCTCCTCGAGCGTCACGGTCTGTCGGTAGGTGTACTGATTGCGTTCGGCCTCGGTTTCGGTTTCGCGTTGCACGGCGAGTTTCACCAGATTCAACGGTGGTTCATCGGAGGTTTGCGGCGCGGCCGCGCGAGCGGCTGCGAAAAGTCCGAATGCTAGAATGAGCGCGATGAATGAGACGCCCGCGCGGTTTTGGGCGGCGCTGGGGATCGGTTGGGTGGCGCTGGGCGCTGCGGGCTTCTTGTATGCGCGCAGCAGGGGCATCGGCTTCTCGGCTGCGCTGCCGGTGATTGCCGCCTTCCTGATCACTTATCCATTCTATCTGGCGATGGGTTTCCGCGATGTGCGGGAGCAGTTTGCGGGACGTCGTCTGGTGATTGCGCTGCTCGCCCTGGCGGTGCTGCCGTACCTGGTCTGCTGTTGCGGCGCGGTCGCGTTTCAGTGGTTGAGTCTGGCGAAACTGGTCGCGTTGGCGCTCGCCACAAGCTTGTGGTTCGCCGTGCTGCCCGAGAGCGCGCTTACCGATCTCGCGTTTCTGGCGCTGATTGCCGCGGTAATCGTCGGCGGATTTTTCGACTCGATCTACACCGTCTATCTGAAACAGAAGCTGACCACGCTAGGTCACGTGACGTTCATTCCGATGGCCGTACTGCCGTTGATGCTGGTGCGGCGCGTGCGCGAGACGGGCTTTACTTACACGCCGAACGCGCGTGAATGGCGCATTGGCGTACTGCACTTCCTCTACTTCCTGCCTCTCGGCGGCGCGCTGGGATTCGCGCTGCACGCGTTTCGTCCGCACCCGATGATCGCCGTGTGGAAGATCGTGGGTACGTTCCTCGGTTTTCTTCTGGTGACGTCACTGTCGGAGGAGTTTTTCGTTCGCGGCGTACTGCAGCAGTGGATGGAGGATTGGACGCGGCGACGTCAGGTGGCGCTTGTGATCACGTCGATCATCTTTGGCAGCGTGCACCTGTGGTTTCCGGGTTTTCCATTTCCCAATTGGCGCTGGGCGCTGATCGCGGCAACATTGGGATGGTTCTGCGGGCGCGCCCGCAACCAGGCGGACAGCATCGGCGCGAGCACGGTGACCCACGCACTGACCGTCGCTGTATGGCGCGCCTTCTTGGGGTGACTAAAGACCGCGCAGAGCCACGACCGTGACGTCGTCTTCGCGCGCGCCTTTGCTAAAGTCCGTAACGGAATCGAGTATGGTTTGGACGAGCGCACCGGAATTGTCCCACTGGCGCGCGCATATTGCGGCAAGCAGACGTTGTTCGCCAAACTCTTCGCCGCTGCCGGTACCGGCTTCGGTGACGCCATCGGAATAGATGACCAGGTAATCGCCGGAGCGGAGTTCGGTTTCGGCTTCGGAACAGGTCCAGTTCGCGAAGGCGCCGAGCATTGTCGCGGTAGGAGACAGCCATTCGACTTGTCCGGTGGAGCGCAGGAGAAGCGGCGGATTGTGGCCGCAGTTTACATATCGCAGGCGCCGCGTGCGGTCGTTGTAGACTCCGAAGAAAAGTGTAGCGAAGCGCTCCGACGATGTGGACTCGAAGAAGAGGCGGTTGACGGTGAGCAGTGCGTCCGCCGGGCGCAATAAGGCGCCGGGGGGCTGACTGCGAAAGCTCGCCTGCAGATTCGCCATCAACAGCGCCGCCGGAATGCCCTTGCCGGAGACGTCTCCAAGCACGAAGCCGACGGCCCGGTCCGCGACTTCCAGAAAATCGTAATAATCGCCGCCTACTTCGCGCGCGGCGACGCAGTGTCCGGCGTAATCGACGGTTTCGAGCGGCCGCGGATTGCGCGGAAACAGCTTCTGTTGAACGTTGGCGGCGATCTCGAGCTCGGATTTGCGCTGGCGTTCGGAATCGGCCTGTTTGCGAATCGAAGCGACCACGCGATCGTTGTCCCAGGGCTTCTGGATGAAGTCGACGGCGCCGCGTCGCATCGCTTCGACCGCGAGATCGACGTTGCCCCAGGCAGTCATCACAATGATCGGGGCCTTGTTGCCTTGCGCATCAAGGCTGGCGAGAAGGTCCAGGCCCTCTTCGCCAGAGGTGGTGTCGCGCGTGTAGTTGAGATCGGCCAGGATCAAGTCAAAGCGCTCTTTGCGCGCGGCCTGCAGCAGGTCGCGTGGCGATTCCACTGTGACGGACTGCCACCCCTGGCCCTTCAGCAGAAGGCGCATGGCCTCGAGGACGTCGACCTGGTCATCGCAGACAAGGATTCGGTAGGGCTTGGTGGATGGGGAGGCGGACATTCTCAATCAAATGCGGAGCACGTTACCGGCCTGCGTAAGTCGCGAGGGAGCAGTGTTTTGCGGCATCCGGAGTGTTCGATTTCGGGACATGCTGTTCGCGGCGCGGACAGATATGGAGCTCATTCTACGCGATAAATGGTCAGCCCCGAAAGCAGCTTGGGGTAAAAATCGGTGGACTTCTGCGGCATCACGCCGCCGCCGAAAGAGATGTCTGCAACTTGATCCACGGAGACCGGCTTGACCAGGAATGCGACTTGCGCGGCGCCTTGACGCGCTTCAGCGACTGCCTTGTCGATGCCGCGAACATAACGCAGGAACTTCTCATCGCGCACGGCCTCCGCGCTGATGCCGAGAGTTTTAGCCAGGATCTCTTCGTGAAGGATGCGGAGGTCGAGCTCGTTGCGCGCATCACGCTCCTGCAGCAT
>DATAUH010000516.1:0-10258 GCA_036268375.1 Bryobacteraceae bacterium | reverse complement strand
TAGAAATCGTTGCCGGTTTCCGCGCGCATTCTCTCGCCCTGCTCTCCGACGCCGGCCATAATTTTACCGACGCGCTCGCGCTTTTCCTCTCCTGGTTTTGCTTTTACCTGCAACGCAAACCTGCTGACGAGACCAAAACCTTCGGTTATCACCGCGCCGGCGTGCTGGCCGCCTTCGTCAATGCCATTACATTGGTCGCGCTTTCAGCGTGGATGGTCTATGAGAGTATTCTGCGCCTCCAGCGACCGGAGACCGTCGATCAAACCATCATGCTTGCGATCGCCGCCCTCGCCCTGCTCATGAACGGCGGCATCATGCTCTCCCTGCACGCCGCTAGCAAGGACGATATCAACGTCCGCAGCGCCTTCGTTCACATGCTCGGCGACGCGCTCGGCTCCGTCGCCATCATGGCGGGTGCGCTCATTATCCGCTTCACCGGTTTCGAACGGGTCGACCCGATCCTCTCCATCGTCCTGGCATGCCTCATCGTCTGGACCGCTTGGGACATCATTCGCGAATCGCTTAACATCCTCCTGGAAGGCCTGCCGCGCGGAATCGATCTCAATCAGGTCGGCGCGGCCATGCGCGGCGTCGGCGGCGTCCTTAACGTTCACGACCTGCATATCTGGAGCCTCGGCTCCAGCACGCATGCCCTAAGCTGCCATGTGCTGATCGAAGACGTGCCCCCTTCGGCTAGCGACATCATCCTGCGCAATCTGAATCACATCCTCGCCGATCGCTATCGCATCTTCCACACGACCGTCCAGTTCGAGCACGTCAGTTGCTCGATTTCAGAGAGCGGCTGCGCTATCCCGGTCTCCGCCGGATCGCATAGTCATCATCATCACTAAAGCCACGGCAAGGACCGCTTACAATAAAGCAGCGCCATGAGCCATCGCCTGGATTTCGAAGTCGTCTGTCCTAACAACCACAATCAGACCATCACCTTCTCGCCTGAAGAGTTTGAGGAAAAGCTGAAGTCGGACACGCTCGTGCTTCACTGCAACACGTGCGACACCAACTGGACGCTACCCAAGAAGGACATCGCCTCCATCCGCGAGCGTTTCGCAAAAGAGGCCGAATAGACTGCGCTCGGCGCACGTTAACAGCGCTCAGGCGGCGCCAGCCCTGAGCTCCTGACCGCCGAGACTCTTTTGGAATAGCGCCAGCAGATCCGCCAGCGCGAATGGTTTCGGCAAGAAACTCCAGTCGCCAGACAGGCCATGCTCTCGCGTGTGGTCGCCCGACATCAGCACCACCTTCGCCGCCGGTGACCGCGCCACAAGCTCGCGCGCCAGTTGCACTCCGTCCATCTTCGTACCTAAGTCAATGTCGGAGATTAGCAGGTCTACCGCGCACCCTGACTCGCGGGCCAGTGAAAGCGCCGCGTAAGGGTCGGTCGCGCTCAACACGCGCCCGAATCCCATCCGCCATAGCAGTGTCCGTAATAGCTGAACCATTCCCGCGTCGTCATCCACAACTAGCACCAGCGGCATCTGCCGCCCACATACCGCCGCGTTCGCGGAAACTCTCGCATTGTCTATTGCCACTAAAGATTGCATCGTTTCGTCACCTTTCCAAGATCACTTACCGGCCTGCGGCGGCGTCTGAAGCGCGGAGAGCAGCAGCGAAAACAGTACGACAATTAAAATACCGCCTGCAATGAACATTTCCATTTCCTCCATGGGATCTCACTCCGGCCGCACTGCTTAGCCTTTCGCGCTCTAACTCCGCGCCCTGACTGCCTGGCGTGTCGGTGCGTCTTCGCGGACTCCCGGCTCCCACGCCATCGGCGCGGCCAACCGCATACTAGCCCTTTCAGGATGAAGCCGGCATGAAGTACTCGAGCTAACTGAACCGCCAGCCAAACTCGTCCGGCTAATTTGCTTGTACACAATCTCAGACGCGGCCTTCCGGAAAATTGTTGGAGCTCGCGGGGCATCTTAACGTTTCTTAGCAGTGGTCGGCCACTCGAACTTCCTGCTGCGCTTTCGGCGCCCGCTGCGTCATTCCAATCAGAAATCTATATGCGCCGTGTTCTGCACACTAACTACATCTTTGCCGTCTCACTTATTGGACTTACTCTCTTCCCTCCAACGCTTGCGAGCGCAAAAGAGAACAAAGGCGACGCGTACCTGGCCGAAGGCCGAAAGCATGAAACCAAAAAGGAGTGGGACGCCGCGGTTAGCGCCTATCAACGCGCCCTGGATGAGGATCCATCGAACCTGATCTACAAGATGGCGCTCGAAAAGGCCCGTTTTCAGTGCGGCCAGGCTCACATCGAAAGCGCCCTCAAGCTTCGCCAGCAAGGTCAACTGGGTGAAGCGTTGCTGGAATTAGAACGCGCCGCCTCCGTGAATCCCGGCTCCTCCATCGCCTCTCAGGAATTGCAACTGACCCGCGATATGATCGAGCGCGAGCGTAAGCGCCTCGAGTCCGGAGCGCCCGAAGCATCCCCCGCCGAGCGCGGACTCACTCCCGTGCAACTCTATCGCAATCAGGAAAACAAGCAGCTCAGCCAAATCCTCGCTGTCCCCAAATTAAAGCCTCTCAACGCCCAGCGCATCGATCTCAAAATGAACAGTAAGACCCATGTTCTGTTCGAAACCGTCGCCAAATACGCCGGCATCAATCTCATCTGGGATCCCGACTATCAACTCCCGCTCAAAGACAGCTTCACCGTTGAATTTGACGATTCCACCATCGATCAGGCTCTCGATTATCTCTGTCTGGTCACTAAGTCGTACTGGAAGCCCATCTCTTCCAACACGATATTCGTCACCAATGACAATCAGATCAAGCGCCGCGACTATGAGGAGTGGGTCACGAAGACGTTCTATCTGCAAAACGTGCTCTCCCAGCAGGAACTGCTCGAGATCGTGAATGCAGTTCGCACCGTAACCGATATCGGCAAAATCTTTCAGGTGACGGGCCAATATGCGGTTGTAGTCCGTGGTGAGGCCGACAAAGTCGAGTTAGCCGGCAAGTTGCTCCACGATCTGGACAAGCCCAAGCCCGAAGTATTGGTCGATGTGATGGTAATCGAAGCCAGCTCCACCCTCACCCGTCAACTTACTACCGCGCTCGCCTCCACCGGCCTCAATGTTCCGTTCAGTTTCTCGCCCCGCAGCAGCATACAGGTTCAAAACAGCAGCACCACCGGCTCGTCGACTTCCTCCTCCACCAGTTCCGCGACTTCCAGCAGCAGCAGTTCCAGCTCTTCGTCCGGGACCAGCGGAACTTACATACCTTTATCGAGCCTGGGCCACCTCTCCAGCGCCGATTTCGCCGCCACCCTGCCCGGAGCCGTGCTCCAAGCCGCCATGAGCGACGCCAAGACCAAAATCCTGCAGGCGCCGCAGCTCCGGTCTCTCGATAACATGAAGGCCACACTCAACATCGGCGAGCGCGAACCTACGGCTACGGGCGCTTATCAGTCGGGAGTAAGTGGTGTTGCTGTAAGCTCGCTGGTAAGTACTCAGTTCCAATATATCGATGTCGGCGTCAATGTCGAACTGACCCCCCGAGTGCATGAAAATGGCGATGTCACCATGCACATCAAGATCGATATTTCGAATGTCGCCAACACCGTCACGATCAGCGGCGTCGACGAGCCGGTCATCGGGCAGCGGAAAGTCGAACACGATATTCGCATGCGCGACGGCGAAGTAGGACTGCTCGGCGGACTGGTCAACACGGAAGACGACAAGACCGTCACCGGCATTCCGGGTCTCGACAAAATCCCGTTACTGCGCCGCTTCTTTACCGGTGACAGCGCCACGCATAACCGCGACGAGCTCATGATTGTCGTCGTCCCGCATGTCATCCGCCGCCTCGACATTACGCCCGAAAACCTGCGCACTATCGCCTCCGGCAGCCAGGCCGCCGTCAAACTCACGCATTCCGAATCCGCCGAAGCACCGCTTCCTGGCGGCGCTCCTCCGGCCACATCTGCCGCAATCGTCGACGCGCCGCCCGCAACCGCTCCGCCTATCGCGAACGCCGGCCCCCAAGCCCGCTTTTCCGCCTCCGAGCTAACCGTCGAGCCCGGCCAGCCCTTCCAAGTCTCTCTCTTCACGGAGAACGGTCAAAATGTCGCGGGCGCAGCCTTCACTCTCAAATGGGACGCCTCGCTCTTACAACTCACCAGCGCGTCGCCCGGCGCGCTCTTCACGCACGATGGCCACGCGCCCGCCATCCTCAGCAATATTCAGAATGACAAGGGCCTCGCGTCGATCGATATCGGCCCGCTCACCAAGTCCGTCGCGTCTGCCAAGGAGCAGTCTCTGGTCACGCTGACGTTCCAGCCGCTGACTCAAGGCGCCACGCAACTCACCGTACCGCAAGTGCAACTGCGCAACTCACGCGGCGATATAACTGCGCTCTACAGTTCCCAGATGTCAGTCAAAGTCAAGTAACAACACCGCTCGCGCTTCGGAAGCCTCGAAAACAAAAAAAGGCGTCTCCCGAAGGAGACGCCCGAAAAGAGACCCGCAACCAACCCAATTAAGTTGCGGGCTTACCACCACCCGTCAGACAGCGAACAATGTTACGACAACAGCCCGCCATGACCCAATCCACCGATTTCCCACCCAGTCAATCGGTACTTGGCCAGCAGCGGAGGTAATACGGAATCCACCACGTTCGGCTTGGCCGAACGGAAACAACCCGGAGCCGACACGATCGGCGTCTCATCTTTGTAACCCAGCAGCAGCAAGTTACCCGGCTCTACCGGCGCCAGGAAGCGTTCAATCTGTGCTCCCACTCGCACCATCGCCTGACCCACCACATCTTCCGGACCAGCCGGCGCCGTCGTCGAAGCAGCCAGAATAACCGACGGCTTAGAACGTAGTAAGTGCTGCAGACACCGCGTCACAGAGTTCTCATCTTCCGTGCACGAAAGAATAAAATTCGGTTGCACGCCAAAGCGCTCCAGGCGCTGGCGCATAATATTTTCGAATAACTGGCGGCAGCGCTCGCCGCTTAGTGGGTCGCTATACAACACCCCTACGCTGGCGCCGCGAATCGGCCGCGCCTGCAGGATCGGACCGCGATCTTGCACGATGCCGATAATCGCATCCAACTGATCCTTCGCTACCGCAAACGGCGCACTCTTTACCGTCGCAATGCGCTGTCCCGCTACGGCATAACTCAAGTTCTGCGCGGTGGCGATCACGATGCTCGACGTGCAGTTAATCTGGCGCAGCAGTTCGTCATCCACAAGTACGCAGCAGGGTTCCGTCGCGATCAGGTTCGCGCGCCCGCCTGCCGCCAGGCGAATCTCAAAGCTCCCACAGCCCATGTGCTCGGCAACCGCTTTGACAGCTTCATCCTCACCTACCTCGCCGTCTTCCAGTTCGGTCACCCAAATCTGTTCCATACCTTCCGATTCGAGAACGCGCACGTCCTCATCGCTAATTACGTGTCCCTTGGCGAGTAACTTCTTCCCGCCTGGACGAAATACGGTGCAGCAAAGAATTCTTCCAGTGGAAGCTTTAACGTCTACAGTCAGTGCTCTCATGTTGTCCTCGCTGAGTTAGTTGGCGACTCGAACCGGGGTTAGCTCACCAAACCTACAGCGATTCTACATGCGTTCCCGACTAGTGGAAGCTCTAATTTCCTTGGTCTTTTGAGGGCGTAGCCGTTTCACCCTACTTTGAGGGTAGCGTCGGCATATTCAGGGGAATAGGTAACTGGATCAATTCGTCAACTGAGTGCGGTCCTTGCCCCCAAAGGGGTGGTTGCGACTCATTCCAGCGCCCCGGACGCAGCACTCGCAGCACCGCAATTTCGTCGCACGCCTGGAATTTAGGACATCTCAAACAGTCCTTCCACGCCTTGAGCGGTAAAGTTCCGCGTTCGACTACGTGGAACCCCACCTTTGCGAAAAATTCCGCAACATAAGTGAACGCAAATACAGCGTCCAATTCAAACTCTTGCGCTTCCGTAATCAATGCCGCGACTACTTTGCGACCCACGCCTTGTGTCTTGGCCTCTTCCGCCACCGCCAGCGACCGTATCTCTGCCACTGTCGGACTATAGAAGTGCAGCGCCCCGCAACCCAGCAGCGTTTCGTTCTGCATCACGACCATGAAGTCACGGATCGCCTCCGACATTTCGAATTCCGTGCGCGCCAGCATGATGCCTTTCGCCGCATAGAC
This sequence comes from Bryobacteraceae bacterium, assembly GCA_036268375.1. Lineage (GTDB taxonomy): Bacteria > Acidobacteriota > Terriglobia > Bryobacterales > Bryobacteraceae > PALSA-243. The sequence goes on along the minus strand of DATAUH010000516.1, from coordinate 4,097 downwards.
GTTGATCAGCTCCAGAATCGCCGGAATGTCGCGCATGGCGGCCTTCCGGATCGTCAATCGCGCGGCTGGCCCGCGCGCCTCGACAAATGCATCGGATTGAACACTGCTGATCATGCCACCTGCGCCTCCCCGGCCACCATCCGCGTACCCAGTTCCTCACCCGCCAGCAGCCGTTCCAGCGCATTCTCCGCAGTGCCCGGAGCGATCCGAACCGCTCCCACTCCGCCTTCGAGCGCCGCCAGCGCCGCATTCAACTTTGCCTGCATTCCGCCTGCCGCGACTCCCGACGCGATCAATTCCTGGCTTCCCGCCGCCGTCAGCGCGGGCAACACGCGCTTTGCGCCGTCCAGCACGCCTTCGACATCCGTGAGAAAGATCAATTGCGTCGCCCCAAACGCCGCCGCGCATACCGACGCCATCTGGTCCGCGTTCACGTTATATATGTTGCCCGCGCGATCCCCCGCCACGCACGCCACTACCGGCACGTACTCATTGGACGTGAGCAGTCGCAAGATCGATCCATTCGACTTCACCACGCGCCCTACTGCGCCCAGCGCCGGATCCATCTGCTCCGCTTCCGTAAGCAGCGCGTCGATTCCCGTCAGACCCACCGCAAGCGCGCCGGCGGCGTTGATGCTCGCTACGAGTTCGTGATTCACAGCACCCGCAAACACCTTCAGCAACGCGTCCACCGTCTCCGGCGTGGTCACGCGCAGGCCGTTCACAAACCGGCTCTCCACTCCGCGCTCCGCCAGGTACCGCGTCATCTGCTTGCCGCCGCCGTGCACCACAGCGATCTCCACTCCACGCGATCGCGCCGCCGCTATCTGCGTCGCCAGCTTCGCACGCGTGTCCGGAGCGTCCAGAAGCGTCCCGCCGAGCTTCACCAGCGCCTTCACAGCAGGCCCTCGGTCTCGGCAAAGCCTAGCATCAGGTTCATATTCTGCACCGCCTGCCCGGCCGCGCCCTTCACGAGATTGTCGATTGCGCTCACTACTACAGCGCGCCCCGTACGCGCATCGAAACTCACCCCGATATCGCAGAAATTCGTTCGCGCCACCGCATGCAGGTCCGGCACGCGCCCCGGGTTATACAGCCGCACAAACGGCTCGCCCGCATAGCGCTTTTCGTAAATCGCGATCAAATCCTCGGCGCTACTTACACCGCTCGCCCGAAAGTAAATCGTCTCCAAAATGCCGCGATCGAGCGGCAAAAGCTGCGCCGTAAAACTGAATTCGCGCTCCTCCAGTCCCGAAACCCGCAGCACCTCCGGCACATGCCGGTGATGCAAAATCGAATACGCGGAAAAGTTCTCCGTCACCTCGCAAAACGCATTCGCCAGCGTCGCCTTACGCCCCGCGCCGCTGACGCCCGACTTCGCATCGCAAACGATTCCCGCCGAGCGGTCCACCACCCCTGCCTCCACCAGCGGCCGAATCGCCAAATTCGCCGCCGTCGGATAACACCCCGGGTTCGACACCAGCCGCGCCCCCGGAATTCCCGCCCGGCAAAACTCTGGCAGCCCATAAACGGCGGATGCCAGCAATTCCGGTTGTGTATGATCGGCCTTGTACCAGGTTTTGTAGTTCTCAGGCGTACCCAGCCGAAAGGCCCCACTCAGATCGACGACGCGCGCACCCGCCTCCAAAAACGCTGGCGCAAGGTCCATAGAAACCTCGGGCGGCGTGGCCAGAAAGACCAGTGCAAATCCCTCATTCTTAACCACTTCCGATGTGCCAGCCAACCGCTTCGGCCCCTGGGCCCCCCGAATCGGCGATACCCCGCCATCGTCGCGGTGCGTCAGCAAAACCGCCTCGACATGCGGATGGCGTGCCAGCAATCGGACCAGCTCTGCGCCGCTATATCCTGTGAATCCGACGATGCCAACCGTGCTCTTCATGGTTTTTTATTCGCTGATATGAATAATTATACCGCGCAGGTTGGCCCATTGTTATCAGAGCATCGCTTGTGACTACGTCTAACGCTCCGGAGCACTCTGAGTTCTCCGCAATTTTCGTGGCGCTCTAATCCGAATCGGCGCCCTTCAGAATCTGTTCCCGCAGCTCTAACCGGCGAACGTCGTTCAGGTCAAGCACTTGGACCGTGGCACGACCGGTGGCGCTAAGACCGATAATGTATACACCTTCGACGACAAAATGGTGTGACCATGGATCGTGCCGTGGGTGAAAAAGGTGAGCAAATTCCCCAGTCTCCGGGTCGATTCCAGTCAAGTTCGGACCCTTACGAGAATTGCAGCGATGACATGCAAGCGCCAGGTTGCTTTCGTCGTCGGAGCCACCGTGTTGCCTCGCTATGATGTGCTCAATGTGATGCTTCAGCTCGCTATGGACTTGGCGCAAGGGCAGTATTCGCATCGCTCGCCAGCCCGCCGACGGACGAATTCCCGCGTGGCCGTATCCATCTGTTGGCCTCATCCGGCGTTATTGGATCGGCGCAACAAGTTGCTGGCGAGCCTTGAGCTTAAGGATAGAAATGAAGTCCGCCGCATTGATCAGCGCTTCGTATTCCGAGCGTTCGCTATCGTTCAGCGTTCCCTCGTTAGCTCTTTCAGCGAGCGCGTCGATCCGCTCTTGTACCGGCTGTTCAATTTGGAAATCGATGATGCGACGCGCGGACTCCGCATCCAGGCACCGGCTCAAAGGTTCCAGTAGACCGTCCAGGCCACTCGCAGCGCCCATGGGATCACAGTAGCATGCCGACCGTTTAGCCGCTGACAAGCGCCGCCTCCCGTTTTGAATCGCAAGCGGCTCTCGTCGCTCGAGACTACAAGCCGCGCTTCCCATGCCATAATGTAAGCGATTTCACGAGCACCCCTATGAAGCCTTTCACCCGCCGCAACTTTGCCGCCGCCCTCGCTGCCGGCGCCACGCTCCCTAACCTTTCCGCCGATCAGCAACAGCAACCCGCACGCCCCGCCGGCGCCACCGACGCTCAGCCCGACCCGAACACCAGCGTCATGCCCGGCATGCGCGGCGGCACCATCGCCGTGATCCAGCCCTTCGACGGCCCTATCGAATTCAAGCGCAGCGACGTCCCGCTCCAGGCCCAGCCGTTCCCAATGACACAGGTTCGCCTTCTCCCCGGCGTCTTCAAGGATGCCGAAGAGTGGAACCGCGCCTACATGCAGCGCCTCCCCGAAGACCGCCTGGCCCGCAACTTCCTCGTGAACGCCGGCATCGCCTCCGACGCCAAGCCCCTTGGCGGTTGGGAGCAGGACACCGCGGGTCGTGCAGGCGAACTTCGTGGCCACTTCACCGGCCACTACCTCTCCGCCGCCGCCTTCCTCAGTGCCTCAACCGGTGACGCCGAAATCAAGGCCAAAGGCGACCAAATGGTTGCCGACCTCGCCAAATGCCAGGCCAAGCTCAACAACAGCGGCTACCTGAGCGCCTTCCCCATCGAATGGTTCGATCGCCTCGACGCACGTAAGCCCGTCTGGGCCCCCTTTTACACCATTCACAAAATCATGGCCGGCATGTTCGACATGTATCAGACCGGCGGCAACAAGCAGGCGCTCGACGTGCTTCTCGGGATGGCCAATTGGGCCGACCAGTGGACCGCTTCCAAATCCGAAGAGCACATGCAAAGCATCCTCACCACCGAATACGGCGGCATGGGTGAAACTCTCTACAATCTTGCCGCCGTCACCAACGATGACCGTTGGGCCAAGGCCGGTGACCGCTTCACTAAGAAAGCGTTTTTCAATCCCCTCGCTATGCGGCGCGACGAATTGCGCGGCCTGCACAGCAACACCCACATCCCGCAAGTTCTTGCCGCTGCGCGCCGTTACGAGATCTCCGGCGATTCGCGCTTCCAGGAGGTCGCCGATTTCTTCTTCGACACCGTCTCCAAAAGCCGCACCTACGTCACCGGCGGCACCAGCAACGGCGAAGGCTGGCTCGTGCAACCCGGCCTGCTCGGCCACGAATTGAAGATCTACGGCGCCCCCGAGTGCTGCTGCTCGTACAACATGCTTAAACTGGCGCGGCATCTTTATGGTTGGTCGCCCCAACCCTCTTACTTCGATTACTACGAGCACACGCTGCTCAACATGCGGCTCGGCACTATCCACCCAG
>DATAUH010000515.1:0-3074 GCA_036268375.1 Bryobacteraceae bacterium | reverse complement strand
AAAACCGGCGTCGATTGACGACAAGATCGCGGCGCTGGCCGATCGCTGGAAGCGGCGGTAATTTTACTTGGCTTGCGCGGCGCAGCCCGTGGACTCTTCGGTGTCGAAAATCGCGGCAACTTTCCAGCCCGATGCAGTCTTAATCAGGTTGAAGGAATCGACGCCGCAGTGGCCGAACTTGCCGTCGCGCAGGAAATCATATTCGCCCCAGACGTTCGCGATGGTTTTGTGAACGGTGACTGTAGGGGTCTTCGTGAAATGCTCGTCGAACTTGCTCTTGGATGCGGCGAGCCGTCCGGCCCAATCAGTTGCGGGCATGCTGTAGGGCTCGCCCGTTGGGCGGACGCCGTAGAGGTGCGCGTCGGGCGTCATCGCGCCGAGAATCATAGTGGAATCGTTAGCAGCCATGCCCGCAAAGACCTTTTGCACGACGGCAACGATCTCCTTTTCATCCGCAGTCTGAGCGACGAGCGGGAAGAGCATTAAAAGTCCGGCGAGGATCGCGCGCATAAGGAAATGGTACCCGAACGGCGGAGCCGCGGAGTGCGGTCAGGCTTCGAGCAGAGCTTGCGCGACCGTGGTGAGGTGCGGCGCGTCGAGTTCGAGGGCTTCGCGCGAAATCTCGACAGCGCTGGCGAGGATTTCGGCTTCCGATGCCCCATTGAAGCAGAGCTCGCACGCGGCGATCGAACCCCCCAGCGTTTTTACGGCGGGTCCGAAGGTACGGCAGGTGATGGGTCGGAAGGTATAAAGGTCGCAGCGTCCAGTTTCCGGATCGAGCGCAGGACAAGCAGCTTCGTCGAGACCCTCGGGAACACCCTCAGAGTCGAAACCCGTGATGGCAGCGACGTAGTCAGCGGCGCGAGCCCGGATCCGTGACGCCACTTCCGGCGATGCTTGCGCCAGCCCGGCGCGCAGGCGGGCAGAATCGTTCTCCGAAATAGAGAAAGGGCCGATGCAGCACTCGCAGCAGCCGGGATGACAAGCGATCCAGGCGCCGCCGCGACGTACTGCCTCGGCCATTAGAGAATCGATTTGGACCAGACGGTCCGTGGTTAGACTACGTCGACGCCCATGCTGCGGGCGGTGCCGCGCACGGAGTTCATCGCGGACTCAATATCGAAGCAGTTGAGATCGGGCATCTTGATCTTGGCGATCTCTTCTACCTGCTGCTGCGTGATCTTGCCGACCTTAGTTTTGTGCGGTTCCGCGGAGCCCTTGGCCAGATTGACGGCGCGCTTGATAAGCACGGGAACCGGCGGCGTCTTAGTGATGAAGGTGAACGAGCGGTCCGAGTAAATCGTGATGACGACGGGAATGATCAGGCCTTCCTGATCCTTGGCCGACGTCTTGGCGTTGAACGCCTTGCAGAAATCCATGATGTTGACGCCCTGCGGACCGAGAGCGGTACCGACCGGCGGCGCGGGCGTGGCCTTTCCGGCCGGGATCTGCAGTTTTACGCTTCCAGTAACTTTCTTTGCCATACGCTTAAACCTTTTCTACTTGCAGGAATTCGAGTTCGACGGGGGTAGCGCGGCCGAAGATCGTCACCATGACGCGCAGCGTGCCGCGTTCGGGATTGACCTCGTCCACTTTGCCGGAGAAGTTGGCGAAGGGGCCGTCGACAATGCGCACCGAGTCGTTCTTTTCGAACGTCATCTTGGGGCGCGGACGTTCCGCCGAAGACTGCTGGCGATACAAAATCTGATTGACTTCATCGGCGCTGAGCGGAACCGGCGCCGAGCCGCCGCCGACGAAGCCGGTGACGCGCGGCGTGTTCTTTACTTCGTGCCAAAGCTGGTCGTTCATTTCCATTTCGACCAGGACGTAGCCGGGATAGACCAGGCGTTTGCTCGAAACCTTCTTACCGTTGCGCAGCTCAACCACTTCTTCAGTGGGAATGAGAATCTGGCCAATTTTATCCGAGAAACCAAAGGCGTCGGCGCGCGTGCGCAGCGACTCAGCGACCTTGTTTTCGAAACCGGAATAGGTGTGGATGATAAACCACTTTTTGAGCGAGACATCGTCGAAGGCGGCGGGTTGCTCGCTTTCGACAGGCGCGGCCTCTTCGACAGGAGCGCCCTGGTCTTCAGCAGGCGCGCCTTCGTCCGTGATCTCGACGGGCTCTTCGTCGTGGGTGGCCTCGTCGTGGCCTTCCTCTTGACGTTCGTCGTCTAGCTGCTCAGTAACCTCATCCATATCGTCGTCCTCATTGGAAGGGTTCGTGTCGGTGTGTTCGGGCGGGAAGTTTTCGTCGGCCATAACGGCTATTTCGAGAAGTAATTGAGCAGGCCTTTAATTCCCGCGCCGAATGCGGAGTCGACGATTTCGAAGTAACCGGCGAATGCGAAGACGGAGACAATTACTACGGCTGTGGTGCTTTCCACCTGTTTACGGTTGGGCCAACTGACCTTACGCATCTCCGCCTTGAGGCTGTCGACGTAAACCTGAGTGGATTTAATTAGACTCTGCTTTTCTTCTGCCATGTATTTTCCGAGCTAGTCCAACTTGTAAGGGTGGATTGGCAGGGGCGGAGGGATTCGAACCCCCACTCGCGGTTTTGGAGACCGCTGGTCTGCCGTTAAACCTACGCCCCTGGGTCACACGCCACCGGAACTGCTGGAGGCATTTCCCTATTCTACTTGATTTCCTTATGCGCCTGGTGCTTGCGGCAGTGACGGCAGAACTTCTTCATTTCGAGACGTTCCGTCGTGGTCTTTTTGTTCTTGGTAGACGAATAGTTGCGATTTTTGCATTCGCCGCACTGGAACGTGATAATTTCTCGAGGCATTTTGGATCTCCTACTTTACTTTACGATCTCGGACACGGTACCCGCGCCCACCGTTCGCCCGCCTTCGCGAATCGCGAAGCGCAAACCTTTGTCCATTGCCACAGGCGTGATCAGCTCCACCTGCAACTGCACGTTGTCGCCAGGCATCACCATCTCCGTGCCCTCCGGCAACTGCGCCACCCCCGTCACGTCCGTCGTGCGGAAGTAGAACTGCGGCCGGTAGCCTTTGAAGAACGGCGTGTGCCGCCCGCCCTCTTCCTTGCTCAGCACGTAAACTTCGCCC
>DATAUH010000514.1:0-3466 GCA_036268375.1 Bryobacteraceae bacterium | reverse complement strand
ATTGGATCTCGTTGCCACTTGCGGCGGTTTGCGTGGGCGGACCGTTGTGGTCGGTGGCGTCCGAATATCATCGCTACGACGGCAAGCAGTTGACTGAGGCAACGGTGCTCTCCGAGCGAGTTTCTATCCCGCGGTCTCGAGGGACGCAGGCTGGATATGACGTGGAAGTCCGCTATCAGTTCGGGAGGCAGGAGAAGACGGACAGCCTGCTGGTAATGAGCTACCGATTGTTAAAGCCCGGCGACAAAGTGAATGTCTACGTGGATCCGAAAACAGGAGCTGCGACTTCGGACGACCGGACCTTGGATTGGGAGATGGTGGCGTGGGGCGGCCTGGCGGCGGTCTTCTTCTTGCTGGTCGGATTCCGTTACAGCGGCAGGGCGCTGGCGACCGATTCTTGACATATTATCAGATTAGATATAGTCTAAATGTTTCATGGACCCCGAGGCAGTCAAACGGTCGCTCGAGGGCGGCGGGTTGCGGTGTACGCCGCAACGGTACGCGGTGATGGCGTTCCTGATGGAACACAACCGACATCCTACGGCGGCGGAGATTTTCGAAGCCGTGAATCGCATGGATCCGCGATGTTCGCGGGCAACCACTTATAACAATTTGCGGGACCTGGTGCAGGCGGGGCTGGTGCGCGAAGTGGCCGTAGAAGGCCGCGCGGCGCGATTCGATGCGAAGGGGATGCGGCATCACCACTTCATCTGCGACAAGTGCGGCAATGTGGAGGACCTGGAGTGGTACGCAGTCCCGAAGCCGGACGCCGGATCTTTAGGGAAACGAGTTCTTCGCGAGTGCGAACTGATTTTTCGTGGACTGTGCACGAAGTGCGCCCCGCGAAATGCACCGCGCAGGTTGGCGTAGGCGCGTTGCAACAGAATGAACGGCGCGGGCCTGAGAGCGGAGCCCGCTGCCGATGTGCGAACGGCGAACCGGATGGTTTGTGGTTCGTGAACTTTTAACTAAATTTCGAGTTTGAACAAAACCCCCAAGGAGGATGAGCAGATGGAAAAAGACCTCGCAGGAGCAGCAGCGGCTGTCCCCAACAGTGAACAGAGCATATCCGGGCCAACGAAGTGCCCGGTAACGGGCGGCGCGCGCAAGCACACAGTGGCCGGAGCGCCGACGAATGCGCAATGGTGGCCGGATCAATTGAACCTGAAGATCCTGCACCAGAACTCTCCCATGGCGGATCCCATGGAGAAGACGTTTAATTATGCGGAAGAGTTCAAGAAGCTCGACCTGGATGCGGTGGTCAAGGACCTGCGCGAACTGATGACGACCTCGCAGGAATGGTGGCCGGCCGATTTTGGTCACTACGGCCCGTTCTTCATTCGCATGGCATGGCATAGCGCGGGCACGTATCGCACCGGCGACGGACGCGGCGGCGCGGGATACGGCACGCAGCGGTTTGCGCCGCTGAACAGCTGGCCGGACAACGCGAACCTGGACAAGGCGCGGCGGCTGCTGTGGCCGATCAAACAGAAGTATGGCCGGAGACTTTCGTGGGCCGATCTGTTGGTGCTGACGGGCAATGTGGCGTTGGAATCGATGGGCTTCAAGACGTTCGGCTACGCCGGCGGGCGCGAGGATGTGTGGGAGCCGCAGGAAGACATCTTCTGGGGGCCTGAATCGAAGTGGATGGGAGACGAGCGGTACACGGGCGATCGGGATTTGGACGCGCCTCTGGCGGCGGTGCAGATGGGCCTGATCTATGTGAATCCGGAAGGGCCGAATGGAAAGCCGGATCCGGCGAGCTCGGCGCGGGACATTCGCGAGACGTTCGCGCGCATGGCGATGAGCGATGAAGAGACGGTAGCGCTGATTGCGGGCGGCCACACATTCGGCAAGACGCACGGGGCGGCGGATGCGGGCAAGTACGTGGGCTCCGAGCCCGAGGGCGCGATGATCGAGGAGCAGGGCCTGGGCTGGAAGAACAGCTTCGGGAACGGCAACGGCGCGCACACGATCACGAGCGGCCTGGAAGTTACCTGGACGACGGCGCCGGCTAAGTGGGACAACAACTACTTTGAAAACCTGTTTGGCCACGAATGGGAACTGGTGAAGAGCCCGGCAGGCGCGAACCAATGGGCGCCGAAGAATGGCGCGGCGGCGGATGCAGTGCCGGGCGCTCACAACGGCTCGGCGCGGCATGCGCCGGGAATGCTGACGACGGACATCGCGCTGCGCGTAGACCCCAACTACGCGGCGATCTCGAAACGCTTCCTGGATAATCCGCAGGAGTTCGCGGACGCATTCGCGAAGGCGTGGTACAAACTGACGCACCGCGACATGGGGCCGATTTCGCGCTACCTGGGTCCGCTGGTTCCGAAGGAGCCGCAGCTTTGGCAGGACCCGCTGCCGGCGGTGGATCACGCGTTAATCACCGAGCAGGACGCCGCGGCGCTGAAGGCGAAGATACTGGCGTCGGGGCTGTCGATTTCACAACTGGCGACGACGGCGTGGGCGTCGGCATCTACGTTCCGCGGGTCCGACAAGCGCGGCGGAGCGAATGGAGCGCGCCTGGGATTGTTGCCGCAGAAGGACTGGGAAGTGAACCAGCCGGCCGAACTGGCGAAGGCGCTGGAGAAGCTGAAGGCGATCCAGAAAGAGTTCAACGGGGCGCAGAAGGGCGGCAAGAAGGTTTCGCTGGCGGACCTGATTGTGCTGGGCGGCTGCGCCGCGGTGGAAGAAGCGGCGAAAAAGGGCGGGCATGAAGTGAAGGTTGCCTTTTCTCCGGGCCGGACGGATGCGTTGCAGGAGCAGACGGACGTGCACTCGTTCGCGGTGCTGGAGCCGCATGCCGACGGGTTCCGCAACTATGTGAGTAGCGCGAATGGCCACCGGCCGGCGGAAGAGATGCTGGTGGACCGCGCGCAGTTACTGAAACTGAGCGCGCCCGAGATGACGGCGCTGGTGGGCGGAATGCGCGCGCTGGGCGCTAACTACGGGGGGACGAAGCATGGCGTGTTGACGGACCGGCCGGGGACGCTGACTAATGACTTCTTCGTCAACTTACTCGACATGAAGACTAAGTGGGAGCCCACTTTGACGGATGGCGTGTATGAAGGGAAGGACCGGTCGACGGGTAAGGTGAAGTGGACCGGGACTCGGGTGGATTTGATCTTTGGATCTAACTCGCAGTTGCGGGCGGTTGCGGAGGTCTATGCATGTGATGACTCGAAAGAGGCGTTTGCGCAGGACTTTGCGAAGGCTTGGGGTAAGGTGATGGAGTTGGATCGGTACGATTTGCGGTAGGTGGAAGTTAGGTGCGGGGAAGGCGGCGGCCGGCGTAGCCGGCCGCTGTTTGTGTTTGGGGGGAACTGGGATAGAAGGTGAATTGGTGGTTGTCGGATGATAAGCGCGTTTCTGGTCCTGATCCTCACGGAGTGGCTCGCTGCCTCGTCAAATCGGCTGGAGAGGGGCATCCCACGTGGATTGCTTCCGGCTTGCGCCAGAC
>DATAUH010000513.1:0-12911 GCA_036268375.1 Bryobacteraceae bacterium | reverse complement strand
CGTCCGTTGAGCTCGAGAACCTCTACCGCTTCTGCCTTGCCCACAAAAACAGGCTACATGATTTCGCGGGGCGCGCGGGACTACTTGCCGCGGCTGAGGCCTAGCGCGCGAATGCGCTTGTGCAGATTCGTGCGTTCCATGCCCAATGCACGGGCCGCGCCCGACACATTCCAGTTGGATTCTTCGAGCGCGCGCAAAATGTGTTCGCGCTCCGCCGATTCGCGAGCTTCCTGAATGGTCGATTTCGGTCCGGCTTCGCGTTGCACACGAATTTCGACCGGAATGGCTTCGCGCGTTAGCTTATCGCCAGCGGTCAGGATGGCCATGCGCTCGATGACGTTGCGCAGTTCGCGCGCATTGCCCGGCCACGCATAGCTTTCGAGCATAGGAAACACGCTCTCATCCAGCTTCTTGGCTTTGAAATTGTTGCGCGCGCAGAAGTCATCGAGGAAATATTCGGCAAGCAGGCGTATGTCGTGCGGACGTTCGCGCAGCGCTGGCACGCGGATGGGTACGACGCTGAGACGATAGTAGAGGTCCTCGCGGAACTTCTCCTGCGTCACCATGGAGTTGAGGTCGCGATTCGTGGCGGAGATCACGCGCACGTTGACGCGAATGATCTGCTCACCGCCGACGCGGTGAAATTCGCCCTCCTGCAGCACGCGCAGAAGCTTGGCTTGCGAGGCGCCGTGCAGATCGCCCACTTCGTCGAGGAAAATCGCGCCGCCATCGGCCAGTTCGAATTTGCCGCGACGGGTTGCGGTGGCGCCGGTGAAGCTGCCCTTCTCGTGGCCGAACAGTTCGGTCTCGATTAACTCGGTGGGAATAGCGGCGCAGTTCACTTTAACGAATGGACCATTTGAGAAGGGGCTGAGCGCGTGAATGTGGGCGGCCAGCAACTCCTTGCCAGTGCCGGATTCGCCGATCAGCAGCACGCGCGCGTCGGATTTCGCGGCCATGGATGCCTGTTCCACGGCGCGCTGCCACGCGGGGCTGGAGCCGATCATCTTGGGCGCGTGTTGCGAGCCTACCAGCTCGCGCAGGCGTTCGTTTTCCTGCCGCAGCGTGAAATGTTCCAGCGCATTTTTCACGGCGAGGAGCACGCGATCGCGGCTGAGGGGCTTCTCCAGGAAATCGAAAGCGCCTGCACGCGTAGCTTCTACAGCGTCGGCAATGGTGCCGTGGCCAGAGATCATCACGGCAGGTGAACCGCCGCCGTTGTTGTTCTGTTTCAGCGCGCGCAGCAGGTCTATCCCGTTGCCGTCGGGCAACTTCATATCAAAAAGGTACACGTCGGCCGTCTGCGCGATGGGGTGTTTGGAAAACTCCGCCACACTTTTACACAGATTGACGTTGTACCCTTCGCGCTCCAGGATCATGCGTAGCGAGCGGCCGATATTTTCTTCATCATCCACGATCAGAACGCGTTTGTTCGCCATGATTCGCTCTGGGCAGCAGCACGCGGAAAGCGGCGCCGCCCAGTTCCCCTTTCACCAGCAGAATGTCTCCACCGGACAACAACGCGCTGCGGCGGGCGATGGAGAGACCGAGACCCATACCGCGCTTTTTAAATGAAATGGTCGGCTGAAAGAGTGAGGCGCGCGCCTGCGCGCTCAATCCGGGGCCGGAGTCGTGCACTTCGATGGCTACGCGTCCGTTTTGTACGGTGGACGCGGCCATAATGCGGCCGCCTTCGCCCGCGGCGTCCGCGGCATTTTCGAGCAGGTTGGTCAGGATGCCTTTGATGAGGTCGGGGTCGACGAAGGCTTCGGGCGCGGATTCGTCCAGACGGCATTCGTAGGCAATTTCCGCGTGCGCGGTCTTGAGAAATGCCACGCGTTCTTGCAGCAGCGCGTTGACTTCGACGGTTTGCGGACGCACGGGGGGCTCGGCTGCGAATTGCGAAAAGGCGCGCACGCGGCGCTCGAGAGTTTCGATTTCGTCCACAACGATCTGCGCGGCCTGTTCGATGAATACGCGATCGGTGGGGCGTTCAGCTTCGCCGTAACGATCGACCATCTCTTCCACAGTGAGACGGATGGGCGTGAGCGAGTTCTTCACCTCGTGCGCCATCTTGCGCGCCAGCAGTTGCAAGCCTTCGAGCTGGCGCATGGTGACCAGGCGCTCGGTGGCGGCGTGAAGCTGCTCCGCCATTCCGTTGAAGGCCTGGATGGCGCGGCCAACTTCATCATCGCGATGGGCAACCACTCGCGCGTCGAGGTCGCCGCCGGCTACTTTCGTCAGCCCTGCAGTCAAACTTTGAATCGGGCGGCTGATGCGGTGCGCAAAGTAGATCAAAAATGCGAGCGCGGCCAGCCAAAAGGAGGCAGCCAGCACGATATAGGTGAGCAGGATGCCGCGCGGCACGTCACGCTCGTTGACGGCCGCGGAAAGCGCGCCCGCGTCACGAATCTCACGCTCTAATTGATCCATGCGGACGTCGCGCAGGGTCGTGGAGTAGACCCAGACGTCGTTGCCGTGACGCGTCAGGTACTGAATCGTGTCGCCGTCTTTGCCGGAAACGATGGAGGTGTCGGGTTGGTTGCTGGCGGCGAAGGTTTTCACCGCTTGCGGCCATTGTGCGCGGTCCGCGTCGGCGTATACTGCCGGCGGAATTTGGCCTGATTGCGCCTGCAGCTTGAGTTGCGTGATCAGTTCGCGACCAGTGCGGCGCAAGGACGCGGAGAGCGAATCCATGCGGCTAATCGCGGCAAAATTCGGCTTGATGCTCAGGAGCGTGGTCGTGACCCAGAGCGTGGCCGAGAGAGGTATGAGGGTAGCTGCGAGGAAGACCAGGATTAATCTGTTGCGAAGACGATTCACCCGTGACGGCCTGGACGGCCGGTAATCCGCGGAAGGTCCATGAGACGGAAGGAGAGCTCCCGGCTCCAATTGGGTTCGTCGGCCCCGGCCTTGCGGCTGAAAATATCGATCATGTTGACGAGGCTGATGCCTACGTCTCCCAATACGCGGTTGAGGTCGGTGCGGCGGACGCTGCGCAGTTCGAAGCGCATGCGATAGGGCTTGGAGGGATCGAGACCGGCGGCGCTGACGGCGAGGTTTTCGAAACACCACGCCTCCGCCTGCTGGACCGAGAGGCCCTGCTGCGTGCGAATACCCGGAATGGCGACTGTGAATGTCTCTTCCCAAAGGGAGTAACTCACTACCAGGCGGGCGTGCGCCTGCCGGATCGGCGGCTCATCCGGTCCGCTGCCCCCAAAGATCTTCAACTCGGAAATGAATGCCTGTGTATCGGCCGAATCGCGCAACCGGGCCACCACCCTCGGAGTGAGGAAGTGGATATCGGGCGCATCCGGATAAAGATTGTCCCCGTCGTACTTTAGAGCGAAATTGGCAGCGGCGCGGGCGCGGAACAGAGGTATAGCGAGGCCGGCCAGAAGCCAGCTACGCCTGGTGAATCCGGTTGCTCGCGGGCGCTCGGTCAATTGCTGTCCATCAAACGGTCTTCGTCAATAATTCATCCCCACAATGAGCACCGGTTCAATCCGGCCGTCCCGCATGGGGATCGCGACTGCTATCGAAAAAGGTCCTTCCCGAATCCCTGCGCCTATTGAGGAGCGCGCGATCACTGCTTCGCCGGCATCCCAAATGGCCCCTAAATCATAAAACGCCTGAAAAGCGCCATACCTGTACTCGACGGCATTGTGAAGCATGCGGTTTCCGCCAAGAGGATCGAGCTCGTACTTGTTCCAGCCGCGGAGAGTACTACTGTTGCCGAGACTGAAGCGCTCGTAAAGAGGGGCCCTTCCGGTCAGCACGCCAGCTATGGCGTCATCCATTACGGTCTGCTTTCCGCGAGTCCAAGTATAGCGAAATTCGAAGTGGTGACGGTTGTACGCGAAGTCGCTGGCGAGCGTGTGAGCGCCGGAACGCAGATCGTAGCCGGAATCGAAGAGCTGTTCGTCGACCGCGTTTTCGGTGCGGTAGCGGAAGTGCGCGCCCAGGATGACCGCGTTCGCTGCCTCGATATGCGCGGCCGGATCGATGGGCTGCAGTTGCTCGAAGCTGGCGCCCAAACTCAAGGACAGGGGCCGCGCGATTTGGTAAGTAAGCACGGGCTCGACGATCTGGCGCGCCCGATAAAGGTCTGTGACCGATTCCACGCGCGTACGATCGTGCCAGAGTTCGTGATAGTCGTCGTATTCGAAACGAAAATGCAGGCGATCGGTGAACAGGCGGGTGTTTTCGTAGCGGGCCTGGAAGCCGGTGTAGCGCTCCAGAAGTTCATCGCCGTCGCTGACGACGCCGCCGGTGAAGGCGTGGTGATAAATAGTCGCGGTGGCCTCGCCGGCTCCGTTCCAGCCTTGATTGGACACATAGGCGAACTTGGGAACCGCGAGATCGAAGCGCGCGGGCCGGACTTCGATATCGAAAACCACTTGCACGGTCTGAGGCGATTTGCCGCGGAGCACGTGGCGCTCGACGGTGCGGGCGCGGAACTCCTTGCGGAGGCGGCGGGCGACATCGTCCAGAGCGGAGGTGTTGAGTTTTTGACCGATGAGGGCGAGCAGGTCCTGACGGAGGTGAAAGCTGATGTGGGAATCCTTGTCGGAAACCAGATGGGTTGTCCACCCATCCCCCGCGACCTGGACGTCTTCCACGGTGTAGCGGGTATTCACATTGAATTCGGAATCTTGGGTCCCAGCGGCCAGGAGCGGGAGACCTGCCACCAACAGGACGCTCGCCCAGACGAATTTCATGCGCTGCCGGAAAGCACGCGGCATGCCAGCAATCATATCTTGAAAACAAAGCGGATGCGAGGGTGATCGATGTGACTGGCGTTCACAGGTGAGATAAGCGCAACAAGCGCGGCGTTGGTCGGGAACGGCCTTGGAAGGGCTCGCAAACGCTGGCGCACAGAAAACGGCTTGCGCCGCTCGTTGAAAACGAGTCCGTCGTTATTAAAAAGCGACTCCGTTGTTATTTAAAAACGGCTCCGCCTTAGCGGTGGCGCCGCGGTGGAGACAATTTGTAATTGGATGTGAGCTAGAGGGCTTTGGCGAGTTCGTTAGCGAAAGCACTGCGGGGCGAAGAGTCGCGATCCTTGCCGCCGCGTTTCCGGCGATCACCGCCGCGGGGGGCGCGAAAACCGTTAGGCGCAGCGCCTGGCGTTGCGGTAGTGCTCTGCGCGGGCTTACCGTCTTTGCCCTTGGGAGGCTGGGCGGGGTTGGCGCGCAGGAGGCGATCTTCAAGAGGTGCGCGATCGAAGCGCTTGATGATGGCGGCCATTTCGTCGGACGTGGGGGCCTCGACGAAAGCAAAGCCTTTGGATTCCTGGGTTTCGTGGTTGCGGATTACTTTTACGGCATCGGCGACGAGGTCTTCGGCAGCGAGCCATTGCTTAATATCGTCGGCAGTGACCCACGTGGGCAAATTGCCTAGAAAAACGGTAAAGCTCATTCAGTTGATTTCTTAACTCCGTTGGTTGGATTTGGAAGAACGCAAAGGGAGGATTCCGATTCGCTCCAATCGATGGTAGCAGAGAGTTTGGCATGAGTGCAAACGGAGTTAGCACGGACGAAAAATGCGCGAGTTTCGCGCGGCAATTCCGAAATGGCGCGGCCGGCTTAATTTGCGCACAATTGTTGAAGATTTGGAGGGCGAAACAAGCGGTGCGTAAGACTACTCTCCGTATTGCTTACTAGGGTTATATCTTTAGTATCCTCCCACAAGTTATAGAACGGCTTCCCTCATCTGCGCCCCCGATCCGTAAACTTCGTGCGTGCAATCGGGTGAATTCCATGGTACATAGGTAGTGAAAGCAGTGGCGGGTTCCCGAACCTGTTAACGATGCGCCTCGGATTTCCCGCAAGCCTCGCTCTGATCCCAACGTGAATCGCCGAACTTTCCCGAATACCGGGCAAACGTTGCGGTCTCATCGAACTTTCCAAACCAGGCGCCATCGTTATTGTTTTCAGCGCGTAAAGTCCTGCTAGCAACGGAGTGTTTTTCCCCAATGGACAGCGATCGTAAGTATAGACAGAACGGGTATATGGACTCGGGCCGCGATTCCCGGCCATTTCGCGAAGACCGGCCGAAGCCGCAAGGTCCCCGCCCCCCGATTGACGTAACCGGACCGAGGCTGCCCCGCCTGGTGCAGCATGTGGCGGCATCCCGGTGTTTCAACTGCGCGACAGCGCTGCCCGCCGATATGGATTTCAGCGGCGTCTGCCCCAAATGCAGCGCCGAGCTCCATTGCTGTAAGCAGTGCAGCTACTTTGACCCCTCCACGCGTTTCCAGTGCGCGAAGCCGATACCGGCGCGCATTGCGGTGAAGGACAAGGCGAACACGTGTACGCTCTTCAAGCCGCGCGTGACGGTGGCCCGGGATGGCGTGTCGCCGACGAACGGCAACGGGCACAACCCGCAGGCGAGTGCACCCGCAGGTCCGCCGGCGCCGCGCAATGCAGACGATGCGCGCAGCGCGTTCGATAAACTTTTCAAGAAATAGCGATCAGGTTTCGCGCCGCCGCCAGCGTCAGAATGGCGACGTGAAGCGCGTGATTGAACTGCCCGCCAATTAGCATCTCCCGCAACTCCTCGATTGAGAGCGTCACGGCCTCGATTCCAGCTTCGGGTTGTGCGGCTTCGTCCTTACGCACTCCGCAAGCAAAATAGCTCCAGATTCGATTCGACAGACGCCCGACGTCGGTGGACATTTCGCCGATGAGCTGCAATTCCGAGGCGCGGTAGCCGGTCTCTTCGAACAACTCGCGGCGTGCGGCGCCAGCGGGCGATTCACCGGGATCGACCAAGCCCGATGGCAACTCCAAGGTGTAGGTTTCGAGCGCCGGGCGGTACTGGCGCACAGCGACGACGCGGCCTTCGGCGGTGAGGGCGAGAACGGCAGTGTAATCCGGCATGCGGAGCGAGTAGTAGGGCAGCTCGCCATCCCGCATGGTCTTCGCGACCACGTCAAACCACGGAGTTGAAAAAACGGACTCGGAGCGGATCGGTTTCATCGATCACCCATTGAAGCATGGCGCCGACTCGAAAAAACGAACTCGGCTCCCCCTGTTATTACCCATTAGATATGTGGAAATATATTTACTGGAAAACAGTTTATAAAACAGTTAGTACCCGGCTTGAATTAACCTAAGTAAGGCCTGATCGGGGGCAGTATTTTGGCGAGATGCTTGCCGCAACTTTATCTCATAGAATCAATTGCTTATATCGGGTATACTCCCATTTTGCTTGGTAAACCCATGTGCTCTGGGTTACTTTGCGTGCTCACGCAGATAAAAACCCCTCTAGAATGTTTGCTTAGAGGCAAAGCGCACTTGTTAAGACGCATACTTCCACTTCTTACCGGGCTCGGCATGATTGTTTTAATACCTGCTAAAGCTTCGTCCGTTATTTGTTCTTCTGCCACTGGGACTTCAAATGTCTTTACTAATCAAAGTTGCTCCCCATTATTCACGGCGACTTCGACATTAGACTGGGGCAGCGCGGTGCAGGGGTCGGTGGCGGGAGCGGCGGGTTCGAACCTGGGCGGATTGGGCGACGCGTCGGTGCTTACGTTCCCGAAGGCGGTGGGAACGACTCTGAACGCGGCGGTAGACGGAGATGCGTTCACCATACAGTCTAACGATCAACTGGTGCGTGCGGATAACACGGCTATGGCGTGGAGCTCGACCTACAATTCGTGGGTTCCGGCCGCCTTCGTAAACTCGAATAACATCTACCAATCGGGGCACTTCGGCGCTCCCACCACGCCAAGTTCGCAGCCACAGTTTGGGGATAACCTGCTGGGGGCTCTGGCGCCTTCAGGAAATTCACACGGATATCCCACGATTACCTTTACGTTCGCGCAGGCGTTATCGTATGTCGCGTTTCAGGTGAGCTCGGCATTTCAATCCAATTTCACGGCGGAGTTGCTGGCGTTCGATTCACACGGCAGTCAACTTGGAATCTACAAAATTCAAGATACTGGCGATGGCGGGAACTGCGCCGGACTATCCGCGTCCACGGGACCACAACCCTGCAACACCGCGCCACTGATTCAGTTCTACGACCCGAACACCCAGATTTCCAGCGTGGAGCTAGTCATGCTGAACGATATGAGCGGCGTGTTCATCGACAGTTTGCAAGTGGCGCCGGTTCCTGAGCCCGGAACGATAGGGCTGATGCTATTCGGGACCGGATGTGTGTTTCTGGTTAGCAGACGGCGTCGCGGCCGAGGGCGCTCCGCAGGCCTACGGCCCTGAATCCTTTCAGGATTTGGGTAGTGGACGTGAGGAGTTAGCAGCGGGGAGGGGACTGCGGTTCGGAGCATGCTTCCAGGAACTGGGTTTCGGGAAATGGGGCGTGTAGCCGGGAGCCGCAAGTCGAGAGCCAAGAGCCCGAACTCAGGAATTGCAGACGCAGGCGTTGGCATGAGCTGGAGGCCAAGCGTTGAGTCCGGGCAATTGAGGATTCCCTCGGAATTGTTGAAGTAATTCGGTAGGATCTGAACGCGTAAGAATGTGCGTTCACGGCTGCCGCTTTCACATCATGTATTCCGCGCGTCTCATACGATACATTCAATCGTACAGGCATAAGCGCTTCTTTTTTCAGTTGTTAAACCTCTTGTGGTATTCTTCGATTTCTCTAAGTCGCTGTAAACGCAGTGGAGGTTTCTTTTAGTGCGCCGGTCGATAGCAAGTCTTGTAGCCAGTTTTGGCATCGCATATATCTCGCTGGCGCCACCCACCCACGCGCAAATAAGCAATTCCGTTATCAATCATTGGATCCTGTCGGGCAATCTTACTGCGGCGCGAGCGCAAAGCTGTGCGGCGGTTTTGAATGACGGAAGAACACTGGTGGCCGGCGGCATGGGCGACGCGGGTCCGGTTTCAAACGTGGACGTATATGGCGCGGACGGCGCATTTACAGCGGCCCCCGCGATGCAGACGGCACGCGCCAATGCGGCGTGCACGACGCTGAGCGACGGCCGCGTGTTGGTGACCGGGGGGAATGACGGGTCCGGCGCTGTGAGCACAGCCGAGATTTATGATCCCGTAGCCAACGCTTGGCAGCGTACAGGCAGCATGAGTGTTGCGCGCGAAGGCCACAAGGCCGTGGCGACATTTAACGGCGACGTCTGGATTGCGGGAGGCGTAAATCAGGGCTCCGTTACGGGGGTGTTGGAAGTATTCACCAGTGGTAAGTTCCACGCGGTGGGTACGCTGAATACGCCGCGCTCGGATTTCGCGATGGCGGCTTCGGGCACGCGCAACCTTCTAATCGCCGGCGGAACAGACGGAACGAACACGCTTGACAGTGTCGAAAGCTACGACGGTTTGACTGGCTCTATTACCGTGGCCGGCACGATGTCGCAGGCGCGCCGGAACTTTGCGGCTGCCGCGCTGTTGGATGGACGAATTTTGCTGATTGGCGGTATTGACGCCAGCGGCAACACGCTTTCGAATACCGAGATTTTCGACGCAGGCACGGGATCATCGATCGCGGGACCGGCGTTGCTCGAGCCGCGAGCGAACCATGTGGCGTATGCGCTGCCGGGCAATGGGCGAATTTTGATCCTGGGAGGCACGGGAAATTCCACGGTGCTGGGATCGACGGAGATTTACACGCCGTGGACCGGGGCGATCACGGCGGGTACGCCGTTGAATGCGGCGCGCAGGGACATGGCGCAGGCGAACCTGCGGCCAGGAAGCTTTTTGATTGTGGGGGGCCGCGACGACAACGGAGTGCTGAGCAGCAGCGAGCTGTTTCGCGCGGCCGCGATTGTGACGGACAAGCCGGACTATGCGCCGGGAACGGCGGTGAAGATCTCGGGCGCGGGTTGGGTTCCGGGCGAACAGGTGCTGGTGCAGGTGGAGGCGTTCCCGGTTGACCAACATCGCGTGGAGTTCACGGGCGCGGCGGTAGCGGACGGAGCAGGAAATATCACGCTGAATGGCTTCGCGGTGGATAAGAGCCACCTGGGGATGAAGTTTTTGATGACGGCGACGGGGAGCCAGTCGGAGGCGCAATCAACGTTCACGGACGCGTTGCCGCCGGTGATTTCGTTGGCATTTAGTCCGACGAGCGCGCCGCCTGGAACGACGGTACAGATCACAGTCACGGTGTCTCCCAACCCCGCGACTCCTAATGTGACGCCGCTGGGATTAGTGCAGCTATGCGAAGGCACGGATTCGAGTACGGGGACGTGCCCGTCGACTCATATCGTGAGCGCAACCGGCTATACATGCACCCCGTCAGGAAGTAACAACGTTTGCACGCTGGCGACCGGTCCGAATAACACGACGAATCTGGCGTATCAGGTTGTTCCCGCGGCGGGAACAACATTTTTCGGGATAAATTACCTGCCGGATTCGACAGTAACCAACACTTACACGTTAGTCACGGCGTCATCGGATTCGGTGAGTTACACATCGACAGCGAGTACGACCACTGCGATGACGGCGGGCCCCACGGGCAACACGCCATACGGCTCAACCACGCCATATCAGGCAACGGTTACGGTAAGCGGCGGCGGAACGCCGACTGGAACGGTGACTTTTTGCGATAACGCGGCTCATACGTGCAGTGGGCCGAGCGATCCGACCGCGATTGGCACCGTGACGCTGAACAACGGGAACGCGGGCGTGGCCTCGTTCGTTCCGACGACGCCGCTTGCGGTGGGAACGCACACGATTGTGGCTTACTACGCAGGCGACCCGGCTTCCGCGCCCAGTTTGTCTTCGAATGCGATTGTCACGAACATCGTGGCCACGGGAACGACGACAGGCTACACGCTGACTGCAGGGTCGACGACAGCGGTACCTCTCACTGCCGTGTTCAGCCAGCCGGTTTCCGGCACGGCGACGGTAACGGCGCAATCGGGCGGCGGCAGTCCAACGGGAACGGTGACATTTTCAATCGACAGCGGGGCGCCTGGGTTTGCGAACCCGCTAACGAGCGGAACGACCGGCGCGGTTTCGCTAGGCAACACCATCGCGGTAGGCCCGCACACGGTGACCACAGTATATGCACCGGCAGTGGGCAGCGGTTGGAGCGCAAGCAGTGCGAACAATAGTGGCGCTACGGCGCTGACGATTACGCAAGCGGGATCTTCGACGGCGGTTGCGTTGACGGTGGGCGGCACCGCGACGCCGAGTTTTTTGGTGACGGTGACTGGGAACGCGCCTGCTACATCAAACCCGGTCTCGGGGACAGTGACGTTGTATGACGGCGTGGCCGGCAACATCGGCGCTTCGACGCTGCTGGGTACGGGAACACTAACCGGCTTCAACACCACGGTGATTACCAGCACGGTGTCGCTTAGTTCGGTGAGCAACCCGCATTCGATCTGGGCAGCGTACGCGGGCAACGCGAGCTTCACGGCGTCGAATTCGATTTCCACGCCTTACAACAACACGACACAGGTCAATGTGAGCCTCTCGACGCCGGTTGTAAGTCCGAATCCGGTCGGTTCCGGCGATGCGATCACGATCAGCGGCACGGCTACGGCGGCCAGCGGCGCGACTGCGCCGACGGGTACGTTGACATTTTGCATCAGTACCAGTGGCGGAACGCTCGTCTACTGCGCGCCGGCAGCAACGCTTTCAGGTAATACCCCGGCGGGGACATCGGCGGCGCAGGTGACGATTCTTGCGGCGACGGTGACATCGAGTTTACCGAGCGGCGCTTACACGGTGAAGAGCACGTATTCGAATTTGGACGGCAACTTCGTGAGCGGCGCAATATCGACGCCCGCCAGCTTTACGGTTTCGACGCGGCCGGCTCCCTTCACGGTGACGGCGAATGTCACGACCGGTCAGAACGTGGTGGTGAGTTCGCAAGTGACGTTCACGGCGACGGTGGGCAGCGGACTTTCACCGAATCCAACCGGCACCGTCACCTTCATCAACAGCGCGGCGGGCAATGCGGTGATCTGCACGGCGACGCTGGTGAATGGAGTGGCGAGTTGCACGGCGACAACGGGTCCGGGCGGCGCGGCGGGGTTGCAAGCGGGTCCGGTGACGGCATCCATTACATATCCGGGGGACACGAATTATTCGCTGGGAACGGTGACGCCGTTTTTGTTCAATGTGACGAAGTTCGGAACGGTGACGACGCTGACGCCGGTATTTACGCCGCTGGCTACGTCGACGGTGCAGTTAGGAACGCAGGTGACACTGACGGCGGCCACGACGGCGACGGGGGCGACGAATGCGCCGAGCGGCACGTTTACGTTTACGCTGCCGGTAGGGACCTTCGTGAATCCTAATTGTGGAGCGCAATCGGGGAACACGTTCACGGTGACGCCGAGCGCGGGAAACATGGTGGTGAACGGAAGCCAGGCTGTGACCACGGTGACGTGCAGCTTCACGCTTGTGCCGCCTTCAGTGAACGCGCCGACGGGAGTAAACGCATATTCGGCGGTCTACAACGGAGACATTAAGACGCAGACCAGCACTGGCACGACGAGCTTTTCTACGGCGCCGGTGGTAACGACGCTGAGCGCGTGTACAACGACAATATCGATCTGCATCGGACAGAATCCGCAGACCTATGTGTATGGGCAGCCATTTTCACTGAATGGTACGTTGACCGCGGCGACAATCCTGCCGAGCTTGGGCCCAGATCCAGCGAGCCAGGCAGTTGCGTTCAGCGGCGGTGGGATCAACGTGACGGCGCCGCTTGTTGCGAGTGCAACGGGTGGAACGGTGTCCATTGCCTCCACGAGCTTTAACCCGGCGGCGGGGACGTATATATTGACGGCGAGGTATCCATCGGCTGGCAGCGATCCTTACTATGCAGGCTCGAGTGCGAGCGTCACCTTCACGATCACGAAGGCGAATTCAGTGACGACGCTTACGAACAACGGGCAGGGCCAGATTACGGTGGTGGTATCCGCGGTCGCTCCGGGTTCGGGAGTGCCCACAGGAAGCGTTCTGTTGCTG
>DATAUH010000512.1:0-4446 GCA_036268375.1 Bryobacteraceae bacterium | reverse complement strand
AGTGTCGATCCGGCGCGCCGAACGGCCGCGGCGGGAGGCGATTGAAGAGCTGCTTTCCGGCGAGGTGGTGCGAACGCGGCGCGGGCGGCACTTTGAGACGGAACGTATTTGGGAGCGGCACCGCCGCTACGGAAGCGTGGGGATTGCCGACCTGGCGGATTGGGATCCGGATCTTCTGTGCGCCCTGTCCGGCGGTGAGATCCCGCATGCAGCGCCAACGAAACTGGCGTTTCTGGATACGGAAACGACAGGCTTGGGAGCAGGAGCGTGCGCGTTTCTGGTGGGGGTCGGTTCGATTGACGCGGCAGGCTTCCGGTTGCGGCAGTTTTTCATGCGTGACTGGGATGAGGAAGCGTCGTTGCTGGGGCGGCTGGCGGAGTACCTGGAGCAGTTCGATGCGCTGGTGACGTTCAATGGGCGCACGTTCGATCAGCCGCTGCTCGAAGGGCGATTTTACCTTTACCACATGCAACATTCTTTGGCGCGGATGCCGCATCTGGATCTTCTCTTTGGGGCGCGGCGGCTGTGGAGACTGCGCCTGGACTCATGCCGTTTGATGGATCTGGAGACCGAAGTTTTGGGAGTGGAGAGGCAAGGCGATCTGCCGGGCGATCTGATTCCCTACTACTATTTTGAGTTCCAGCGGAATCATCAGGCGCTGCGGCTGGTCCCGATTTTTCACCATAATGCGCTGGATATTCTGACGCTGGCGTGTTTGACGCCGATAGTCGCCGAAGCTTTTCGGACGCCGGCAGAGGCGGCGGTGATGCACGGGGCCGATCTGATCGGGCTGGCGCGGTGGCTTTGCGATGCGAAACGCAGGCCGGAAGCGCTGACGCTATTGCGTCGGGCAGTCGAGATGGGTTTGCCGGACCCGCTGCTGTTTCGGACAATGTGGGATATTGCGCGTGAAGAGCGGCGCGGTGGAGGAACGGAAGCGGCGCTCGAAGTGTGGAGCGATCTGGCTGCGACGCGCAATCCGTTTCGAGCCCAGGCGATGGTGGAACTGGCGAAACACCACGAGCGGCGCGCCAAGAACTACGCGGCTGCGTTGGAGTTCACGCTGCAGGCGCTGGCGATTGGGGAAAGTCCGGGATTGCGGCGCCGGGAGGAGCGGTTGCGGGCGCGATTGCAGGCGGCCAGACTGAAGGCAATTCGATAGAGCTCAGTGCAACCGGAAGTCGATCCGAAGAAATGCAATCACTAACGGTTGGACTGTCTCTAGGATCCAGGACGATTCGCTCGCGTGATTGATAGCGCCGACGGACGAACTGTGCTGTGGCGACACGTAGGGGATTGCAGCGGTAAAGAGACCGCCTAACGTGCCTTGTATCGTTCTTCGACGCTGGAACACAGCGAGGAATGTAGAGTCTAACCGAGGCAAGGGTGGGTTTGTGAGAATTCGCAGAGAGATATTGATTCTTTGGTCTGCTTGCTTGGCGATGGTTGCTCATGCCACGCAGTCTCAGCCTGAATTCCGAAGTTGAACGTGAATCTAACCTCCTTGGCGTGGGTGTTGAGGGCGTGATTTTGCGGCGGTCGAGATCAGGTTTGGACAGCCAGAGTCAACTTCGGCAAAGTTGGAATTTCCAACTCAGGATGTTGTCCAGCAAGGGGTTTTTCGTTTGCAAGCCGCCACAACTCTGCGATAGGTGAGTCACCAGTCGGCGGCCAGCTCGACCGAGGATGGCGCCGCAGGTGAGGAAAACAGTCCATGGCCAACAGCGCATGCAGGGCGTGATCACCACGCAGCGGAGTGGTGTGAGCGAAGCGTCTGGCCCCCGCCAGAACAGATATCAGGAACGCGGTGAAAGTCGCGGTGGGCTCGATGTGATTCGGCGACTTCCAGCAGATCGGCATGTGCTGCCGGACCGCCTCGGCAAAGCCAATCTTGCCCAGGAAAGAAATGAAAACCGCGATCCCCCCGAAGGGGGTCACGGCGCGCTGTGTCTCGCGAAGGATCAACCGCTCATCCGACAACAGGGCGATGATCTTGCGCGGGACTGGTTTGTCCGTCGCGTTTGCTTCCATCCCCTTGTTGTCTCAAATCCTCGGCCACTCTCCCATTCCGAACTTCGGTTTTCAGGTTAATTTCTCAAATGCGCGGTGAAGACGTCGTTCGATTGCGCGGAACGGCGGCGGGCTGAACTTAATTAACCTGGCGGATACGACCGCGCAGAATAGTGAATGTGCGTGAGCGGTGGCGCACAATCTACTTTGGATCGGAGCCGCCGGTGACCGTAGATTCTGGGTCGGGAGTTTATTTGACTACAGGTGTTCTTTGAGAAATTTGCCGGTGTGTGAGCGTGCGCAGGCGGCGATTTTCTCGGGAGGCCCGGCGACGATTACCTCGCCGCCGGCGTGGCCGCCTTCGGGGCCGAGGTCGATGACGTGGTCGGCGGTCTTGATGACGTCGACGTGGTGCTCGATGACCAGCACGGTGTGTCCGGCGTCGACCAGGCGGTTGAGGCAATCGAGCAGACGCTCGATGTCGGCGAGGTGCAGGCCAGTGGTGGGTTCGTCGAGGATGTAGAGCGTGTGCTTGCCACGCTGAAGCTTCGATAGCTCGGCGGCGATCTTGATCCGCTGGGCTTCGCCGCCGGACAGCGTGGTGGCCGATTGACCGAGCGTGAGGTAGCCGAGGCCGAGGTCGTTCAGTACCTCGATTTTGCGGGCGATGACGGGCTCCTGGGCGAAGAAGGCGACGCCTTCTTCGATAGAAAGGTTGAGCACGTCTGAGATGTTTTTGCCGCGGATGGCGGCTTCGAGCGTATCGGCGCTGAAGCGCGCGCGTTTGCAGACGGCGCAGGTGACTTCAACGTCGGGCATGAAGTAGAGCTGGGTGGAGATGACGCCTTCGCCCTGGCACTCTTCGCAGCGCCCGCCTTTGACGTTGAAGCTGAAGCGGCCGGATTTGTAGCCACGCTCGACAGAGATAGGCGCGCGCGTGAACAGGTCGCGAATGGCGTCGTAGAACCCGATGTAGGTGGCAGGGTTGGAGCGGCTGTTGCGCCCGATGGCGGATTGATCGATGTTGACGACCTTGTGTATGTGGTCGGCGCCTTCGAGCGAATCGTGCGCGCCGGGAAGGGTGCGGGTGTCGATCAGGCGCTTCCAGAGGGCCTTGTAGAGGATTTCGTTGATGAGCGTGCTTTTGCCTGAGCCAGACGCGCCGGTGATGGCGATGAGCATCCCGAGCGGAATTTCGACGTTGACATTCTTGAGATTGTTTTCGCGGGCGCCGCGGATCGTGATCGAGGCGCCGATGCCCTTACGGCGCGACTTCGGCATGGAAATGGAACGCTTGCCGGACATGAATTGACCGGTGGGTGAGGATTTGCAGCGGACCACGTCGTCGATTGTGCCTTGGACGACTACGTTGCCGCCGTGGACGCCGGGGCCGGGGCCCATTTCAACGATGTGGTCGGCCGCGCGAACGGTGTCCTGATCGTGTTCGACGACGATGACGGTGTTGCCGATGTCGCGCAGGTTTTCGAGCGTAGCGATCATCTTGACGTTGTCTTTGGGGTGAAGGCCGATGCTGGGCTCATCGAGTACGTAGAGCATACCCATGAGGCCGGAACCGATTTGAGTGGAG
Source organism: Bryobacteraceae bacterium (assembly GCA_036268375.1). GTDB lineage: Bacteria > Acidobacteriota > Terriglobia > Bryobacterales > Bryobacteraceae > PALSA-243. The sequence goes on along the minus strand of DATAUH010000512.1, from coordinate 848 downwards.
AGGCGAATGCGCTGCGATTCGCCCCCGGACAGCGTGCTGGAGCGGCGATTGAGATTGAGGTAATCGAGGCCGATGCCGAGCAGCAACTTGAGGCGGCCGCGAATTTCGCCGAGCACCTGGCGGCCGGCGTCAGCGCCGCGCCCGGTGGGTTTGATTGAGCCGAGGAAGTTGTAGAGCTCGTCGAAGTTCAGGTTACCGGCATCGAATATCGTTTTGCCGGCGACGGTGAAGAGCAGGCGAGTAGGGCGGAGGCGCGCGCCTTTGCAATCGGGACAGGTGCGCTCCACCATAACTTTCTCGAGCCACGCTTCGATCCCCGCGTTCGATTCGCCGCGCTGGCGGTAGCGGCGGTAGTAGCGCTCGATGCGGTGGGCGATGCCGCCGAAGCGAATTTCTTTGCCCTGCCAATCTTCACGTTTGATTTTGGAATCGGGCGGAACGGCGAGCTTTAATTTTTCGGCGTCGGTTCCGTAGAGGATGGCGTTGCGGGCGCGCTCGGAGAGCTTCTCCCAAGGGACTTCGAGCGAGAAGCCCACGGTTTTGGATAGGGTGTACATCACGCGGCCGTCCCAGGTGTCGGGGTTGTATTTGAAAGCCTCTTTGACAAAGCAGCCGGTGAGAATGCTGCGTTTGACGTCGGGAACGAGCAGTTCGGGGTGCGTGATTTTGTGGACCCCGAGACCGCCGCAGGTACGGCAGGCGCTTTCGGGATTGTTGAACATGAAGAATTCGGGCTGGACGCCGCCGTAGATGAAGTGGTGCGTGGGACTCGAGAGGTTCTGATAGAAGCGCTCGGTTTCGGTTTTGCTTGCGCCTTTGAGCACGTGCGCTTGCATGAGGCTATCGCC
>DATAUH010000511.1:0-4659 GCA_036268375.1 Bryobacteraceae bacterium | reverse complement strand
GCAGGATGCGGTTTTCGCGCGCGGCTTCGATGACCCGCGCAGTCGCGGCGGTAGCGGGAGTCTTGGACTTGCGGTCTTCCACCAGTTCAATGGCCTGCAGCAGGCCCATACCGCGAATATCGCCGATGATCTGGTGCTTGTCCTGCAGTTCTTCGAGCTTGTGGCGCATGTACGCACCGGTTTCGGTGCAGTTCGCAAGCAGCTTCTGATCCTCGATGTAGTCGATCACGGCTTTGGCGGCGGTGGTTGTAACCGGGTTGCCGCCGAAAGTCGAAATGGTGACGCCGCGCATGGCATCGGCGACTTCCGGTTTGGCGACAGTAAGCCCGATAGGCGCTCCGTTGCCGAGACCTTTGGCGCCGGTGATGATGTCCGGAGTGACGCCCCAATGTTCAATGCCAAACCACTTACCGCCGGTGCGTCCCCAGCCGGTTTGAACCTCGTCACTGATGAAGACGCCGCCGTGATTGCGGACGATCTTCTCGACGATTTGAAAATATTCCTTGGGGGGAGCCACATAGCCACCGACGCCCTGGATCGGTTCGCCGATAAATCCGGCGATGCGGCCGTTGGTGGACGAGCGGATGACGTCTTCCATATCCTGCGCGCAGCGGACCTCGCAGTTGGGATACGTCAAGCCGAATGGACAGCGATAGCAGTATGCATTGGCCGAATGCACGACGCCGGTTTGAGTGGGCGGCCCGAGTTTCCACGCGCCCTGGCCGGTGACGGAGAGCGCGAGCGAAGAGCGACCATGATAGGAGTGGCGAAGCGCGACGATTTCAGCGTGACCGGTGTAGCACCGCGCAGCCAGGATCGCGGTCTCGTTCGCTTCGGTGCCGCTGTTGGTGAAAAACGATTTCGTCAGCTTGCCGCCGGGAGTGAGCGAAGCGACCTTCTTCGCCAGGGCGGCCTGCGGCTCATTCGCGAACAGAGTGGACACGTGTTGCAACGTGTCCAGCTGCTGGCGCACTTTGGCATTCACCTGTTCATTGCAGTGTCCGACGCTGACGGTGACAATGCCGCCGAGAAAATCCAGGTATTGGTTGCCATCGGCGTCCCAGACGTATTGGTCTTTGGCGCGCGCGATCACCAGCGGCTCTTCAAAAAAGTGGAAGACCGCGGGAAAGAGGAACTCCTTGTTGGCGAGGATCACTTCCTGTTTCGTCATAGATCTGGGGATCAGTATACTGCGGGGCAACGCGACTGGTTTGCAGAGCAGGCGCTGCGATTATCTTGAGCAGCTTCGGGCAAAATTCATTGGGCCGCGGATGAACGAATCAACGCCGATGGGAGAACAAGGCAAGAAACGGGTCAAGGGCCGCGGCGCGATGAGTACCCGCATGTATAGTATCAATCCACGCAAAGCGGAGAGCTTTGAAGCGTAAAGGTTCAAACATTCACCTTGATGCGTTAAAGAACGTAATCGTACGGACCGTATTATTCGGCAAAAATCACTTTCGCCCGGTAGACTGGAAACGTTGGCAACTAATTCTGAAAAGCTGGATGCGGGTGGGTACGATGCATCTAAGACAGAACGGGCTCTTGCGCATCTAGCGGCAATCATCGAGTTTTCGGACGATGCCATTGTCAGCAAAACACTAGACGGCCGTATTCTCACCTGGAATTCAGCCGCCGAGCGGCTTTACGGTTACTCCGCCAGCGAAGCGATCGGTCAACCAATGACGCTGGTGCTTCCCGAGGACAGGCCGAACGAAGAAACACACATCCTGCAGCGGATTCGAAGCGGGGAGCGAGTGGAGCATTTCGAGACCGTTCGCCGCAAGAAACACGGTGAACTGATCGACGTTTCGCTGACCATCTCTCCGATTCGCGATAAGGATGGAACCATCGTCGCGGCGTCGCACGTAGCGCGGGATATCTCGGAGCGCCGGCGGCTGGAATCTCGCCTGAAGCATGTTGCCGCGATCGTGGAATCGGCGGACGATGCGATTGTCGGCAAGACGCTCGAAGGCGTGATTCTGACGTGGAATTCGGGCGCAGAGCGTTTGTATGGCTATTTACGCGATGACGCTATCGGACAGCCGATGACGATGCTGTTGCCCGACGACCGCGCCGACGAGGAAAACGACATTCTGCGGAGAATCCGCAGCGGCGAACGGGTTGAACACTTCGAAACCGTCCGCCGCACAAAGAACGGCAGTAAGATCGATGTCTCGCTTACCATCTCTCCGATTCGCGACGACACCGGCCGCATCATTGGAGCCTCGCACGTAGCGCGCGACTTCACGGATCGAAAAAAGCTGGAAGAACAGTTGCGGCATACGGCAAAACTCGAAAGCCTTGGCGTTCTCGCGGGCGGCGTAGCACACGATTTCAACAATTTGCTCACCGGGATTCTGGGAAACGCGTCGCTGGCGATGGAAACGGTACCTTCGACTCACCCGGCGCGCGGCATGCTGCGCGATCTGGTGACCGCGAGCGAGCGTGCGTCGCATCTGACGCGGCAGCTACTCGCGTATGCCGGAAAAGGCCGCTTCGTAGTCGAACTGGTCAATCTTTCCGAGCTTGTTCGCGAAATCGCGGCGCTGTTTCAGACAACTATTGCGAGGAGCGTACAGGTTCGACTCGAATTGAGGGATGATCTGCCATTTGTGCTGGCGGACGCGAGCCAGCTTCAACAGGTGGCGATGAACCTGGTGATCAACGGAGCGGAAGCCATCGGGGACAAAGATAACGGAACGGTTCTGGTGACGACCGGCACGCAGAACGTGGATGAAACCTATGTTCGGAGCACATTGGGCGGCACATCCGAACTCCAAGAAGGTTTGTATGTCAGCCTGGACGTCCACGATAACGGATGCGGGATGGACGAAGAAACGATCGCCCGAATCTTCGATCCGTTTTTTACGACCAAGTTCACTGGGCGTGGCCTGGGATTGGCGGCGGTGCAGGGAATCGTCCGGGGCCACAAAGGGGCGATACGGGTCTATAGCCGGCCGGGACAAGGCACGACATTCAAGGTTCTGTTTCCGGCGGCGCCGCAAACGGCGAACGAACCGGAACCCGCGCGAACGACGCCGACGATTTCCGGTAACGAATTGATTCTGGTAATCGACGATGAAGAGATTATCCGGCGCACCGCCAAAGCGGTGCTGGAGCGCGACGGGTGCACCGTAGTTCTGGCGGAAAACGGCAAAGAGGGCATCGATTTATTCCAGGTTCTTTCGGATAAAGTCTCGGTCGTTCTGCTGGATATGACGATGCCGGTAATGAGCGGCGAGGAGACCCACAGCCGATTGACGGCCATCAATCCAGACGTGCCGGTGATTCTCTCCAGTGGATACAACGAAGTCGAAGCGGTGCGCAGATTCACGGGCAAAGGGCTGGCCGGCTTCATTCAGAAGCCATATTCAGCGGGCGCGCTGCGCGAGAAGATCGGCACGGCCGTGCAGAAGGCAAAAACGGAACGCAATAAGGTGTAGGGCGGTCGTCGAATACACGAGAAATCAGCGATTGCGACACCGGTCCGACTCTGAGCGGCTCGCACCGTCGGCGCATCACGATCATTCGCCAGACTACGGCCGACGGTTTTGGTAAACGCCGGACGACTACGCGGGCGTCTGTTCGCCACGCCTTCGCATCGGATAGCGCTCGGCCAGTCGGTCCAAGAATCACTGCACGTTATCACCGGTTCATGGTTAAGACATGCAGGGGAATATCGTGCGCAACAACTGGTCTGCATCGCTGGTTGCCGCAATATTTTCGATCCCGATGGCGAGTGCCCAACCGGTGCAGGCTCAAGCGCCGACTCAGCAGGGCGGACCGGCGGTGTCATCGCCGGACGGCACGCTCAGATTCGAAGCGGTCTCTGTCAAGCTGTCGGCGCCCAGCGCCAATGCCCCGGTGCGGCAAGTTCGTAACATTGATCCGGGCCGCCTTCGCTATGTCAACATTGGCCTGAAAGACCTCGTGCTTGAGGCCTACAATTTGAAGGCGTATCAAGTTGTAGGGCCTGACTGGCTGGGTGAGATTGCGCTGGATATTGACGCCACCATGCGTCCGGGCCTCACCAAAGAACAGCTACGAATGATGTTCGAGAACATGCTTGCCGACCGGTTCAAGCTGACGTTCCATTGGGACGCCAGGGAGCTGCCTGCCTACTCGATTGTTATCGCCAGTTCCGGACTCAAGATGAAGGATCCATCGAGGTCCCGCCGTCCGAGAATACATCCGGCATTGGGGCGCCTCCGGCAGGCCTCGATGGGCCCGTCAAGCTTGATACCGACGGTTTTCCGATCTTCCCTGGGCCACAGCGCGATGGCGCCGGCACAGTCATGATCAATGGACGCTCCCGGTTGCGCGGCCAACGGTCCACGATCCAAGACCTGGTAAGCGAATTGTCAAGACAACTAAAATACCCTGTGACGGATCAAACCGGGCTCAGGTCAAAATACGATTCACTCTAAAGTTCGTTACACCTGGGTGTAGCGGGAAGATGGAAGATATACCCGAACTGGGCATATGGGCAAGTGAGTATGAGGTAATGGAACCGCTACCCGATCTCGCCTCGGCCCTTCAAGCGCAGCTCGGGCTCAAACTCCAGTCGAAGAAAGCGCCGGTAGATGTGTTGATCGTCGATCACGTGGAGAAGACGCCCACGGTGAATTAGGCCGGATTTCAACACCGTTTCTACTG
>DATAUH010000510.1:0-8765 GCA_036268375.1 Bryobacteraceae bacterium | reverse complement strand
TACAACGCGACCACGCGAACGGCGACCATTCACGTTGCCGACCCAGGCGCGATGCAGGGCATGCGGCTGTACCACTGGGGAAATGCGAATCTGGCGAACTGGCGGCAGAAGCTTTCGGATTCGAACAGCGCGTCGGTGGAGATTCAGGCCGGACTGTTTCCGCATCAGGATGTTTTCGAGTTTTTGCAGCCGCACGAGGAGCGGCAGTTCCGCGAACTGTGGTTGGGCGGCCTGGGTTTGAACGGAGTGTCGCGCGCGAACGAATGGGGCATTTTGAGTCTGGAGCGCGCGGCCGATGGCGCGAAGCCGCAACTGGTGGCGCAACTGAATGTGACGCGCGCGATCGCGGGAGCGAAGCTGGCGCTCTACAAAGATGTGGCGGCGGTTTGGGAAGAGAAGGTTGATCTTTCGCCGGCGAAGACGTTCGAGCACGCATTGCCCAGTCCCGAAAGCGGCGTGGCGTATCGGTTCGAACTGCGCGACGCGGCAGGCAAGGTACTGCTCTCGCACACGGAGGGCGCATACGAAGCGGTGAACTCGTCGTCCATGAAGCTGGGGAAGCAGCCACCCGACGGGCCGGGCGCGAAGCGCGACAAGCCAGGCGATTTTCTGGAAGTGGCGCGGACGGACGAGACCGACAGCAACTTTCAGTTAGCGGAAAACGAATACCGCGCGGGACTGAAAAAATTTCCCAAGGATCTGCAGTTGCCGAAAGCGCTGGGGCGCTTGCTGGTGATGGAGGGGCGGTATCAGGACGGAATCGGCAACCTGTTGCAAGCGGGGCAAAAGCTGGTGCTCGACCCGGAGCTTCACTATTACCTGGGCGTGGCGCAGGCGGCGACGAATAAGGAGGGCGATGCACGCAAGAGTTGGGCGATTGCGCAGCCGGATGCGCAGTATGGACCGCCAGCGCTGGTGGAATGGGCAATGTTGGAATCGCGTGCGGGTCATGAGGATGTTGCGCTGACGTTGGCGCGCAAGGCGGTCGCGCAGCGGCCGAAACTGCCTGTCGCGCACGATCTGGCGGGTGCGCTGCTGCGGCGTGCGAAGCAGGCGGAGGCGGCGCGGCAGGAGATCGAAGCGTCATTGGCGCTCGATCCGACGGACACGGCGGCGCGATTTGAGAACGTGCAGAACGGCGGCAAGGACGAGGATTTGTGGCCGCATCTGGCGGGCGATCCGGAACGCGTGCTGGATCTGGCGGAGTTGTATATGCGCGCCGGCATGTGGGCAGATGCGCTGGCGATCCTGAGCCATCCTTACCAGGCGGTGCCCGCTAACCAAGTTGAGCCAGGCGCGACGCTTCCGCAGGACAACGCGCTGGTGTCATACTACCGTGGTTATTGCGCGCTCAAAGCAGGCCAGGACCCGAGCGCGGACTGGAAATTGGCCGCTACGCAAAAGTTGAATTATGTTTTTCCTCACGGTCCGGAGGCGCTGGATGTCTTGACAGCGGTTTTGCAGAAAAACGCGCAAGACGCCTCGGCCGCTGACTTGATGGGGCTGCTGTATCTCGACGATTATCGTTATGCCGACGCAGCGGAGAAATTGCAGGCGGCGGACGCGAGCAATCCGAATCTGCCCGCGATCGATTACACGCTGGGGCGGACGCTGCTTCTATTGCCCGATAAAAAGAAAGACGCGCTCGCGGTGTTGCACAAGGCGGCGACGGCCGATCCGGCGGATAAGAACGTCAAGGAGGCGATCGAAGAGGCGAACCATGGCCCGGCGAAAAGTGGAGGAGCGGCGAGTGCCACGCCCGCCAATCCTGTCGCCTCGATCGCGGCAGTTGCTGCGTCCGCGGGTGGTCAGCCGGCGAAGACGCCGACATCTCCCACGGAGATCGCGCTGGCGGCGTTGGACCGCGCGGCGAATGGAGACCTGGGAGGCATGGGCCAGTTCACGGCGCGCAATTTTCCAGATGCGAAACAGCCCGAAGTGATTTTGCAGGCATACATGGAGATGCAACTGCAGGTGCTGCGGCGCGATGCGGCGGCGAAGAATTGCGCCGATGTCGAAACGCGACTGAGTCATTTAGGCTCGGCGGATCAGAAGCTTCCTCTGACCACGCAAGCTCTGCAGCCATTGACGAGCGGTGCGCGGTATCAATACTTTCTGGGCGCGGTGGAGTCGCTGTGCGGCATGACGAAAGAGGCCCACGCCGCGTGGACGAAAGTAGCGAAGACGACGCCGGCTGTGGATTCACCGGACTTCGCTTTTTCAACCATCGCGGCACAGAACCTGGCGGGAAAAAATAGCAAGAGCGTGGATACCCGCGGTCCGCTCGACAAAGTTGGCGCTGCGCTGGCCGCGGCGAAGGACGATTCGAAGGGCGTGCTGCTCTATTCGAAGGGCATTCTGCTGCTGGCGGCGGGCGATGAGCACGGCGCGGTGCAGGCGTTCGCGGATGGCGTGAAGGCGCCGGATCACAACCTGTCGCACTACTTGAATCAGGGCGCGCTGGTGGAAGCGAGCCACGCCGCCCCCGTGAAGTAACGCAGAACCGGCTGTTACAATAGCGGTTTCACCACATGTTGGACGACTCCATACAGCAGCAGGAGAGCCTTTGTCTTGCGCGGATTGAGGCCGCGAATTCGATTGACGAGTTGGAATCGGCGCGCGTAGAGACGCTGGGGCGCAAGAGCGCGTTCACTCTTCTGGGCAAGGAAATGGGCAAGCTGGCGCCGGAAGATCGCGCGCGCGCGGGCAAGCTTCTGAACGCCGCCAAGCAGAAGATCGAAAGCGCGCATGAGGCGAAGAAGACGGCGTTTGAAACTGCGGCGCTGAATGCGCGCCTCGATTCGGAATGGCTGGACCTGACGCTGCCTGCGCCCGGACCGCGGCGCGGCCACTTGCATCCGATTACGCAGATTCAACGCGAACTGGAACATCTCTTTCACTCGCTCGGGTTTGCGGTGCTGGATGGGCCCGAGGTGGAGACGGAGTATCACAATTTCGACGCGCTGAACATTCCCGGCGATCATCCGGCGCGCGACATGCAGGACACATTCTGGTTGGACGGCGGCAATCTGCTGCGTACGCACACATCGCCCGTGCAGGTACGCGGCATGGAACGGCTGGGGCCGCCGCTGCGCATGATCGCGCCGGGGCGCGTGTTCCGCAATGAAAGCGTAGATGCGTCGCACGAGCATACCTTCTATCAACTGGAAGGCATGATGATCGATCGCGACGTCAGCGTAGCGCACTTAATCTACTTCATGAAGACGCTGCTGAGCGCGATCTTCCGGCGCGAAGTGACCGTGCGTCTGCGGCCCGGATACTTTCCGTTCGTCGAGCCGGGTTTCGAATTGGACATACAATGCCTGATCTGCGGCGGTCCGGGCTGCCCGGTCTGCAAACAGAGCGGATGGGTGGAACTGCTGCCGTGCGGTCTGGTGAATCCGAATGTGTTGCGCATGAGCGGCATCGATCCCGGCGAGTGGAACGGCTTTGCGTTTGGTTTGGGTCTGACGCGGCTTGCGATGATGCGCTACGGCATCGGCGACATACGGCAGTTGCAAGGCGGAGACCTGCGATTTTTGGAGCAGTTTTAGCGCGTCGCGCGCCGGCGCGCGTTTGACCGCGGGCTACGCACGTTGGCAATCAATATCAAGTTCTCGAGGAAGCTTTGAAGTTCTCCTATAACTGGATTCGCGATTTAGTGGACGGCTTGGATGTGCCCGCGGCGGCGCTCGAGCGGCTGATTACGCTGAAGACTGCCGAATGCGAAGGCGTCGAGGCCGTGAGCGAGTTGCTGTCCTGCGCCTCCATCGCGCGCGTGGAATCGGTGGAACCGATTGGCGGCTCACACAACGTGAAGGCCGTCGTCGACGTGGGGCGCCACGGGCATAAGACCGTGGTGTGTGGCGCCAAGAACTGCCGGCCAGGCATGACAACGGTTTACGCGGCCATCGGCAAGAAGACGATTTCGGGCGTCGAGAGCGACGGTATGCTGGCGAGCGCGGCGGAGCTCGGCATAAGCCGCGACCATGAGGGGATCATCGAACTGAGTGGCGCGCCTGGCGACGCGGTGCCGCAATGCGCGCCCGATTTCGCGATCGAGATCGACAACAAATCGATCACGCACCGTCCCGATCTGTGGGGCCATCACGGCATGGCGCGCGAAGTGGCGGCGATTGCGTCGGGCAGGCTGAAGGACCCGGCGAAACTGGAGCTGCTGCCGAAGGCGGAGCCGGGCGTGAAGGTGCAGATCGAAAACTACGCTCTGTGCCCGCGCTATTCGGCGCTGCGGATCGAGAATATCACCGTGGGCCCGTCGCCGCTGTGGCTGCAGCAGCGATTGCACGCGATTGGGCTGAACGCGATCAACAACGTGGTCGACATGACCAACTTCGTGATGGCGGAGTTGGCGCAGCCTATGCACGCATTCGACGCCGACAAGCTGCGTGGCCATACGATTTTCGTGCGGTCCGCCAAGGCCGGCGAGCATTTCCACGCGCTTAACGGAGACGAATACACGCTGGACACCGCGAACCTGGTGATCGCGGACGCAGGCGGCGCGATCGGCCTGGCTGGCGTGATCGGCGGCATGGAGAGCTCGATTGGCGCGGCCACAACGCGCATTGTGCTGGAGAGCGCCAACTTTAATGCGACCTCCGTGCGGAAAACCTCGGCCGCGATCAAACTGCGAACCGACGCGTCCATGCGTTTTGAAAAATCGCAGGACCCGGCGAATACGTTGCGCGGGTTGGCGCGCGCGGTCGAGATTTTGCGCGAAAGCTCGCCGGATATTCGCATCGTAGGCGGCGTGGCGGATGCCCGCAGAGAGCTTGCCCCACCCGCGCCGATTGAGTTGGCGCTCGAGTGGCTGTCGCGAAAACTGGGTCGGGCAGTGCCGGCGACAGAAGTGCGCGCAATCTTCGAAAGCCTGGAATTTCACGTCGAAGAGTCGCGGCCGGGCGTGCTGCTGGTGACGCCGCCGAGTTGGCGCGCGACGAAGGACATCTCGATGCGCGAAGACCTTGTAGAGGAGATCGGGCGCATGATCGGGTACGATTCGATCACGCCTACGCCGCCGATGGTTGCCGCGACTGTTCCTCCGGGCAATCCGGAGCGCCGCTTCCAACACGATGTCCGCGATCTGTTTGTCGACCTGGGCTTCACGGAGGTCTACAACTACTCATTCATCGGTGAAGAGGATGCAAAAGCGTTCGGCTTCAGCCCCGATTCGCATGTGCGCGTGACCAATCCGATCGCGTCCGATCAAGCGCTGATGCGCGATTCGCTGCTACCCGGCATCTGGAAGAATGTGCGCGAGAATGCGAAGCACCGCGACAGTTTCCGGCTGTTTGAATTGGGCCTGGAGATTCACAAGCGCGCGGAGGCGCTGCCGGAAGAGACGCCGCACTTGATGGCGGCGCTTTTCGAACGCCATGGCGACGGAGCGGCAAGCCTGCTCGAATTAAAACGCGCGGCGGAATGCCTGATGCCAAAAGCGAAAATTTCGCCGGCGGAATCGCGCGAGTTTGAACATCCCGCGCGAACGGCGTCGATTGCATGGAAGGGCAGAACCGTCGGACGGCTCTTCGAACTGCACCCGAAACTGATAGAAGCCGGACGCGCCGCTATTTTAGATCTGGATCTGGCGATCGTGCGCGAATTGCGCGAGGCGATTCAGATCAAAGCAAAACCGGTCCGGCGCTATCCTTCGAGCGCGTTCGATCTTTCAGTGGTCTGCGGGGCGCGCGAGTTGGCGGGCGCGCTGCAGGCAAAGATCTCGGCGGCGGCGGGCGAGTTGCTGGAGTCGGTGGATTTCGTCCGCCAGTATTCCGGGCCGCCGCTCGAAGAAGGCACGAAGAGCGTATCGTTTCGCGTGACGCTTGGCTCCGACGAGCGGACGCTTTCGTCGGACGAAGTGAGCCAGGTGCGCGACGCGATCATCGCCCGCATGCGCGGGTCGGGCTACGACCTGCGCGTTTAAGTTGCTTCTGTGGCGTTAAGCGGCCGGCTGTGCGATCTGCAAAGCCGGCGCAAACACCACCGCGGTCTCCTCTTCGTGGTGACGCGCGCGCAGTCCAAGCTGGTGCATCAGGCGCCCCACGTGGTCGGGGTCGTAACGCACTTCAAAGCGTTGGAAGATTGCGGCGGCGAGACGCGCGGTGGTCCAGCGATCGTCGGCATAACCGGCGGCGCGGGCTCCGGCGCGAAAGATCTCGATCACGCCTTCGCGTTGGTCTTTGGTGAGACGGCTGGGACGGCCTGTGGCGCGCCGCTTGCGCAGCGACTCCACGCCTCTACGATGAAGCGCCCGATGCCAGCGTGAGGCTGTCGTTCGGCTAACGCCGAACTTGCGGGCAATTTGAGACTGAGATAAACCGTTTTGCAGGTCTTGCGCGGCTAGCAAGCGCCTGCTCTCCATTTCGTCGCGATTCAGAATGCCTTGTACGGCTGTTTCCATAATTCGCGCGCGGATGTTAAAACCAGAGCGTTTACAGAATACCAGAAACATTTTGATTTGGGATTGTTTTTTTGCAGAATTTTTGCAGTGAAGGTGAAATTATCAACGCAAGATAATTGAATTGAGCTGGCTCTGCGTACCGGCGCGCAACGGAACTTATGCAGTATTAAGTTTTCATGGTCGAGCCTTGGTTATCGCCGATTTAGCCAACCGTTTTGGCTTCTTCATCGCTTTTGCCGCTGCCGCCTTGTTTCTCGATTTGGGCTTGGGCGTCTTTCCGATGCGCGGGTCTCGCGCCAGGATCAATTCGCACGCCCTGAGCGCCGCTTCTTCGAAATCGGGCGACTCGGCGGGCAAGATTTGCCAGCCCGTGATGTCCGCGCCTAATACCGGGATCGATCGCATGTGCGGGAAATCCATGCGCAGGCTTTCGTGGTGCTGCTTGGTCGTTGCCAACCAGACGCCGTTGCTACCTGCGGCGGTCGGTTTGTCGCGCAGCAGCAGCATGATCTTTTCGCCGACATAGACGGCGAGGCAGCCGAACATTGGACGGGTCCAGAACGCCGCCGGTGCGAGCGCTTCGAGCACAAACTCAAACGGCGGAGCCTTGCGCGGGCGGGCGTGCAAGGGATCGGCCGATTTTCGATCAGCGGGCTTACGATTGGCGGGCCGCATGGGTTCAGTGTAGCGGCTGCCGGCTACTCAGCTACATCGGCGTCGAACTCGCCTTTGGCCAAGCGGACATGGACGCGGGATCCGGGGTGAGCGTCGGCGGCATCGGTGAGGACGCCTTGCGGGTTGGAGACGATGGCGTAGCCGCGCTGCAGCACCGTGAGCGGGCTAAGCTGCGAGAGCTTGGCCTCGAGCTGCTCCATCCGGCGGCGGCGCCCCGTCAACAGCAAACGCATCTGCTGTGCGGCCGTCGTGAGCGCGGAATCCAGGCGGCGGCGGTCGGCGGCCAGGCGCGGGCGCATGTCGAAACGGCGCAGGCGCATTTCGAGCGCGCGGCGGGAGCGCTCGCGCGATTCGATGGCGGCGCGAATGCGGTCGCGCACGCGGAACTCCTGTTCATCGATGCGTTGGAGGTTGCGGCCGATCCGGCGATGCAGTACCGCGAGCACGCGGTCTATGCCTTGTTGGCGAACGCGGCGGTCGAGCAGAGCAAGACGATAGCGAAGGCCTTGCGTAACCTTGGCGCGGGCGGCGGCGATTCGCTCCAGCAGGTCGTCCAAAAGTGGAACGGCCAGCTCCGCGGCGGCGGAGGGAGTGGGCGCGCGTAGATCTGCCACGAAATCGGCGATGGTGATGTCGGTCTCGTGGCCGACGGCGGAGATCACGGGAACGCTCGAACCTGCGATGGCGCGCGCGACGGACTCGCTGTTGAAGGTCCACAGATCTTCGAGCGAACCGCCGCCGCGGCCGGCGATGATCACGTCCGGCCAGCCGGTGCGGCTGAAGTAATCGATGCCGCGGCAGACCTCTTCGACGGAGCCTTCGCCTTGCACCAGCGCCGGGAAAAGACGGATATGCACGCAGGGAAAGCGCCGGGTGAGGATGTGCACCAAGTCGGCGATGGCGGCGCCGCGCGGCGAGGTGACGATGCCGATGCGCTGCGGAAACCGCGGCAGCGCGCGCTTGCGTTCCTGCGCGAACAGTCCTTCGGCGGCGAGCGTCTTCTTGAGTTGCTCGAAGGCGAGTTGCAGCGCACCCAAGCCCTGCGGCTCCATGAAATCGACCAGGAGTTGGTATTCGCCGCGCGCTTCGTAGACATCGATGCGGCCGCGCGTAAGAACCGCCAGCCCATCCTGCGGTTTGAATTTCCAGTAGCGGTGCGCGGAGCGGAAGGCGACGCAGCGGATCTGCGCTTCGCGCTCTTTGAGCGTGAAGTAATAGTGGCCGCTCTGCGCCAGCTTGAGGCCGGAGATTTCGCCCGACACCCAGATATCGGGGAACTCGGCATCAAGCGTGGCGCGAATCGCGGCGTTGAGTTCGCTGACGCTGAAGACTTGGCGTTGCGGCGATAGATCGAATTCGAGCGCGAATTGCTCCACGCCTAATTATGAACCGTGATGAGCGTAGTGCTGGGCGATTTCTGCCCGCCGACCGTCGCGATGACGGGGTAGTCGCCATTCGCAAGCGAAGCGGGGATCTGAATCGCAACCTGGTACAGCCCCGCGAAGCCGGGAGCGAGAGCGGCGCCATAAACGATTGCCGCTTGGCCGCCGATCATGACGCTGACCGGAGCGGTGGAGTAAGTCGCCGTGGATGGAACCTGCATACCGTCGGGAGCGGCCGGGTTCGTAGGTCCGAAGCCCGTACCCCAGAGAATGATCACGTCGCCGGGTTT
>DATAUH010000509.1:0-4226 GCA_036268375.1 Bryobacteraceae bacterium | reverse complement strand
GGAACCGGCGTGTACCGCTCCGAAGACGGCGGGGCTACCTGGAAATTTCTGAACCGATATAACAATCGGCCTTTCTACTACAGTCAAATCCGCATCAACCCCTCTGACGATCAGTTAGTCTACGTCTTGACTACTTCTTTTATGCGGTCCACGGATGGCGGTAAGACCCTAACTCAGGCGACGGCCCCATTCGGCCCCAATTACGATCACCATGCCATGTGGATCGATCCCGCCAACAAGGATCGGTTCTATCTCGGCAAAGATAAAGGCCTCACGCTTACTCACGATCACGGTGAATCCTTCATCTATTTTGATAACCTCCCAATCGCGCAATTCTATAAAGTCGGAGTCGACATGCGCGACCCCTACTCCATTTATGGCGGCCTGCAGGACAACGGCTCCATCGGCACGGTTGGCTTCTCGCGCGACGTTCTCGGCATCCGTAACGACGCGTCCTGGAAAATGCACTGGGATGACGGGCAGTACGTTGCCGTAGACCCGACCGATTGGCGCACCATCTATTCCGAAGGTACCGAAGGCACGTTCCGCGTCGTCGACCCCATCGGCCACACCGATACCTCCCGCCGCGCCACCCCGCGCAACATTGCCAACTTCAAAGAAGCCACCGGCAAAGATCCCGACTCGCCCGATGCTGCCAAAGCCATTCGCTTCAACTGGACCACGCCCTTCATCATTTCGCCCCACGATCCTAAAACCGTCTATTACGGAACCAATCACCTCCTCAAAACCACAGACAAAGGACTGACCTGGAGCATCATAAGTCCCGACCTATCCAAGAACGATCCCACTAAGAACGACACCGGTACAGGGGGCATTACTCCCGACGAAACCGGCGCCGAGGGCTACGCAACCATCTACTCCGTCTCCGAATCCCCCATCGCCAAAGGCGTGATTTGGGCAGGTACGGACGATGGCAACGTCTGGGTAACGCGCGATGCGGGCGCTAACTGGACGGAAGTCGACGCGTCCATTCCCGCCGTTCCCAAAGGACTTTGGGTAAGTCGCGTCGTCGCTTCCGCCGCTAACGCAAACACTGCCTATGTGTCCTTCGATGGCCACCGCAGCGACAATCGCGCGACATGGCTCTTCCGTACCACTGATGGCGGCAAGACTTGGGAGAACCTCTCCGGCGCTCTCGCGCCCGATCAACCTGTCTATGTAATCGAAGAGGACTCCCGCAATCCCGATATCCTTTTCGTAGGTACTGAATTCGGCCTCCAGGTCTCTCTCGATCGCGGCCGCACCTTTCAGCCGATGATGAACGGACTGCCAACGGTCGCCGTCTACGACGTCATCATCCATCCCCGCGATCGCGATGTCATTCTTGGCACCCATGGCCGCGGCATCTACGTGCTGGACGACATCACCGCTCTCGAACAATTCCATTCGTCGATGGCAGTTCAGCCTGTCCACTTATTCGATCAGCGCCAGGCCACCGTCTGGGTCGATATGAGCCGCAGTGGTCAACTTGGTGACAACACTTACGCAGGTCAGAATCCGTCCTCTGTAGCTCCGGTAAACTTCCAACAGCGGGATCGCACTCACTTAGTCAACACGCCCGTAATCACGTTCTACCTAGGCCCCAACGCTCCAACTGAAGCAACGTTGGACATCACCGCGCCCGATGGCCGGACTCGATCCATCTCCATCCCCGCGAAGACCGGCATCACGCGATATATCTGGGACGGCCGTATGACTGCGCCTCCCGTCGGCGCTCCAGGCCGCGGTGGACGTGGCGCTGGAGGTGGTGGACGTGGCGCTGGTGGCGGTGGACGCGCCGCCGCAGCGCCTCTTACCCCCGGCGCCTATACCTTAAAACTAACTACCGGAACCGATACCGCCACCGGCAAACTCACCATCCGTCAGGATCCTTTGCTAAATTAGGCTCCGATCTATGTATCGCCGCACGTTTTTTCGTCTGCTTGCCGCCTTGGTGCCCCTCCGAGCTTGGGCTCAGACCGCCGGGTTCCCTGGCGATCAGGCTGCCGCGCTCCATGCTCTCGCTGCTGTGGTGCTGCCCTCTGAACTCGGCCCGGAAGGACTCGAAAAGACTGTCGCCAATTTCGAGAAATGGGTGCGCAACTATCAACCCGGCGCCGAGATGGATCACGGATATGGCTTCACCCGTCTCCGCTCCAAGCCTGCTTCACCGGCCGCTGCTTACTTGCGCCAGTTACAAGCACTCCAACTTACGGGCGCGGCCGACACACAGCGCGCGGCCGTCGAATCCGCCCTCGGAGCGGCCCAAGTTACCAACCTTCCGCGCACTCCCGACGGCAAACACGTCGCCTCCGACCTTATGTCGTTCTATTTCTACTCCAGCGACGCCAACGACCTTTGCTACCGCGCTCACATCGGCCGTGACGAATGTATCGGCCTCGCCAACAGTGCACGGGAGCCTCGCTAATGCCCGTACACGAGTCCGACATCTGTATCATCGGCGGCGGAATCACGGCGGCCATGCTTGCGCAAAAGCTCCATCAACTCCGCCCCAATCTATCCATCACTGTCGTCGAAGCCGGCAAGAAGTTCGATTTCAAAGATCGCGCCGAAGCTCGCCGCCGCAGCCTCGCCTATGCGGAAAACGCCTGGCCCGGTGACTTCATTGAAGATCAGGCCGCCCAAGGCGTCATCTCGCGCACAATGGCGGTCGGCGGTTCAGCGCTCCACTGGGGCGGCACGTGCAACCGCTTCTCCGAAGAAGACCTCCGGCTCCACTCGATGTACGGCCTGCACGTCGATTGGCCAATCGAATGGAAGGAACTCGAAAAGTTCTACTGCGAAGCCGAGCGCCGTCTCGGTGTATCCGGCGAACCCAGCCCGCTCGCCGAAGACTGGCGTTCGGAGCCTTACCCGATGGCCGCCATGCCGATGACTTACAACCTCATCCAGCTCAAAAACTGGGCGGAGCAGAGCGGCATCCCTTTCTGGACCACGCCTCAAGCCAAGAACACCCGTCCCTACGATGGTCGCGCCCAATGCGTCCGCTGCAATACCTGTTCGATCTGTCCCACCGGCGCGCGTTACTCGCCCGACTTCACTTTTCAGGCCCTCGCCGCCTCGAAAAACTTCACCCTTCACGATCACACGCTCGTCCGCAAACTCATCCTTGACGAGTCGAAACCCGTCATCGCCGCCGCTCAAGCCGTTCGCCGCGACGCCCCTGACGATCCAATCGAATACCGCGCGAAGCTATTCGCGCTTACTTCCGGCTACTGCTGGAGCCCGCACCTGCTGCTGCTCTCGCAATCTTCGCGCTTCCCCAACGGCGTCGCCAACTCATCCGGTTTGGTCGGCCGTTACATGTGCGGCCACGCCTTCCTCTCCGCGCAAATCGAACTCGATGCGAAGATCTATCCCGGCATGAACGAGACCCACGCGCTGATCTCGCGTCAGTTCTTCCGCTGCAAGCCCAGCGTCCCGTTTGTGCGCCACGACCTCCGCATCTGGGAAAGCGCCGCCGGTCACGAACCCCGCCTCCGGTCAGCCGATGGAAAGCTTCTGCTGGGTGACAGCCTGCTTGCCGACTGGCGCGCCCGGGCTACACGTGGAACCGCGCGCGTCCGCGGGTACTATGACGTCCATCCCGACCGCGACAGCCGCCTCACTCTCGACCCCGCGGCCCGAAACCATCTCGGCGACCCGCTCCCCAAAATCGAACACAAGCCCGACGCTGCTTCGCAAGCCCGCCAGCAACCCACGCGCGATCACTTCAATCAACTTTTTCAGAAGCTCGCTCAATCCGGCAACGGAAAAATCCTCAACACCAGCGCTGGCAATTATTGGGATCACCCCGCCGGCGGCTGCCGCATGGGCGACGATCCCGCAACCAGCGTCTGCGACAGTTACGGTCAAACCCACGACCACGAAAACCTGTTCGTCCCCGGTTCGCCCACACTTCCCAACGCCGGCTGTACCAACGGCACGCTCACGTTTGTCGCGCTCACGTTGCGATCCGCCGAGCGAATCGCCGAGCGTTTCGCGAAGGCGTGACACCGATTTTAGGGCCGGCAGTTGGCGTTCTCTCTGAATATCTTAAACGTGAGATTCAGAAGCCTTTGGTTAGGATCTAGCCTTGAAATAACCTGCATTTCTCACACAGGTTCGTCGCCGGAGCAGAAGGTGTGTGAGAAATGCAGATTAGCGCGGTGTGATGCGGACCGCGCCTCTCGCTTCAATCTCGCCGGTCTGCTCGTGTAGATCCA
>DATAUH010000508.1:0-33647 GCA_036268375.1 Bryobacteraceae bacterium | reverse complement strand
CTCTTAAAAACGTTCTCGAAGATGGGCATCTCCACGCTGCAGAGCTATCGCGGCGCGCAGGTGTTCGAAGCCATTGGCCTCGACAAAGAACTCGTCGATCGCTACTTCACTGGCTCGGTTTCGCGCATCGGCGGCGTGAATCTGGAGGTGCTGGCGGAAGAGGCAATTCGCAAACACAGTTACGCGTTCCAGCCGGTGACGGAATCGGAGACGGAGCTGCCGGTTGCGGGCAATTATCAGTTCCGCGTGAACGGCGAGTATCACCTCTACAATCCGGACACGATCGCGAAGCTGCAACATGCCGTGCAGCGCGAAAATCCGGCGACGTTCGAGGAATACTCGGCGCTGATCGATAACCAGCACCGGCGGCTGTGCACGCTGCGCGGCCTGCTCGAAATCAAGAGCGCGGAAGAGCCGATTCCGATTGAGGAGGTCGAGGAAGCGAAAGACATTGTGAAGCGTTTCGCGACCGGCGCAATGTCGTTCGGATCGATTTCGAAGGAAGCGCACGAGACGCTCGCGATCGCGATGAATCGCATCGGCGGAAAATCGAACACGGGCGAGGGCGGGGAGGACGAAGCGCGGTTTGGTGACGGACGGCGGTCCGCGATCAAGCAAGTGGCCTCGGGCCGGTTCGGCGTCACCACGAATTACCTGGTCAACGCCGACGAATTGCAGATCAAGATGGCGCAGGGCGCCAAGCCCGGCGAAGGCGGTCAACTGCCGGGTCACAAAGTGGATGAAGTGATCGCGCGCGTACGCCACTCGATTCCTGGCGTGGGCCTGATTTCGCCACCGCCGCATCACGACATTTATTCGATCGAAGACCTGGCGCAGTTAATTTACGACTTGAAGAACGTGAATCCGCGCGCGCGAGTGTCGGTGAAGCTGGTGGCCGAAGTGGGCGTGGGCACGGTGGCCGCTGGTGTGGCGAAGGCGCACGCCGACGTGATCCTGATTGCAGGCGATAGCGGAGGCACGGGCGCATCTCCCCTGAGTTCGCTGAAGCACGCGGGCATTCCGTGGGAACTGGGCCTGGCGGAGGCGCAGCAGGTGCTGGTCATGAACGACCTGCGCGGGCGCGTGCGGCTACAGGCGGACGGCAAATTGCAAACCGGGCGCGACGTTGTAATCGCCGCGCTGCTAGGCGCCGAAGAGTTCGGATTTTCCACCGCGCCGCTGGTGGCGCTGGGCTGCATCATGATGCGCAAGTGCCATCTGAATACGTGTCCGGTGGGCATTGCGACGCAGGATCCGGCGTTGCGGCGCAAGTTCACGGGACAGCCGGAACACGTCATCAATTTCTTCTTCTATATCGCGGAGCAGGTGCGGCGGTACATGGCGCAGATGGGCTTCCGCACGTTCGATGAGATGATCGGGCGCGTGGACATGCTGGAGCAGCGCCGCGATGTGGAGCACTGGAAGGCGAAGCGGGTCGACCTTTCGTCGATTCTGTACGCGCCGCCGGCGCCGCGCAGGGTGGCGCGCCGGTGCGTGGACCATCAGGATCACGGGTTGGATGAGGCGCTCGATTACAAACTGATTGACCATGCGCGCGATGCGCTCGAAAACGGAGCGGCGATCGAAATCAAGCTGCCGATTCGGAACATACACCGCACGGTGGGCGCAATGTTGTCGGGCGAAATTGCGCGCCGGTACGGCTCGGCGGGGTTGCCGGACGATACCATTCGGTTCCGCTTCAACGGGTCGGCTGGGCAGAGCTTCGGGGCGTTTTTGGCCAACGGAGTGACGCTGGAGCTCGAAGGCGACGCGAACGACTACATCGGCAAAGGGCTTTCTGGCGGCCGTATTGTCGTGTTCCCGCCGCGTAATTCCTCGTTCCTGCCGGAAGAAAACATCATTGCCGGAAACGTCGCGCTGTACGGCGCCACCAGCGGCGAAGCATTCATGAACGGACGCGCGGGCGAGCGGTTCGCGGTGAGAAACTCCGGCGCTACCGCGGTGGTGGAAGGCCTGGGAGACCACGGTTGCGAGTACATGACGAACGGGCTGGTGGTGGTGCTGGGCAAGTGCGGGCGCAACTTCGCGGCAGGCATGAGCGGCGGACAGGCCTTCGTGCTCGACGAGGCTGAGGATTTCGCCGAGAAGCGCTGCAATACGAAGAGCGTCGACCTTGAATCGGCCGAGGCCGATGGGGAAATGCTGTTCCATCTCATCAACCGGCATGCGGAGATGACGCACAGCCCGCGCGCGCGTTGGATTTTAGAGAACTGGGAGCAGATGCTGCCGAAATTCGTGAAGATCTTCCCGCGCGAATACAGGCGCGTGCTTTCGACCGAGCGGGCGATGGAGGTGGCGCATGGGTAAGACCACCGGCTTTCTGGAACATGTTCGCGAGACGCCTTTGCGGCGTCCTACGACGGACCGAATCAAGGACTATCTGGAGGTCTATCAGCCCTTCGTGGAGGAGAGCGCACGCACGCAGGGCGCTCGCTGCATGGATTGTGGCGTGCCCTTCTGCCACACCGGATGCCCCCTGAACAATCTGATTCCGGATTGGAACGATTTGGTATACCAAGGACGCTGGAAGGAAGCCGCGCGGCAGTTGCACGCGACCAACAACTTTCCGGAATTCACCGGTCGTCTATGTCCCGCGCCGTGCGAAGCCGCGTGCGTACTGGGCATTAATGAGCCTCCGGTCACGATCAAGCATATCGAACAGGCGATTGCCGACCGGGCGCTCGGAGAGAACTGGATTGCGCCGGAGCCGGCGGTGGTAAAAACGGGAAATCGCGTGGCGGTGGTGGGCTCCGGACCGGCCGGTTTGGCGGCCGCGCAACAGCTGGCGCGCGCGGGTCATGCGGTGACGTTGTTCGAGAAAGCGGACCGCATCGGCGGATTGCTGCGCTACGGCATTCCCAATTTCAAGATGGAGAAGCGCCACATAGATCGCCGCGTCGACCAGATGCGCGCCGAGGGCGTGGAATTCATCACCGGAGCGCACATCGGCGAA
The DNA here is from genome assembly GCA_036268375.1 of Bryobacteraceae bacterium. GTDB lineage: Bacteria > Acidobacteriota > Terriglobia > Bryobacterales > Bryobacteraceae > PALSA-243. The sequence continues at coordinate 30,673 of DATAUH010000508.1, read as the reverse complement.
GCGGCGGAGGGCGCGTATTCCGTTGAGACGCTGCGGCAGGATTACGACGCAGTGTTGCTGGCATTGGGCGCGGAGACGCCGCGCGATTTACCGGCGCCGGGTCGCGAACTGAGCGGCATACATTTCGCGATGGACTTCCTGCCCCAGCAGAACCGGCGATGCGAAGGTGATACGCTGGCGCCCGGCGGCGATATCCTCGCGCGCGGGAAGCGCGTCGTGATCATCGGCGGCGGCGATACGGGCGCGGACTGCTTGGGAACGTGCCATCGGCATGGGGCGCTCTCGGTGATGCAGTTTGAGCTTTTGCCGAAGCCGCCGGAGACGCGCGCGGAATCCACTCCGTGGCCGCTCTGGCCGATGCAGTTGCGCGTGGAAAGCAGCCACGAAGAGGGCGGGCTGCGCGACTGGAGTGTTTCGACCGTACGATTCATTGGTGACGAGCAGGGCCGAGTGCGGAAACTGCAGGCGGCGCGAGTGGGACCGGCGCCGCATTTCACGCCGGCCGCGGGCTCGGAGTTCGAAATCGAGGCGGATCTGGTGCTGCTGGCAATGGGCTTTACCGGGCCCGTGAAGAAGGGCCTGGTGGAGCAGCTGGGTGTGCAACTGGACACGCGCGGCAATATCGCCACCGATGAGAATCACATGTCTTCATTGGATGGCGTGTTTGCGGCAGGAGACGTGCGGCGCGGCCAATCGCTAATTGTGTGGGCGATTGCGGAGGGGCGCAAGGCCGCGGCCGGGATCAACACCTACTTGACAGCGAAATAGCAGGCCGTGCGGTCGCACACGCACTCGGCGCGGCCACCCTTGCGCGTGCCGGGCGCGGCATTGTCTACTCGGAAATGTGATTACCCGGCTTGCAATGGTACTTGGCGCCGCCGCGCTTGCCGTCTGGGCTCAGTCCGATACCAGTGAGTGGGAAATCGGCGGCAACATTGGCTATGGCGCCTATCGCAACGGCACAATCTTCGCGCCTGGCGGCACGGCAACCGCGGGCATTCGCAACCGCTTCACCGCCGGGGTAGTGATTTGCGACGACCTTTACGAGCACGTCTCCGGCGAACTGCGTTACCAGTATCAGGACGGGCACCCATTTCTGTCGTCGGGAGGAATGGCGAAGGATATACAGGGCCAGTCGCACACCTTCACATACGAACTGCTGTTTCACATTAAGCCGCGCGATGCTCGGATGAGGCCGTTTGTGGCCGTTGGCGCGGGAATCAAGAACTACAACATTGTCGGGCCGCCGCCAGATCCGCAACCGTTTCCTGCGATTGGGACTTTGAACAATAGCGACGAATGGAAGTTAACAGCGGCGCTGGGCGGGGGCGTGAAATATCGCTTGTACGAGCATCTATTGGTGCGCGTGGATTTTCGTGACTATATAACGCAGTTTCCGAAACGCCAACTTGCTCCCGCGCCGACCGGCACGGCCCGCGGGCTGTTTCAGCAGTTCACGACGATGCTGGGCGTGAGCTACGTGTTTTGACGATGGCTCAGCGGTACGCATCCTTACGATTGCGGACGGTATGGATGCGGAGTGTGCCTTCATTCGCGGCTGCCTTCATTTGCTCCCCGCCTTCTTCCGTAAAGCGCACGCGAAAATCGCCCACACGCAGACGTTTTTCTCCGCTTTGATCTTTCAGCGTTTTAACACGTCCCGCGCCAGTATCGGCAGGCCGGTGAATGGCTACCAAAATCTGCAGAGCGGCCGGTGGCGGGATAGCGCGAATGTCCGCTTTGGCCTGTTCCGAAAGACGATCCGCTTCACGCGGCGTCCTTATCTCCTCGAATTTGATCCTCGTAAGGCCCAGCGCTACGACTATCTCCTCGAACGGTATGCCTGGGTGTTTCGGAACCATTCTTTGGAACCCGCCACCGCGCGCTCCTCATCCTGGGTGACGGGTTCGTCGTCGATAGGAGCGTCGCGGATGGAGACGATCTCAGGACCGGTCATGACTTCGAGCAGGCGAACCACGGCGTCAAACTGGCTTGGGTCAAGCCGGTCGAGCAACTGATGGGCGTGCTGGTTGTCCGTACGCTTTTTTTTAGCGGCTGAGACCCTTATGTTTGTACAATTCCGGCAGAGGCTCCGGTTGCGGACAAAAGCGATGATTGAAACCGAGCGGCTGATTTTGCGTGAGTGGCGCGATGCCGATCGCGATCCGTGTTTCCGCATGACGTCCGATGCGCGGGTGATGGAGTTTTTCGTGGCGCCACTGAACCGTGAGCAAAGCGATGGGCTGGTGGACCGCTGCATGGCGCATCAGGCTGCAAACGGCTTCACTTTTTTCGCGGCGGACCTTCGCGAAACGGGCGAATTCATCGGCTTCATTGGCTTGGCGCGCACGCCTTTCGCGGCGCACTTCACGCCGTGCGTGGAGATCGGATGGAGGCTGTCGCGAGAATTCTGGGGACGCGGATTGGCGACCGAAGGGGCGCAAGCGGCGCTGAGTTTCGGATTTGAACAACTCCGGTTGGCAGAGATCGTGGCGTTGACTGTACCCGCAAATCGGCGGTCGCGAAGAGTGATGGAAAAGCTCGGAATGGTGTACGATCCGCGTGATGATTTCGAACATCCGGGCGTGCCGGAAGGTCACCCGCTGCGGCCGCACGTGCTGTACCGGATTCGCACGCAACGCTAAGTTCTATTGATGAGATAGGCCGACCCGCACTGCTATCATGAAAAAACATATGAAAGGCATTATCCTTGCCGGCGGCACTGGAAGCCGTCTGTTCCCGCTGACTAAGATCACGAACAAGCACTTGCTTCCGATTTACGACCAGCCGATGATTTACTATCCCATCCAGACGCTGGTGGAGGCGGGAATCAACGACATCATGATCGTCACCGGAGGACGTCATTCCGGCGGCTTTCTGGAGTTGTTGGCCAACGGCAAGCATTTCGGCCTGAAACATATCAACTACACGTATCAGGAAGGCGAAGGCGGCATCGCCGACGCGCTGGCGCTGGCGGAGCACTTTGCCGATGGACAGAAAATTTGCGTGATTCTGGGCGATAACATCATCGAAGGCAGCATACGTGAAGCGGCCGAGCGCTTTCGCCAGCAGCCGCAAGGCGCACACATTCTGCTGAAGGAAGTCCACGACGCCGAACGTTTCGGCGTGGCCGAACTGGCGGGCGATCGCATCGCGGGCATTGAAGAGAAGCCGCTGAAGCCGAAGTCGAACCACGCGGTGACGGGCATTTACATGTATGACGCGACCGTGTTTGACAAGATCAAAACACTGGTTCCCTCTAAGCGCGGCGAGTTGGAAATCACCGATGTAAACAACGCCTACATTCGCGAAGGCAACATGACGTTTTCGTTCCTGGAGGGCTGGTGGACAGACGCCGGCACCTATGAGTCTCTGCTTCGCGCCGCAAATCTGGTGGCGCAATCACGCGCCAAACAGCAGAACTCCCCGCAGCCTGCGGTGACGTCGCTCGAAGGGGCGATCCGGGTCTGATGGCGGCGCACACAACGATGACGACGAAACCGATCCTCGCCAGCCATGGTGATTTGAAATTGGCGCTGCCCGATTGTGAAAAGGGCATAGGCGCGCTGATCGGTTCACCCACTTCCAAAGACCTGATCGAGGGTGTACGCGTGCAGCCGGTGGCGGTACATCCGGACGATCGAGGCTACTTTCTCGAGATACAGCGGATCGGGCAGGGTTTGGCGGCCGCGTTTCCTCCCGAAACCACGCAGGTTTCGTGCGCGTTGAACTATAACGGCGCCGTCAAGGCGTTTCATTTTCACTTACACCAAACGGATTGCTGGATGCCCGTAAAGGGCCTGCTGCAAGTTGCGCTAGCGGATCTGCGCGTGGGTTCGCCGACCTTCGGGCTGCGCAATACGCTCTACCTGGGGCCGCTGCGTCCATGGCAATTGCTGATTCCCCCAGGAGTGGCGCACGGTTACAAAGTAATCGGGCAGGAAGAGGCGATGCTGGTGTATCTTACCGACCGCTTATATAATCCGAAGGACGAAGGCCGCATTCCGTACAACGATCCGTCCATCAATTACGACTGGGAGACGCAAAAAAAGTAACTCATGAAGATTCTTGTGACGGGCGGCGCCGGTTTCATCGGCTCGGCGTTTGTACGTATGTCGATCGCGCAGACATCCTGGCGAGTAACTAACCTGGATAAGCTGACTTACGCCGGTAATCTGGAGAATCTAACATCGGTCGCAGATAATGAACGCTACCGGTTTGTGCACGGCGATATTTGCGATGCGGCGCTGGTCGATTCTGTAATGAGCGACGAAAAACCCGACGCGATTGTGCATTTCGCGGCGGAAAGTCATGTGGATCGCAGTATCTTATCGCCGGAACCGGTGATCCGCACGAATTTTCAGGGCACGTTCGCGCTGCTCGAAGCGGCGCGGCGCCATGCTGTGCCGCGATTTGTGCACGTCTCGACGGATGAAGTTTATGGCTCACTGGAAGCGCCGCGCGAAGCGACGGAAGAGTATCCGCTGAATCCAAGCAGCCCTTACTCTGCCTCGAAAGCGGGGTCGGACTTACTGGCGCGATCTTACTTTGTCACCTTTAAGCTACCCGTACTGGTTACGCGCGCGTCGAATAACTACGGGCCATATCAGTTTCCCGAGAAACTCATCCCGCTGATGATTACGAACGCGCTTGACGATCGCAAACTGCCGGTATATGGCGATGGCCAGCAGGTGCGCGACTGGCTCTATGTCGACGATCATTGCCGCGGCATCAGAGCAGTCCTGGAGAAGGGTCGCGAAGGCGAGATCTATAACATCGGGGGCAACCGTTCGCTGCCGAATCTGGATGTAGTGCATGATGTTCTGAAAATAACCGGAAAGCCTGAGAGCCTGATTGAATATGTGAAGGACCGCCCAGGACACGACCGCCGGTATGCGCTTTCAAGTGAAAAGCTGATGCACGAAACCGGCTGGCAGCCCGTCACTTTGTTTGAGGCAGGCTTGGCCGAAACAATCGAGTGGTATCGCGCCAATGCGGCCTGGATTGCGCGCGTACGCAGCGGCGAGTACCGATCGTATTACGAACGGAACTACGGCAACCGTACCGTGGCGCAATAGCGTCCAAGTTCGCATGAGGGTGGCCATCGAAGCTGCTTCGCTGACACTCTCGAGCGGAGGCTTGGCGCGTTACACATCGGAACTGGCGCTGGCGTTGGCGCGCGTTTTTCCGGACGACGAATTTTACCTGACAAGCGATCAGCCGTTCCGCATTCCCGCGGGCGCTCCGCCGAATTTGCGGCGCGGAGGAGGGCCGCGCAACCGGCTGGAGCGGCGCTGGTGGCTCTGGGGCTTGGCGCGCGAGTTGAGCCGGCTTTCGGCGGATGTAATCCACGGTCCCGATTTTTCGGTGCCTTACATTCCGGCGCGGCCGAGCGTGCTCACACTGCACGATGTTTCACCATGGCTGGATGAGCGCTGGCATCACGATGCGGGACGTGTGCGGCGGCGTACGCCCATACTGCTCGAAATGAGCGTGGCGACCATGGTGATTACGCCGACGGAGTTGGTGCGGAAGCAGGCAATGGAAAGGTTTCGCATGCGGCCGGAGCGCGTGGTGGCCGTTGCGGAAGCGGCGGCGCCGTGGTTTGCGCCTGTCGAATCCAGCGCGCCTCATCCGCCCTACTTTCTGTTTGTGGGCACGATCGAGCCGCGCAAGAATCTGCCGGCGCTGCTTGCGGCATGGCGCGAGGTGCGCAAGACACAACCGGTGGAGTTGTGGATCGCCGGACGCAAACGCGCGGATGCGCCGGCGATTGAGGAGGAGCCGGGCCTGCGGTTGTTGGGTGAGGTCGAGGATGGGGAACTGCCCGCGCTTTATTCGGGCGCGCTGGCGTTGGTGTATCCATCACTCTACGAGGGCTTCGGCTTGCCGGTGCTCGAAGCAATGCAGTGCGGGGCTCCTGTGATCGCATCGCGCGCGGTGCTGGAAGTTGCGGGCGATGCGGCGATCTACGCGGATTCAGCGGAGGAACTCGCAACCGCAATGCGAGAGGTGCTGGGCAACGCGCACCGTACGCCCGAGTGGCGGGAGCGCTCTCTAACGCGCGCCCGGCAGTTCACGTGGGAACGCTGCGCGCGCGAGACGTACGCGGTGTACGGCGAAGCTCAAAAGCGCTTTCGAAAGCGGTTTCAGCTTGACTAGAGCGGCGCTGATGATCGCGCCCGAGACGCCGTATCCGATGCGCGGGGGCGGGGCGCTGCGCACGGCTTCATTGTTGAACTATCTGGCGCAATCTCACGAAGTAGATTTAGTGGTGTTTCGCCAACCGGGCGCGCCTGAACCTGATCACGATTTACCTCCGGGTCTGGTGCATCGAGTGACAGTGATCGAACTGCCTGCAAACGGACGCGGCGTGGCGGCGCGCGCATTGCGAAACGGCGCGCGCGTTTTGCGGCGAACGCCGCCATTGGTCGATCGCTTCACGGGATTCGAAAACGAGATGGCGCGTGCGGTCGCCGGGCGAAAGTACGCGGTCGGTGTGATTGAGCATTCGTGGTGCGCTGCGTATCTGCACCAGATCGCGCCCGTATGCAGGAAGACCGTGCTGGATCTGCATAATATCGAATCGCGCCTGCACGCGCGCTGCGCCGCTTCAGAACCGTATGCGCCCGCGTTGGCGCATCGCGTATTCGAACAGGCGTCGCTTAAATTCGAGAGGCAGTGGCTGCCGCAATTTACGCAGGTGCTTGCCACGTCGAATTTCGATGCGGCGGCCGCCCGCGCGATCGCGCCGTGCGCTAACGTACACGTTTATCCGAACGCGATTCCACGAAGGAGCGCGCCGGACGAGTCGGTCCGTAATGGCATCGTATTCTCGGGCAATATGGAGTATCACCCCAACCGCTCGGCAGTTCGTTTTTTCGGGCGGGATATCTGGCCGCGGTTGCGCGCCGCGCATCCGGGACTGATTTGGCGGCTCGTCGGGAAAAATCCGGATGCAGTGAGCGGCTTTATCAAAGGCGAAGAGCGCGTAGAAGTCACGGGAGAAGTAGAAGATGCAGTCGCTGAGCTGGCGCGGGCGGAGGTAGCGGTGGCGCCGCTGCTTGCGGGCAGTGGAACGCGGTTGAAGATTTTGGAGGCATGGTCGGCGGGGACGCCGGTGGTTTCGACGCGAATCGGCGCGGAGGGGCTTCCGGTACGCGATGGAGAGCACCTTTTATTGGCGGACGAACCCGTTGCGTTTGCGGATGCAGTGAGCCGGTTACTGGAGTGCAGAGGACTGAGAGAACGCTTGGCTGCAGCGGGCAGGTTGTTGCTGGAAAAGGAGTTTACATGGGAAAACGCATGGAGGAAGCTGGCGTTTTGACACAGCGGGGAGTCCGATTGGTCCGCTATACTAGGACAGTTAATGCGCATTGCCGTTGATGCTCATGCCATCGGCCGACGCCTGACTGGAAACGAAGTTTTCATACGCAGCTTGTTGCAAGCATTCGCTTCGCAGCCGGATGGGTGTGAGTTTCGCGCTTACGTCTCGTCGGACGAGGCTGCCGCAGCCATTCCCCGCAATATTTCCGTCGGACGCGTGGCGGCGAATCCGTTTGCGCGATTGGGTTGGGATTTAGCCAGTAAAGTGCGGCAGGACGGACTTGACCTGTTGCATGTGCAGTACACGGCGCCGGTGCGGTGCCCGGTTCCGGTCGTAGTGAGCGTCCATGATGTGAGCTTCCTGGAGCACCCGGAATACTTCACGCGCACGCGTGCGATGCAGCTTCGACTGACTGTTGGCCGAACGGTGCGGAGCGCGGCCAAGATTCTGACGTGCAGTGAATTTTCACGGCGCTCGATTTTAAAAGTGTACGGCGATATCGATGAGGACAAAGTTGTGGTGGCGCCGAATGCGGCGGCATCGCAGTTTCGGCCGATTGCACGCGAAGCGGCGTCGGCGCACGTGCGCGACAATCTGAAGGTTGGCGGCCCGTTTGTGTTGTGTGTGGGCGATCTGCAGCCGCGCAAGAATCAGATTGGGCTCATCAAGGCTTTCGCGCGCATGGTTCGCGCCTTCCCGCAGTTGCCGCACCGGCTGGTTTTGGCGGGCAAGGAGACGTGGTTCGCGCATCGCGTGCATGAAGCGGCGAAGGAATCGGGCGTGGCGGACCGCATCCAATTCTTCGGCTTCGTGTCCGATAGCGACTTGCTGCAACTCTACAATGCGTGCGACGTGCTGGCGTTTCCTTCGTTTTACGAAGGCTTCGGTTTGCCGCCGCTCGAAGCGATGGCGTGTGGGAAAGCGGTGATCTGCGCGCATACTTCCGCGATGCCGGAGGTGGTGGACGGCGCGGCGCTGCAGTTCGATCCGTACGACATAGATGAAATCGCGCGTGCTATGTCGGATCTGCTGTTGGACAGCGAATTGCGCGCGCGCATGGAGCGGCTGGGGCTACAGCGCGCATCGCATTTCAGTTGGCAGAAGTGCGCGGAGAGGACGATCGAGGTTTACCGCGAAGTGGCCGAAGGAACACGCTCGGCGGCAGCGTCGGTGCGCGTAGCGCCGCGGGTTACGAAGTGAAGATGAGGCTTCGCGGGCTCCTGTTTACATTACTTCTGGTTTCGGCGGCCCAGGCGCAACAAGGGTTTCCGTTCACCAACGAATCGTTGCGCTACAGCATCGATTACACCAGCGGTTTGAGTCTGGGCGAAGCCGTGTTCACGGCGACGCATTCGACTGCAGGCTGGACGTTTGAAGCAACGGTGAACGCGGCGGTGCCTGGATTCGCGATTTCGGACACGTTGCGCGGGTCGGCCACGAACGACCTGTGCTCCACGGAGTTCTCTCGCGATCTTTCGAACGGCAGCAAAAAGACGCGCGAGAAGATGACGTTCGATGAGAAGACGGGTAAGGCTCACCGCGTCACCACGCTGCCCTCGGAGGGTGGGGAGACCACGTTCACGATTCCTTCGTGCGCGCGCGATGCGCTGACGTACGTCTATTTTGGACGGCGTGAGCTGGGGCAGGGAAGAGTGCCGCATCCGCAAGAGGTGTTCTTCGGCAACGCATACTCGACCAAGATGGAATATTTGGGGCCGCAGAATCTGATAGTCAAGGATAAACACACGGTGACCGATCATCTCGTGATCAGCGTGAAAGGTCCGAAATCCGACTTCAGTTTTGAAGTGTTCTATGCGCGCGACGCCGCGCGCACGCCGGTTGAGATTCGCATACCCGCGCCTGCTGGAACGCTCACCGCGAAACTGTCGCAATGAGCCGGCGATGCGCGTAGCCTTCCTTTCGCCGCTGCCGCCGGCGCGTAGCGGCATTGCCGATTATTCGGAAGCGCTGATCGAGGCACTGAAGCCGCTGGTGGATCTCGAGATTGTTTCGAGCGCCAAACAGCCCTACGATGCTTCGAAGGTTGACGTCGCGATCTACCAGGTCGGCAACAACGCGCATCACGAATTCGTGTATGAAGAGGCGCTGCGCCATCCGGGCGTAGTGGTGATGCACGAATCGAACCTCCATCACTTAATCACGGATCTCACGATAAGGCGTAAAGACTGGGATGCTTACGTAGCCGAGTGCGAATTCAACGGCGGCCCGGCTGCGCGCGATTTTGCGCTGCGGGTCCGGGCGCTGGAGGTTGGTCCCGATTACGAAGGCGTGAGGATGACGCGTCGGCTGCTCGAAAGCGCGCGCGGCGTGATTGTGCACAGCCGGTACATGCGCGACGAGATGCGCGCCGCCGGGTACAAGGGCCCGGTCGCGGTGATCCCGCACGGGGCGTGGATTCCGCCTGTCGATCGCATGGCGTACCGCCACAAGCTGGGGCTGGATGAGACGATTCCGCTGTTCGGCATCTTCGGATTTCTGAAGCCGTACAAGCGCATTGCCGAATCGCTGCGCGCGTTCCGGCGTTTGGTGCGTGTCTCGCCAGCGGCGAAGATGATTCTGGTGGGCGAGGCGCATCCCGAATTTCCAGTGGAAGCGATGATTCGCTCGATGGGCCTGGAATCCAATGTACGCGTGATCGGGTTTACGCCGATTGAGGATTTTGTCGGATATCTGGCGGCGTGCGACATCGTGCTGAACTTGCGGTTTCCGACGGTGGGAGAGAGCTCGGGAACACTGCTGCGCTCGCTGGGTCTGGGCAAGGCCGTGATGGTTTCCGAGATCGGCTCGTTTCAGGAGTTCCCTGACGACGTTTGTATCAAAGTGCCGGTGGGCGCGGGCGAAGAGGATCTAATCTTCGAATACATGAACCTGCTCGTTTCGCGGCCCGAAGCGGCTCGCGCTTTGGGAGCGCGCGCGAAGGAGTACGTTGCCACCGAATGCAACTGGAAGGTAGTGGCCAAGCAGTATGTTGCTTTCGTCGCAGCAGTGGCAAAGGGCGAGGAGTGGAACGAGGACCTCGTGCAGGCGGTGAGTGAGGCTACGTCCGAACCCGCGGTGGATGCGGAGGAGGTCAAGCCATACCTTCACACCTGGGCGCACAATGAGCAGGAAAGCTGGTATCTGAACACCCACGAAACGAGGCTGGCGAAGACGCTCGAGATTACGCCCGCAGGTGCGGCGGACCAGCGCATCCTGGAGATGGGCGCATATCTGCAGATTACGCCGGCGCTGAAGACAAAGCTGGGCTACGGCGATGTGCGCGGCTGCTATTTTGGCGAGGCGGGCCGCACGGACACGCGAAGCGTGGTTTCAACAACTGGTGAGCCGTTCACGTGCGAGATCGATCTGTTCGATGCGGAGAAGGACCGCTTTCCTTATGAGGACGCGCACTTCGACACGGTAATTTGCGGCGAACTGATCGAGCACCTGTTCGAGGATCCGATGCACTTGATGTCGGAGATCAACCGCATATTGAAGCCGGGCGGCCACGTGGTGCTGACTACGCCGAATATCGCGTCATATCGCGGGATTTCCGCAATCCTGCAAGGCTTTCATCCTGGGCTGTTCCACGCATATATCAAACCGAACGAGCAGGGCGAGGCGGATCCGCGGCACAATCGTGAATACACGCCACGCGAAATCCATCAATTACTGGAGAATTCGGGCTTCGAAGTGACGCTGCTCGATACCGGCGATTTTCGCGACGAGCCGCACCCCGAATATGGCTGGGTAATTCATCTGCTGGACCGGTACATGCTCGACAAGAGCCTGCGCGGCGAAGGCATTTACGCCGTGGGACGCAAAACGGGAGCGGTGCGCGAGCGCTATCCCGGCTGGTTATACTCGTGACCGTGACAGCAAGGTCGTTCGGCCGGGCGTTCAGTTATCCCGTACTCACGGTGTGGCGTAACTGGCGCCTGATTCGCACGATGGTGCGGCGGGACGTGTTGGGCCGCTATCGCGGATCCTTCGGCGGATCGCTGTGGACGGTAATTAACCCGCTGCTGTTGATGGGCACTTACTTCTTTGTATTTGGAGTGGTGTTGCGCGATCCCAAACAGAGCCGCACGGATTTTGCGCTCTATTTCTTGGCGGGCATGCTGCCGTGGCTGGCCTTCAGCGAGTCTGTGGGCCGGGCGCCAACGGTGATGCTGGAGCATCGAAACTTCGTCAAGAAGCTGGTTTTCGCGGTGGAGACGCTGCCGGTGAACCTGGTGGCGTCGGGATTGGTGACCGAGTGCTTCGCGGTAATCCTGTATTGCATATTCCTGGGCGCGCTTCGCGGCGGACTGCCGCCGACGATCGCCTGGCTGCCTTTGTTGGTGATCCCGCAGGTTCTACTTACGGCTGGGATCTGCTGGTTTCTGGCGGCGCTGGGCGTATTCGTGCGTGATTTGGGGCAGATTATCAGCTACGTCCTGACGGTCTGGTTTTTCGTGACGCCGATTTGCTACGCCGAGGATACTTTGCGAGCGCGAGCGCCATGGATGGCGGTAAATCCGATCACCGCGTTGGTCCGGGGGTACCGTGCCATATTCCTGGCTGGCAGGGCGCCGGATTTTGGGCCCTTGTGGAAGCTGTGGGTACTGGGTTTGGCAGTGGCGATACTCGGATATGCGTGGTTCTATAAGTTACGCAAGTCATTTGCCGACGTAATCTGATTCAGGGATAAAGTGGGCGGATGAGTGCGGAGGGTTGAAGTGATTACAGGATGGGCGGGCTGCGCGCCCACCCATCCTAAAGATTGGTTTACCAGCGGAAGCCGAACGTTACCGGTATGTAGTCGGTGTGGTAGTTGCCGGTGAAGATACGGTTATATCTGGCTTCGGCAAAGAACTTACCATGCCATTTCGACCCGAACGCGACGCCAATACCGGCATCGATACCCGGCTTGTTCACCGTGTACGAAGAGAGGATCTGCGTAGTCGGAACGCCGTAAGAGTAGAAGCCGAAAAAAGGATTGAAACCGGTCACCGTGCCTACTCCGGGGGCCGTGAAATCGGTAGTCTGATGATAAATACCGCCGCCCCCGGTGACATATAGGTCCGCGCGGCTATGCGGCGTGATGTGAACAATGGGATCCAGTGTGGCTGCAAATATATGCATGTTTCCGCCCGGTACGCCGATGTTATTCAGCGTTCCACTATTAATGCCCATCGAGTTATAGTTCAAATCGATCAGCGCCCCTACATGGGAATTGAAGTTCCAGCCAATCCCACCGCCGGCATTCCAGCCGTAATCCAAGTTACTGCCAGTGCGGCCGAGAGGCGTTGTAAAGCCAGCGCCGGCGCTGAAGGCGACGTGCGAGTTTTCCTGAGCGTTAGCGACTCCTAGTGAAGCCAAAGCTATGCATGCGAGAAATGAATAAAGTTTCATATAGTTGGTTAAACCCCTGCCCTACAGTTGCAACTCACTTACCTCAGTATGTAAATCAACTGCTGACATCCCGAGGTAAGTGAAATTGGTTATTGCATAAGGTTGTTATGCATGTTTTACTTGTTCGGGTTCGCGGCGACGTTCCGAAGCAGCCGACTTATGCGGCGACTCGGCCAGCATCTTAATGAACTCGCGATTGAACGCGGGGATATCATCCGGTTTGCGGCTGGTAACCAGACCGTTCTCCGACACAACCTCCCGATCGACCCATTCCCCGCCGGCGTTCTTAATATCTGTACGCAGGGAAGGCCACGAAGTTAGCGTACGGCGCTGGATCACGCCAGCTTCCACTAACAGCCACGGACCATGACAGATAGCCGCCACAGGTTTGCCGGCTGTGAAAAACGCTTGGGCAAATCTGATTGCGGCAGGAATAGTTCGGAGCCGGTCGGGATTGGCGACGCCGCCGGGAAGTAAGAGCGCGTCGTAATTAGACGGCGATGCGGCGTCGAGAGTTACTTCAACTTTAAACTTGGCGCCTTTTTCGTCATGATTCATGCCCTGGACTTCCTGTCTTTCAGGCGAAATCAGGTCAGTTTTGGCGCCTGCCTCTTCCAGCGCCTTACGAGGTTCCGTCATTTCTACTTGTTCGAATCCATTGGTGACCAATATGGCCACGCGCCGTCCTTCTAAGTTCTTTGGCATAGATATGTCTCCTGATGGATGCAGGTGGGGTGAATTGACAACAGGAAGCGCGCAGCCAAGCCGATCCGGCTGCGCGCGAAAACACGAATTAAGCGTGCCTGGTTGCTTCGATATTGACGCGGCCGCTGGCGATGTCCGTCAGTTTTTCATCGGCGGCGTATTCTTCATCCAGAGTTTCCTGCAATACGGCGGCTGCGCGCTCGTGCCCCAGTTGTTCGGCGTATGTGCGCACGGTGCCGTAGACCGCGATTTCATAGTGCTCGACGCGTTGGCAAGCCGTAATGATGGCGGCGTCGCGAACTTCTGGAGGCGCATCGTATCCGATAAGTTCATCGCCTTCGGAAAGAACGCCCTGCATGCCCTTGCATTTCTGTTTCTCCGGCTTCTCGCCGTGCATGCCAAACACTTCCTCCAGGCGGCCGACATGGCCGCGGGTTTCTTCGAGATGGTTCTGCAGAGCCTGGCGGAGTTCGGGAGAAGTGGTCTTTTCGATGACTTTCGGGAGCGCTTTGAGTATCTGGTCTTCCGCGCTATATAGATCTTTCAGCTCGGATAGATATAAGTCGTGAAGAGTTTCTAATTTCATGGCGGGTGGAACCTCCTTATTCAGCTTCATACCGAAAGAACGCAGCCGACAAGGCTATCCACCGCCCAAGAGTGCGTGTAGCGACTGTTTAAAAAGAAGGTTTGATCGAATGAATACAGCTAAGCCAGTTCAACCTTAGCTTCGGCCAGCGCTTGATCGATGGCGAGTAAAAGCTGCCCCTGGATCGTATAAAAACGATCGAGATCAGTGGTCCGCACGTAACAAAAGATCTCCATGTTCACGGCGCTGGCCGTAAGACCTACTATTCGCACCGGGGCGGGAGGCGATTCCACATCTTTGTGTGCCGAAAGTAACTTGCGCACGGCCTCAATGGCTGCAGAGATACTTTGTTCCCCTGCCCCTCGCTTCAAAGCGAGAGTGGGATTGAACAGGATCTTATCCCGAGAGGCATAGTTTTCAAGGTTGTATCCGGCGAAGGTCGAATTTGGAACGGATACAACGGTGCGAGACAACGTACGAATGCGGGTGGAGCGAAGACCAATGTCTTCCAGCGTGCCGAAGAGATCGCCAAATTTGCCGTATTCGCCAATACGAACGGGATGGTCGGCGATGACGGAGACGCCGCCAAAAATGTTGGCTATGGTTTGCTGGGCAGCCAGGGCGATGGCGATGCCGCCGACTCCTAAACCAGCTATGAGAGTGGCGGTGTTGTAGCCCCAGTTGCTGAGTATGAGTAGAACCGCGAGGATTCCGATTGTGGCATTGATGGTACGGCGTCCGAGATATAAGACGGAGCGCGAGGAAGCGCGGCGAGCCTGATCCATTCGCGACTCTACGCGGCGCAGACCGATGCCGACAAGCCGCATCAAGCCCCACGCGAACGAGCAGACGAACAACGCTCCGGCCATACGCCCGACGAACAGGCGCGCGATGGCAGCGAGGCCGATGATCTCCAGGAACATGCGGAACAGGAGCAGGCAGATCAAAACGCGAACCGGCGCGAGGACCGCGCGGATCCACTCCATGTGGCGATCGAGGTGGAGACCGCCGGCGGTGAGGCGTAAGATGCCGGAGATGAAGCGATCGAGCAGTTTCGCGATGGAGATCAGAACCAGGACGCAGAGCAGGAGCGCAATCCACTTCCAGAGCGGCGTTTCGAGGATTTGAATATTGGAAAAGAACGGTGGCAGGTTGCGCGCAATTGCGGACGACGTAGAGGAACCCGCGATGCGGGGCAGCACGAGAACGGTGTCGGCAGAAAAGACCCAAATGGCGCCGGCGGCGTGTGGCGGCGTGATGTAGGCGAGATCGAGCGTGATGGGTTTGCCGGCTTCAGTGGCGTTGGCAACGTGTTCGCGGTTGGGGTCGGTATCGTCGGACTGATCGCCTAGCGGATCGCGACTAAGGCGAAAGACGCTGAAATGCGGATCGTCGTTGAGCGCGCCTTCGAGTTTGCGTGCGAGATCGGGGCCGCGTTGGGCCCGCTGATTTTGCGGAATAGCGCTGAGGTCCAGATACTGAGCAGCGCGTGTGAAATCGCGAGCCTGACAGGCTTCGAGAAAGTTGGTGACGGTGGAGCGCGGGTTGTCTCGTCCGAGCGGATCGGGTTTAGTCGCGGGTTGCGCGAATAACGGGACCGTGGCGAGCAGCAGCGTGAGCAGAAGTCGCATGCGTCTGGGCGCATCGCGGCCCAAGTTTCATGGTGTGGAATACCGGCGGGCGTGTCAATTTCGCGAGGGGTCTTGTGGTGCGATGGAGCACTTCCGGCGCGGCGCTGCATAAATAGGTGTTAACAGAGTGGTTGTTAGTATAGCTAGATGCGAATGTTTTTGTTCCCTTTAGCCGCCGCTGCTTTACTCGCGCCCTTAGCAGTCGCGGACGATGAATCGAAGTTTGCGGATCGATTGGAAGATTCCCGAGCGCTGCTTTCGGAAGTGATGTCGGCGCCGGATAAATCGATCCCGCAGGACCTGTTAAACAAAGCGTCCTGCATTGTCTTGGTTCCGGGATTGAAGAAAGGCGCCTTTTTGGTGGGCGCGAAATATGGACGCGGATTTGCGGTGTGCCGTGGCGCAGACGGGCTTGGGTGGGGACCGCCGGCTGCGGTCGCGATAGAAGGTGGAAGCTTTGGACTTCAGATCGGCGTGTCGTCGTCGGATGTGATTTTGCTGGTGATGAACGAGCGCGGAATGCGGCGTATGACGGAGAACAAGTTTACGATTGGCGCGGATGCGACGGCGGCGGCGGGCCCAGTGGGCCGAAATGCGACGGCGCAGACGGACGCAACCATGACCGCGGAGATTCTTTCGTGGTCGCGCTCGCGCGGAGCGTTCATTGGCGCATCCCTGGATGGCGCCAGCCTGCGTAGCGACATGGATCAAAACGAAGCGATGTACGGGAAGCGCTGGAGCAACAAGGAGATTCTGAATAGTGGGGCGCCGCCGCCGAATGCTGCGCGCGGATTGCTGGACCTGCTGACGAAGTATTCGATGCGGAAGACCGGCTAGGCGCGTAAGGACATAGCCGAACGGGCCGCTGTTAAAATCTAATTTCCTATGGCCCAGCGTTCCGCGAATCGCACGGCGAAAGCCGCTCCCGCAGCCGCGCAGGTTGCTCCGGTTCCGGCTGCGCCGCCGCTGGTGGTTCCGGAGTGGTTCAAGCCCGCTGTTCTGCTGTTGGCTGTTGCGTTGATGTTTATCTGGTTTTCACCAGAGGTTGCCGACAGCGATACGTGGTGGCTGCTGAAGAGCGGCCAGTACATCACGCAAACTCATCATCTGCCCGTACCGGATCCGTTTGCTTTCACAACGGCAGGAGCGGGCGCGGCTTACCCCGACGAGCCCACGGTGCGGCACTTTAACCTGACGCACGAGTGGCTTTCGGAAGTGATTTTTTACCTGACGTACGCGGCAGGTGGTTTTACGGGACTGATTCTGCTGCGAGCACTGCTGTTGATGGGAGTTTGCGCGTGCACGGGCCTGGTGGCGTACCACCGCACGCAAAGTTTCTATTGGAGTATCGCCGCGGCGGTGGCTACGGCATCGGTGGCGGTGCGGTATGTTTCCGACCGGCCATTCCTTTTTACGTTCTTATTTGTTGGCGTGACATTTTTGATCCTGGAATATCGGCGGTGGATGTGGGTGCTTCCACCGCTGTTTCTGGTCTGGGCGAATCTCCACGGCGGCTTTATTTTGGGCTGGGCGGTTCTGGGCGTCTATTGTGCGGAGCCGATTTTGTTTCGCGGCTCACGGCTGACTACGGAGGATCGAAAGCTCTTTCTGGTGTCGGCGGTGTCGGCGGCAGTCTCCACGCTGAATCCTAATTTCCTGGACCCGCTGCGAATGACGATGTTGTATCGGCAAAGCAGGTTGCAGGTACGCCTCTGGGAGTGGCAGCACACCGCGTTCTGGCAATTGGAGCCATTCACAGTGCTTCTGTGGGGCGGCGCGGTCGTCATGCTGATGCGTTCGCGAGTGGTGCGCTTTACCGATTGGCTGTTCTTTCTTGGCCTGAGCGCCGCTGCGATTTACGCGGTGCGGAATGTGATGATCTTTGCCATCGTGGCGCCGTTTCTGATCGCAACATATTTTCCATGGAAGCGAGTGTTGCCGCCGATCGGGCAGTTCGCCGCGGGAGGGTTGTTGCTCTTAGGCGTGGGAACTGCTGTGGCGCAGGGGTCCGGGCTGCAGTTTCGCGCTGCGCAGTGGAAGTATCCGTGGGGCGCGGCGAAATTTTTGGTGGATCACCACGTTACGTCGCCGATGCTGAACTCCTATGTGGACGGCGGGTTCCTGATGTGGCGGCTTTGGCCGCAGGAGAAGGTATTCATCGACGGACGGGCGCTGAGCGACAACGTGTTCGACGATTTTACGAAGATTGTTTACAACGTTTCGGGAAGCGATCCTAGAAAGCTTCTGGATCAATACCACATCAACACGCTGGTGCTGGACGGGTTCGAGTATACGGGCGGGGAGCCGTTCCGTCTGGTGGCCGTACTCGGGCTTTCGCGGCCGGTGGAATGGCATCTGGTGTATTGGGACAACACCGCGACCATCTTTATGAAGGATGTGCCGCCGGGCATCACGCCGCTAGACAACAGTTACGCGATCAATGCGTTGGAGGCCGAGTGCCAGAACTACATCGCGCATGACCCGTATCACGGCAAGTGCGCGCGCGGTTTGGCTGAACTTTATCAGCAACTGGGCGACAAGACGCGGGCGCAGGGCTGGATGGCGTATTACCAGCAGCACGCACTCGAATAGCGGGAAGAAATCCGGCAGCTATCGCGTCTACTACGCATACCCGGTTGGGATCGAGCGTTATACTACAAAATAGAGCGGATATGAAAAAATACGGCAAATTCGTGGCGCTTGCCGCCGTCGTAGTTGCGACGGTGGTGTGGCTTGCGGCCAGCGGCATGAGCGGGAACCAGACCTATTACAAATCGATCGCCGAGCTGGGCAAGATGGGCCACGACGGCTTCGGCAAGCGCGTGCGCGTGGGCGGGGACATCGAAAGCGGCTCCATACAGCGCGCCGGCCACGAAGTTCATTTCGTTCTAAAGCAGGACAATTTGAAGCTGAATGTGGCCTACACGGGTTCGGACCCGCTGCCGGATTCGTTCCGGGACGGCGCGCAGGCGTTGGCGGATGGCAAGCTCGATCCCGATGGGGTATTTCGCGCCGCGCAGATTCAGGCTAAGTGCGCGTCTAAATATGAAGCAAAGGTGCCGGGAACGGCGCCCACCGGCAAGAGCTCGATTTAGTATTGGGCTCCGGCCGGCCACCAGCAGTCGACGAATCGAAAGGTAACAAATGGAAAATCTTGGCGCGATCGCCATCTTGATGGCGTTCTGTATGGCGATCTATGCGGCGGTGGCGTCGGCGGTGGGGCGCACGCGGCGAAGACCTTTTCTGGTGATCAGCGGGTCGCGGGCGGTTTACGCGGTTTGGGTGCTGATGACGCTGGCCTCGGCTATTTTGGTGCGCGCTCTGCTGACCAGCGATTTCCATTATGCGTACGTGGCGGAGCATTCGAACCGCGCGATGCCGTTCCTGTACAAGTTTGCCGCCTGGTGGGGCGGGCAGGAAGGATCGCTGCTGTTCTGGAGTTGGCTGCTTTCGACGTACGCGGCGGTTGTGGTGTTCACGACATCGGGCAAGCATCGCGACATGATGCCGTATGTGGTGACGGTGCTGGCGACCGTGCAGACGTTCTTCCTGTTGATGAACAACTTTGTGGCGAACGCGTTCAAGATGCTCGCCGTGGATAAGTTGATCACGACGGTTCCGGACGGCAATGGGTTGAGCCCGCTGCTGCAGTATCCGGCAATGGCGATTCATCCGCCGATGCTTTACTTGGGGTACGTCGGCTTCACGGTGCCGTTCGCCTTTGCGTTCGCTTCGGTGCTGACGAAGCAGCCGAGCGAGGGCTGGATTCACACCACTCGCCGCTGGACGCTGGTTACGTGGCTGTTCCAGAGCGTGGGCATCATGCTGGGCGCGG
Source organism: Bryobacteraceae bacterium (assembly GCA_036268375.1). GTDB lineage: Bacteria > Acidobacteriota > Terriglobia > Bryobacterales > Bryobacteraceae > PALSA-243. The sequence goes on along the minus strand of DATAUH010000508.1, from coordinate 11,192 downwards.
CATGGGCGTATCACGTGCTTGGCTGGGGCGGTTATTGGGCCTGGGATCCGGTGGAGAACGCTTCATTCCTGCCGTGGTTGAGCGGCACGGCGTTTTTGCACTCGGTGATGATGCAGGAAAAGAAAGGCATGATGAAGGTTTGGAACATCGTGCTGATTTCGTCGACGTTCCTGCTTTGTATCTTCGGCACGTCGATTACACGCGGCGGCCTGGTCGACTCCGTGCACGCGTTTGCGCGTTCGGAGATCGGAAAATATTTCGTTTCGTTCCTGGCGGTGGCGATTGTCGCGGTGGTTTGGCTGATTTTGGACCGGCTGGATTATCTGAAGAGCGAATCGCAGCTCGAGAGCGTGGTGTCGCGCGAATCGAGCTTTCTGTTTAACAACTTAATCCTGCTGGCGAGCTGCTTTGCGGTGCTTTGGGGCACGCTGTTTCCGAAGATTTCCGAGTACTTTACCAACAACAAGATTTCGCTCGATTTCGATTGGTACAACCGGCTGATGGTGCCGATCGGGCTGTTTCTGCTGTTCCTGACGGGCGTGGGGCCGCTGTTTGCGTGGCGGCGCACGTCGCTCGAAAGCCTGCGGCGCAATTTCCAGATGCCGGGACTGGCGGGCTTGGCGCTCGCGCTCGCGTTGTTCGCGGCGGGAGTGCGGAGTTACTATGCGCTGGCTTCCTTCGGGCTGTGTCTGTTTGTGGCGCTGACGGTGCTGGGCGAATTCTACAAAGGGTCGAGGGCGATTGCGGGCAAGACCGGGCAGAATTTGCTGCGCGCGGCGGTGGAGTTGACGCATCGCAACACGCGGCGCTACGGCGGGTATCTGGTGCACATGGGAATCGTGCTGATGTTCATCGGATTCACGGGCCATGCGTTCAATCAGAGCGATGTGAAGGAACTGGCGCCGGGCGGCACGATGCGGGTGGGCAGTTATGACCTGAAGATGGTCAATATGACGCAGGGCGAGAACGACAACTACGCCTGGCATCGGGCGTCGCTTGCAGTGTACAAGGGCGGCGAGCAGATCACGACCCTGGAGCCGGAAAAACGCTTCTATAAGGCCAGCCGCGAGGGCACGAGCGAAGTGGGCTTGCGCCAGCGGCCGAACGAAGATCTGTATATCAATTTCGGCGGCATGTCGGATGACAATCAACGCGCCGTGATTCAGGCTTACGTCTTTCCGCTGGTGGATTGGATTTGGATCGGCGGACTGGTGCTGGTGGCCGGCACGCTGATCTGTCTGACGCCCAGCAAAGTCAAGATGCAGTACGCAAGAACTGAAGTAATTGGGGTAGCCAGAAAACATGCGCCGGTTCAAAACTAGTTGGTGGATCACGCTGCTGGCGTTCGCGAGCGCGATCACCTGGGCGCAAACGGCGGCCGAGAAGCCGAGCGTGGATACTCGCCGCGTGGGCGCGAGACTCGCCTGCCAATGCGGTTGCAAGGATACCGTCGCAAGCTGCAGCATGCTGGAGTGCGAATTCTCCAAGCCTGGCAAGGAGAAGATCGCCAAGATGCAGGCGATCGGGATGAGCGACCCGCAGATAATCGATGCCTTCATTCGCGAATATGGGGCGGGGATCTATCTTGCGCCGCCGAGCTATGTGGGAATGTTGATTCCGTATGTGGCGGTCGGTTTCGGATTGGCTCTGATCTGGTGGTTCATCAAACGGTATCGAAAACCGGCTCCGCTTGCCGAGATGGGGCCGATGGAACTGGACGACCCGGCGTTAGCGAAATACAAGGATCAGATTGAGAAGGATCTCGCCAGCCTTGAGTGACCTGGTGACGATTTCGATCACATCGCTGCTCGCGATCGCGGCTATCATTTTTGTCCTGAGGGTTCGGCCTCAGGATATTCCTCCGGTGGAGAAGCCATCGCCGACGGCGCGGTTGGAAGAACGCAAAGCGGCGATTTACGAAAACCTGCGCGACTTACAGTTTGAATATAGAGTAGGTAAGCTTTCGGACCAGGATTACCAGAGCACTAAGATCGACTTACAAAAAGAGCTGGCGGCGGTTCTGGCGGAAATGGATAAGCTGAAAGGCATCGGGGGGTCGGAGACAAAGGGCGCGCCTTTGCTTGAAACAAAAGGCCCCGCCCCGATAGCGGCGCCGTCGGCGGCGGAGCAGGTTAAGCAGACTGCGCGTGAATGCCCGCATTGCGGGGCTAAGTTTGAGCGCGACCTGAAGTTTTGCGGGGAATGCGGAAAGGCGATGACGAATGCGTAAGTTGCTGCTGGCTCTCTGTGCATTCCAAGCGGCGGCGCAGGTAAATGGCGTCGTGGTCAACCAGACCACCGGGCAGCCCCAGCCGAATGCAACCGTGACGTTGACCCGTATGGGCGGCGATGGCGGTCTGCAGCCGGCGGGCGAGACCAGAACCGGACCGGACGGGAAATTCTCCTTCGCCGAGCCACTGCAGGGCCCGACGCTGATTCGCGCGGCCTACAACAGCGTGACGTATAGTCGCATGCTGCCGCCGGGAACGCCAGGAACGAACTTGACGCTGGATGTGTACGAGTCGTCGAAGAACGCAGGCAACGCCAAAGTCTCGAAGCACATGATTTTGTTTGAGCCGGCGGGCAGTGAAATGTCCGTGAACGAGACCTTCATTTATGCGAACGAAGGCAAGACGACGTGGGCGGACCCTGCGAACGGCACGTTGAAGTTTTATCTGCCGCCGGGCGCTTCGAAATTACAGGTGAATGGGACGGCTCCAGGCGGCATGCCGATTGCGGCGGCGACTTCGAAGGCCGGGCAGCCGAACGTTTATAAGGCGGACTTTCCGGTGAAGCCCGGCGAGACGCGTTTCGACCTGACTTACGCGTTTCCTTATAAGACAGGCGACCAGTATGAGGGCAAGGTAGTAACTCAGGACGAGAACACTTATCTGATCGTTCCGAGCGGAGTTACTCTCAAGGCCGAAAATGTACGGGATATGGGCGTAGAGCCGCGCACGCAGGCGCATATCTTCGCGTTAGACCGCAACTCCTACAATATTCAATTGACTGGCGCGGAGATCGCGCCGCCGGGCGAGACCCAGCCGCAGCAGGAGCAGGACTCCGGCCCTCAGATCACGCCGATTTTGCCACGCATTTACACCCAGACCAAGCTGATTCTGCCTTTGGCATTTGGGATTCTGGCGCTCGGTTTTGTGATGTTGTATCGCAAAGAGGCGCATGGACGCTCATGAGCGCCGTCGCGGTGGAGGGCGTTTGGAAATTCTATGGCGACTTTCCGGCTCTACGCGATATTCATCTGGAAGCTGCGGCAGGTTCGTGTTTGGCCCTGATCGGGCGTAACGGAGCGGGGAAGACCACGCTGCTGCGCACGATTGCCGGTTTTTCGCGGCCGATGCGCGGCAAGATTCGTATTTTGGGGAATGAGCCGCGCGATCTGGAGGCGCGGCGGCGGTTGGGGTTCATCGGGCATGGAATCTCCGTCTACGATGAACTTTCCGCCATGGAGAATCTGACGCTGTACGCGCGGCTCTACGGCTTACGGGAGCCGCGTAAGTCAGCTATGACATGGTTGGAACGTACGGGTCTGGATCGCGTTCGCGATGGGTTGGTGCGCGAGTTTTCTCGCGGGATGCGGCAGCGGCTGGCGGTCGCGCGGGCGTTCCTGCACGACCCGCAGGTGCTGTTGCTGGACGAGCCATTCACGGCGCTCGACGATCGGGCGATTGCGCTGCTGCAGGACCTGCTGCGCGATGCGCTGCGGGCCGGCAAGACGGTTGTCATGTCGACCCACCAATTGCGTGAAGCGCTCGATCTTGCGACGCATGTGGCGCTCCTGGTGCGCGGGAAGATCGGATTCCTGGGCGAGCGCACCGCGGAAATGCTGGAGGACCCCGGGTTTGTGTATGCGCGCTACGGCGAGGCGTGATGGAGTTTTTACGGCAGGTTCTGGTGGTCGCCCACAAGGACGTCCGCGCGGAGTTGCGCACCAAGGAAGCGGTGAACGCGTCGTTCGCTTTTGCACTGGTGGTGCTGCTGCTGTTCAGTTTCGCGTTCGATCCGGAGAGCGAAACCATGAAGGAGATGGCCGGCGGGCTGCTTTGGATTGTGTATGCGTTCGCGGGCGCGCTGGTGCTGAACCGGAGTTTCGCGCGCGAGTTGCCGAACGATTGTCTGGACGGGCTGGTCGCGGCTCCTACGCCGGGCGCGGCGCTGTTCCTGGGAAAGGCGCTGGCGAACTACGCGCTGGTACTGGCTGTGGAGCTGATTTCGCTCCCGGTGTTTGGCATTTTTTATTCGATGAACCTGATGCCGTTTCTGCCCCAGCTGTTGCTGGTAATTGCGCTGGGCGCGTGGGCGCTGACGGTGATCGGCACGATGTTCAGCGCGCTGACGGTGAATATACGGCTGCGCGAAGTGATGCTGCCGATGATGACGTACCCGATTCTCGCGCCGGCGCTGATGGGGGCGATGCGATTGACCGCCACTTTGGTGCAAGGGGGCGGATTGGGCGGCGATATGGCGACGTGGCTGAAGCTGCTGATCGCCTTCGACGCGGTGTATACGGTGGCGGCGCTGGCGCTGGTGGATTTCGTGCTGGTGGGGTAGCGAGGGAACGATGCGAGACAAAGCAGTCTATGTTTTGGGAATCATAGCCGCGGCGTTGTTAGTCAACGACATGCTTCACATCATTGGGTTGCCTGATGAAAAGATGCAGGGGGCGGTCTTTAAGATCATATTCTTCCACGTGCCGGTAGCGTTCACGGCGCTTACCGCGTGCGGAGTGTCCATGATCGCGAGCGCGCTGTTTCTGATCACGCGCAATTTTCTGTTCGATGCGCTTGCCGTCGCGGTCACCGAGGTTGGGCTGGCGTTTCTGGCGGCGAACCTGGTGACGGGATCGATTTGGGGCCGCGAGACCTGGGGGATATGGTGGACTTGGGACGCGCGCCTGACCTCTGCGTTGATCTGCTGGGTGCTTTACGCGTCGTACCTGATGCTGCGCAAATCGATCGAGGAACCTACGCAGCGGGCGATCTTTGCGGCGGTGTTCTCAATCTTCTGCTTCATTGACGTACCGATCGTGATCTTCTCGATCAAGTGGTGGCGAACGCAGCATCCGCAGCCGGTCTTCTGGGCGGGCGGAAGCTTCCCGGCGGATTGGGCGCCGTATTTCTGGTTCAACGTGCTGGCCATGATGCTTTTGGGCGCGGCCATGACGCTGGTGCGTTTGCGCGATGAGGAGTCGCAGCGCGAACTGGAATCGCTGCGCCGGATGGCGAACGCCTACTAGGACAATACTCATGCTCCCTTTCTTACTTGCGCAGACGGTAGAAGACATCCGGTTTGAAATGCAGCGCCTGCAACGGAACTATGAGTTCCTGAGCTATGGGCTGATCGCCGCCTGGGTGATTTTGGCGATTTATGTCCTGATGATGGTGGCGCGTCAGCGCAGGCTGAAGGGCGAAATCGAGCGACTGCGCACGATGCTGGGCGAGAAGAGACTCTGAGGCTCAGCGCTGTTTGAGCGCTTCCATTTCCTCAAGCGTGCGCGGCCAATCTTCCTTCAGAAGCCGCGAAAGGCCGCGGTCGGCAAGCAGTTTCCCGCCGGTTTGGCATGCCGGGCAGTAATTCGTTTCATTAGCCGCATAGCGTATGCGCTGCACCTTGGCGCCGCAGCGCGGGCAGGGCTTTCCATAGCGGCCGTGGACCGCCATTTCGTCGCGAAACGCCGTTACGCCTTCGGGAAATTTGTTTCCCGCTTCTTCGCGCAATCGATTGGTCCACTCGATAAGCGATTCACGGGTGGCTTGATAGAGTCGCGCCAATTGCTCATCCGTCAATTTGAAGGTCATGGCGATGGGCGAGAGCTGCGCGCGATGCAAAATCTCATCGGAGTAGGCGTTACCAATGCCACTGAACAGGTGGGGGTCGGTGAGCACACGTTTCAAGGTGTGATTGGAGGCGCGCAGAACCGCGGCGAACTGATCGTAGGTGGCGTCGAGCGGTTCCAGGCCGCCGGCCGAGAGTGCGCGCAAGCCCTCTTCGCCGCGCGCCATCCGAATTGCGGCCCGATGCTGCGTACCGGCTTCGGTCAGAAGTAAAAAACCATTCTCAAATTCGAATGTCGCCAGGTTTTTGGCGCCGATTTTCGCGGCGGTCTTCCAATGCAGGCGTCCGGCGATCATTAGATGAAAGACCAGCCACACGCCGTTCTCAAATCCGATTGCAATTTGTTTTCCGAGGCGGCGGATGTCGACTACGCGCTGGCCTTCGGCGGACGAAACGGGCGGTTCTACAGAGCGAAGCAGGAATGGTCCGCGAATCTGCGCGTGGATTAATTTGCGACCGAAAATCCGGTCGCGAAGCGCTTCGATATAGACGGCGACATCGGGAAGTTCCGGCACTTTTCTAGCTTATACTTACGCCGATGGCCTATTTTCTTGCGAAGAGCGAACCCGACGTTTACTCGATCGACGACCTTGAGCGCGACAAGCACACCACGTGGGACGGCGTGAAGAATCCGCAGGCAGTACGCGCAATTCGCGAGATGAAGCCAGGCGACCACGTGTTCATGTACCACAGCGGCGGGGTGTCGAGCATCGTTGGGCTGGCGACGGTGAAATCGGAGCCGCGCGATGACGCGAAGAATGAGAAATCCGCGGTGGTGGATTTGGAATTCGCGGCCAAGTTGGACCCGCCGACTACGCTGGCGGAGATCAAGCAATCAAAACTGTTCGATGATTGGTCGCTGGTGCGGCAGAGCCGGTTATCGACGATGGCGGCGCCTACGCACTTTGTGCAGTGGATGCGCAAGCGATATCCGAAGGCGAAGATTTAGCGTGGGGGTTGGTAGCTACGCGACTGATCGTCCCAACGGAGTTGATCCGGCGGGGCTGGCTGCGCAGCGATGACGATATCGGGCCGTGGACGGCCAGAGGCGCGCTCGATGCACCCCCGCAGACCCGTGTGCAGAAAGTAGACGCCGTCAATAGTGTTCGAGATATCGGAAAGAGCTGCCGGAGTGGGTAGCGCGGCGGCATTGGCGCAGGTGCGTTGCGCAAGTTGACTCACATATCGCCAGATCTTCAGGTTGTGCTCGAGCGCCGCGAATTGGAAAAGTAGAATGGCGCTTGCGGCGATAACGGCGACGCGTGGGCGGGCGGCTTCGAGGGCGGCCGCGAAGATTAACGCGAAGCCAACAGAGGGCAGATAGAGCACGCGCGACTTTTCGAGATTGGCGTCAATCAACAGGAACTCGTGAACGGGCAGCGCGGCTAACAGAAGGAAGCCGATGCCAAAGGCGATCTTGCGGCGGTTGGCATGCGCTACGGCCAAAACCGCTCCCGCGGCCATGGCTGCGAAGAGCGTCGCGATGAGCCACCATTCAAGCGGGTGAGTCCAGTTGATCGGGAACTCCAGAGCGGCCCCGAAGCGCGCCGTGAGAGCTTTGCCGGTGCGCAGGATGTCGAAGGTGAGGATGTACGGGCGGCCGGTGCCGATATCACGATAGCCTCCAATGCCGCCGAGCAGCAGCCATCGGTAGAGAAACACCAGCGCGGTCAGAAGAATAGCCGGGCCGGCCTCGCGAAACCAGCGGGTTGTGGGAACGCGGTCGATCCAGAGCGTAAAGACCAGAATCAGCGGATAAACGTACGCCGACTCTTTCGAGAGCAGCGCGAACAGCAGCGGGACGAGCGAGAGCCAGCGCCATCCTTTGAGGAATGCCAGCAGCGCGAGCAGGAAGAAAAGCGCGGCCCAGAGATCGAACTGAGCGGCGATCCAGGTGACGGCTTCGGGACGCGAGCCGTGCAGGAGAAACAGCAGCGCCGCGGCGAGCGCGGGCATCAAGCCAAAACGGCGTTGACGCAGCAAGAGGTAGACCAGGAGGGACACGCCGAGATGTAGCGCGATCGATAGGGCGTGCCATGGAACGCGCGCATAACCGGCGATGCGGGCTTCGACGGCGTAGAGCAAAAAGACGGCCGGCCGGAAGAAGCGGTCGGCGGCGGGGCGAGTGAAGAGTTCCGTGAGATAGGCGGGCGTGGCGCGGATGGCATGCGGGATGTGGTCGTAATCGTCGGCGAGAAACGGAAAACGGACGGTCCAGGCGTAGGCCGCGATGGCGGCAAGCGCAAGAGCGACAAACGGAAGCCAGAAGCGTGATTGATTGAGCGGCGGCGATGGGTCCTTTTCAAACGATGCGCATGCCAACAGGCCGGCGCTGGAAAGGGCGAAGACGCATTCTGCGGGAATCGGGGATCCAGCGGATAGACCGAAGTGGAACGGTCCCGCGACGGCGCGCATCGCGATTACCAACGCGCCGGCGCAGAGGGCGGTCCAAAGCAAGCGCCGCACCACGAAAATCAACGCGCTTTCCGGCTGGATAGATCGAAGCAAATGACGATAGTGGCCCTGCTGTGAGTGTAGTTTAGCTCAGGCTCAGGGCGCACGGAAGGCGCGGGCGAGGGCGCATGCGCGGCCTAGCGAAAGTGGTTCACATAGCCATGCAGGCGCAGGGATCAATTGACTTCGCGCGCCGGTCCATTGAAGCGAATCGCCGTAGTGGCGCTGCCAACCGTCACCGTGAAGTTGCCCGGGTCAACGGCCCGCTTGCCGTTTGCGCCCGGCGTAGAGAACTGGCGCGGCGCCAAATGAAAAGTGAGGGTCTTGCGTTCGGCGGGACGCAGCGCCACGCGCTCGAAGCCTTCAAGTGAGCGCAACGGGGCGCCCGGACGCGCAGGCGGCTTCAAATAAAGTTGCACCACCTCCTCGCCTGCCATTTTGCCGGTATTTTCGACTTCAACCGTCACGGTGACGGGGTCGCCCGCATTGGCTTGCGCCAGCGTCCGCAGGCTGCGGTACGCGAAGGTGGTGTAGCTCAAGCCGAACCCGAAGGAAAAGAGCGGGTCGCCGTCGAAATAGCGATAGGTGCGGCCTTTCATGTGGTAATCGGTGAACGCGGGTAGCTGGCTGGCGGATTTGTAGAAGGTCACGGGAAGACGTCCGGCGGGGTTGTAGTCGCCAAACAGCACATCCGCGATCGCGGCGCCGCCTTCCTCACCGGGATACCAGGCTTCGACGATCGCGGGCATGTGCTCGCGCGCCCAATTGACGGAGATCGCGCTGCCGTTCATCAGAACGAGCGTTGTGGGCTTGCCGAGTGCGGCGACGCGCTCCATCAGATCTTCCTGCGCGCGTGGGATGTCGAGCGAGACGCGGTCGCCGCCGGAGAAGCCCTCGACGGGCACCTTCATCTCTTCGCCTTCGAGGCGGGGAGAAAGGCCCAGCACCAGGACCACATGGTCCGCCGCTTTCACTGCGGCTTCCGTTTCCTGCCAACGCGCAGACGAATTCACGGGCCTGGACCACACCAGGGCGATATCGGCGTCGTTGAGGAACTCGTGATAATCGAGGCGAATCGCGTAGAGTTTCCCGGCTTGCAGGTCGACCTGTTCGTAGCGGTAGGAGTGCTCGTGAATGTTGTTGAAGTCGACGATGCGCTTGCCATCCAGATACAACTCGAACGCGTTTAAGCCGATGGCGCCAACCTGATAAGTTCCGCTGACCGGGGCTTGCAGATAGCCGGTCCAACGAACGCCGAAATCATCGTCGTTCATGCCCGCGCGTGGCGCGCCATCGAACCAGTGAAAGTCGATCTGCGGATCGACGCGCGTGAAAAGCGGTTTGGGATTTTGCGGAACCTGGCCCACCATCTGTCCCGAGTTTGGGTATGTAAGCTCACGCGGGCGGTGCAGTTTGCCATCGAAGTTGGCGGCGCCGTAATACTCGCCGGTGAGGCCGTTGCGCCGTTGCGCGGTGTTTGTAGTGAACAGCGCGGAGGATGGAATGGTCTCAAAGGAGGGCATGTTGGCGGCGAGGTCGCTGCCACGAGCGTATATGACGCGCGCGTTGGGTAATTTGCGGCGAATGCCTGCCAGCGGCGTTATGGGCTCGGTCGGATCGCCGTTGTAATTGCCAGTGAGCGCATCGAGATCATCCGCATCCGGGCCGATCACGGCAATCGTCTTCAACGACTTCGAGAGGGGCAGCGCATGATTTTCATTCTTGAGCAGCACGATCGATTTGCGCGCGGTTTCGAGAGCCAACTGGCGGTGCACGGGGCTGTCGTTGACTGTCGCGGGAATTTGCGCGTACTTCACCATCGAGGGCGGGTCGAACATGCCCAAACGAAAGCGCGCCGTGAACAGACGCGTGAGGGCTTGGTCGATTTCCGACTGTTTGATGACGCCCTGTTTGACGGCGGGCAGGATTGCTTCGTATTCGACGCCGCAGTTGAGATCGGTTCCAGCTTTGAGCGCTTGGGCGACGCCAAGTTCGGCGGTGGGCGCGTATTTGTGATGCAGGTAGATATCGCCAATGGCGCCGCAATCGGACACCACGTATCCCGAGAAGCCCCATTGCTTGCGCAAAATGGTTTCGAGCAGGGGCGCGTTGGCGCAGGCAGGCGCGCCATCGACGCTATTGTAGGCGCACATTACCGATTGCGCGTTGCCTTCGCGCACCGCGGCCTCAAACTGGGGCAGGTAGGTGTCGCGCAGGTCGTCATTGTCAATTACGGCGTCGAAGGTGTGGCGTTCAGATTCGGGGCCGCTGTGGACGGCATAGTGTTTTGCAGTCGCGATGGTCTTGAAGTATTTGGGGTCATCGCCTTGCAAGCCTTTGATGAACTGCACCGCCATGCGCGCGGTGAGGTACGGATCTTCGCCGTATGTTTCCATGCCGCGGCCCCAGCGCGGATCGCGAAAGATGTTGATGTTGGGTGTCCAGAATGTCAGGCCCTGATAGATGTTGCGCTTGCCCCCGCGCACAAATTCGTTGTTTTTGGCGCGCGCCTCATCCGAAATCGCGGTGGCGACGCGGAAGATCAGGTCCTTGTCCCATGTGGCTGCCAAGCCGATAGTCTCCGGGAAAACGGTGGCGCGGCCCGCTCGCGCAACGCCGTGCAGACATTCGTTCCACCAGTTGTATGCGGGGACGCCGAGGCGCGGAATGGCGGCCGAATCGTTCATGAGTTGGGAGACTTTCTCCTCCAGCGTCATGCGGGCGATCAAATCCTTGACGCGGGCGTCGACGGCGGCGGAAGGATTTTGATAGACCGGCGTCTGCGCGCGGCCAATAGGGGTGAAGAGGAGCGCGGCGGCAAGCAAGCGGGGCAGAGTGGCGTACCTGTGCATCTTTGTTGTTGTATCAAACTATATCGCGCGGCG
>DATAUH010000507.1:0-7482 GCA_036268375.1 Bryobacteraceae bacterium | reverse complement strand
AACAGAAGTATCCACCAGAGGGCGCCGTTTTCCCAGATGGTGTGCGACGTGGCGAAATCGTGATCGAGCGAAAGACCGGCCGGCCAGATTGCCATCCGGATGTAAGCGAATATTGCGCGCGCTTCGGTGAAGGCGTATTGATACCACTTGAACGACGCCGCCGAGAAGCCGGCGCTGTGTGCCGCGGCAAGCATACGGAACACGAGCACGCCCGCTACGGCAACGCCTGGGATCATCAAGCCATAGAGCCGCCAGTTGCGTTTGACGCCGCGAAGCGAGAACGCGACGGGCCAGAAGAGGTCGGTGAGAAGCAAAACCGGCGCCAGGCTGACGGCGTTCTCTTTGGTTTTAACGCCCATTGCGAACAATGCCAGAACAAGCAGCGACTCGCCCCAGGAGATCGCCTCCTGACGCCGATATAAAAAGATGGCGTACGCGAGCAGGAGAAAAAACGAAGCCAGGCTCTCCGATCGACCTGCAACGTAACTGACCGATTCTGTTTGGAGCGGATGAATGGCGAAAATAAGCGCCCCGACCGCGGAGGCGAGTTGTGGCTTGCGGCCGGCCCAACCGGCCTTCTGCAACAACCGCCGGAGGACCAGAAAGACGAGCGCCGAATTGACGAAATGAATCACCACATTCGCAAAGTGGAAACTGAATGGACTCTCGCCCCAGAAGTGGTAATTGAGCCAATAAGACACCACGAGTACCGGGCGTACGCCTACTGTAGAGATCCATTTGGCTAGCGGGGAGTGGCGAACGGGCGTACAGAAAGGAAATGCCGTGTCATCGAATATGAAATGCCCATTGAGAGCCGGCCAATACAAATATAAAATGACCGTAAACAGCGCCATGCAGGACAAGGCAATTACGCCCCACGGCCTGGTGGCACGACGTGGCGGATAGACTTGGAACTCCGTGCGCTGGCTGATTTTCTTCAAACTCTTCATCTAGCATGCGTGCCGGCACAAAGTCTGTGCGGCAAGACACCGGCAGATAGAGCTCTCTGTTGGACCGGCGGTGGTAACTCAGATTTCACAATCAGAGGCTCCGGAAATAAAGCAATCGACGTTGGAGCGAGCCTGATGAGCAACATTTGGAAACTCAGCTGGAACCAGTATGCGCGCGGTTAGTGGTGGTGCTGAAAGACCGCTCGCGTCTCTCAAGGCTCTTCACCCTAGTATACTGACTCGAATTCGCGAAGAAAATCGATTCAGCGGCCAGAAGTCAGTTCCCCACCCGCCTCTGGCGGACAACGAGGCACGAAACTTTTCGGGCCATGCCTAAAGATCAGTCGATTAGGGGGATTTTCAGGAGAGGAGTGGAAGCCAGAAGGCACGAGCCGGTGTCGCGCCTTACGGGCTGGTGATGCTGAACCTGCACGGCGAGTGCGAGGAGGCGAGCCGGAAGGCTTCCACATCGAAGCGCGACACGGCGGCGAGTCCGGGCTGGAGCGAGCTCACTCGTGCAATCCTCCTGGCAATGTTGACGTGATCCTCCCGGATGAGCGGTCTCGAGGTTCTATGTCGCCTGCACGCAACCTGCAGGTTCCGGTGCTGGCTCACAGCGCGCGGCGAGTCCGTCGACCGTGTGGTTGGTCCCGAGACCGGCGCTGACGATTACCTTGGCAAACCGCTCGACTTATCGAGCTGATCGCCGGGGTGCGAGTGTTTCTGCTGGGGACCGAGCTGGGCCCCTTGCGCGCCGACCAGCCAGGAAACGTCCGCGAGGCTGGCGAATGTGACTCTCGATGGCGTGCGCACACGCGAAGAGGGCGCCTACGTCGATTCACTGCGGCAAAATTGAACTACAGGGTTTGTTCCCTGCGGTCCGCGGGCCGCGTGATCAGCCGCGAGGAACTCTTCCGCACGGCCGCCTGGTGACGATCAGTAAGGCGGGAGTTCTGACTTGTTTGGCCTTATTACAACTAAGCCACCGATGCAAACAGGCGCCGCACCTATCTTAAGCAGTTTTGCCGAGGTAACGATTCTGACTTAGACATCACGTAGTATGACTTATCATAATTGTATAAGAGGCCGTCCGCTACCCTGAGCATCACTCGCAGAACCACTTACATGGTGGCGAGTAAATGGTCCCTTGACGGGAACTAATGCTAATATCGGATTTGGCCTACAGAGTCGAGTCCTTCGGTGAAAATCTCGTCTTCTTAGTTTCACAGCCTCGCGCTGGCTCTACGATGCTGCAGCGGATTTTAGGCGCCCATCCGGAGATCCATACTGTTTCGGAGCCTTGGATTGCACTGCATCCGCTGTACGCGCTAGCGGAGGGGCTGGAAACGAGCTTTGATTTGTTGCCGGCTAAGACGGCTGTCGGCGGGTTTCTACGGGGTATCCCCGATGGCGAAGCGGCGTATCGCGAAGGGGTACGGCGAATGCTGACTTATCTGTATAGTCTGGCGCTGGAGCAATCGAACAAGCGTATTCTTCTGGACAAGACGCCGCGATATTACTTTATTATTCGGGAGCTTCGTCAGGTATTTCCCCGAGCAAAGATCGTGCTGCTGCTGCGAAACCCGCTTGCAGTGCTGGTTTCCATCCTTAAAACCTGGTGTGAGAGCAATCCGACAATCGAACTAAGTTATCAACGCAATGATTTGATGACGGCGCCGGAAGCGATAGTCCGCGCTATGCGTGACCCGAAGGTGGATGCGGCTGTGGTTCGTTATGAAGAACTGGTGACGGAGCCGGAGCCAACGCTTCGCCGGCTCTGCGAGTCTCTCGGGGTCGCATTTCATCCGGAGATGGTTGCCTATGGAGAGGCCGATGGAGCGAAGGCTCGATGGCAATATGGCGACCAAGGTACGGTTTATCGGGAGAAGGCGCCGGCAGCGGAGCGCGCGAACCGCTGGCGACAAGTATTAAAAGACGCTCCGGAATGGGCGCGCTGGGCGCACGGATATCTGCAAGCTATTGGACCCGAAGTAGTACAGGCGCTGGGATACGACTACGACAGCCTGCGTCAGGAGCTTCCCCCTGTTTTTGGAACGGAAGAATGGCGCGCGCTAATGCGGCCGCCGATCGAGGCGGCTGTGAATGCGGCACGGCAGGAATTGGCGGCCCGAACTACGGTACTCGAAAATACGATCTTTCTGCTCGAACAAAGAACGGCGGAACTGGAGAGAGTTTCCCGGGAGCTACAGGAACGAACAATGGAGCTGGTCGAAACACGCGGCCTTCTTGCGGAGCGTACGTTTTGCCTGGACGCGGACCTGGATGACTCGCGGGAGGAATTACTGGCGCGGACCACGGTCCTCGAAAATATGACCTTGTTGCTCGAGGAACGAACGGCGGAACTGGACAAACTTTCCCGCGAGTTACAGGAGCGGACAGCGGAGCTCGTCGAAACACGCGGCCTGCTCGCGGAGCGTACGGTTCATTTGGACGCGGAGCTTGACAACGCGCGGAAGGAACTAACGGCTCGGACTACGGTCCTCGAAGATACGACCTCGTTACTCGAGGAAAGAACGGTGGAACTCGAGAGAGTTTCCCGCGAGTTACAGGAGCGGACAGCGGAGCTCGTCGAAACACGCAGCCTTCTGGCGGAGCGTACGGTCCGTCTGGAACGGGCGCTTGAGGGCACTCGGCCGCCAACCAATGGCGACAACGCGTCTTCTGAGACCACCTCGATGAGGCACTGATAGGCCGGCAAGTTTATTGCCGGCCTCGCTTCGCTTACTTCAGCTTCGCGCCCGCCAATGTGGAAACCGCGCCGAGCGTGGTCTGCGCGGCGTTCAAGCCGAGACGAAAATCGCCATCAGAATAGTGCGAGTAGACGTCGAAGGGCTGATGGTGCGTCGGATCCCAGCCGGCGCCGATCTGCGAGCCGCGTTCCAGTTCGCGCAAGCTGATGGCGGGCACGACGTCCATGAACGGCCCGGAGTCGGTATTCGTCATGTGATTGCCGACCGAGGCCGGATAGTCGGTAGCGTACTTTTCGTTGGCTTCGTGGAAGGCCCACGCGAGCTCGGCGGCCTGTGCGGCGAACTTTGAGCGCGATTGGAATTCGACGTTCACGTCGGCTTCAGGACGCTGCTGGTCGCTGATAGTGCCGTCTTTCCGCGGCATGCCGTGGTCGAACATCATCATGTCGTGCTGGATCATGCCGAGCCACTTGGGTTCGGGATACTTGCCTGAGCCGGCTGGATCTTCTTTGCCCTGCAGATCCTTGCGCTGTTCGACGTAAGCACGCGCGCCGTTGGTGCCGGTCTCTTCATTGTTCCAGAGGGCAAAGCGGATGGAGCGATCCGTGACGACGTCGGGGCTGCTGAGGACGCGGGCGACTTCCATGATGAGCGCAGTGCCGGAACCATCGTCATTGGCGGCTTCGCCCCAGCCGATGCCGTCCATGTGGGCGCCGATGATGTACATTTCTTCGGGGTGCGTGGAACCGACTTTGGTGCAGTAAACCTCTTCGCGCGGACCGGGCGTGGACGGCTGCCGGTTGAGTTCGCGGAGGCGTGTATCGGGCTGCAGATCGGGATCGTTGTTCACGCCGACGGGGCCGCGCTCGCCACGCAGCACGGCGCCACCTGGGACGCCGCGTCCGCCGCCTCGACCGCCTCGACCGCCACGCCCACCGCTTGCGCCGGTGCTGCCACTCGCTCCGGCTGCGCCGCCGTTACGGGCGCCGCGCGCTGCCGGTTGGTAGGTGTAGTGCAGACGCTCGGTGTTGCTGCAGCCATAGCTTTTCAGTTGCTCTTCGATCCAATCGATGGCCTGGCGATTGCGATCTGTGCCTTCGCGACGGTCTCCAAATCTGGTGAGGCCGCGAATTGTGGCCTTGTACTTCTGAAGGTCGAGGCGGCTGACCAGAGTCTTGATGGTCTCATTGGGCGGAGTGGCAAGGGGCTGCTGGGACGCGGGTTCGGTCTGGGCGAAAATCACCGACGCAGCCGCGAGAACAGCTGCGGGGAGAAATGGAATCGATCGCATGGGTTTTCGCCATTGTATATGATTTGCACAACCTTGCGGCAGACCATTTCATGTCGGGGCGGTCAATCCATGAGTTTACGCGTCAGATACGTATAGAGCAGCGCCAACGTGCCCGCCTGCTGCTTCAAATCGGCGCCGTTGCTGTGGCCGCCTTCGGTGATTTCCTGGTACAGGAACGGTTTGTGCATCTCCTCCAGACGGGCGGCGAATTTGCGCGCGTGCACGGGACCGACGCGGTCGTCTTTCGTGGTGGTGGTAATGAGCGGCTCCGGATATTTCACGTTGGCTTTCAGCTGATGGTAGGGCGATATTGACGCCAGGAAGGCGCGCTCGGCGGGGTTGGAGACGGAGCCGTATTCGCCGGTCCAAGATGCTCCCGCGGCGATCTGCTCGAAACGGAGCATATCGAGCAAAGGAATCTGGATCACCACCGCGTTCCATAACTCCGGATGCTGCGTCATCTCCACGCCCACCAGCAGACCGCCGTTCGAGCCGCCCTGTATTCCCAATCGCCGCGGCGAGGTGATTTTACGCGCGATCAGATCGCGACCGACGGCGGCGAAGTCGTCGAAGATTCGCTGCCGATGAGTTTTGAGGCCGGCGTCATGCCAGGCAGGGCCGAACTCACCACCGCCACGGATATTCGCGAGGACATAGACGCCTCCACGCTCCAGCCATAACTTGCCGATGGTGGCGGAGTAAGTGGGAGTTTCGGAGACTTGGAAGCCGCCATAGGCGTACAGGAGCGTCGGGTTAGACCCTTCATAGCGTAAATCTTTGCGACGGACGACGAAATAGGGAACTTTGGTTCCGTCAGTTGAAGTTGCAGTAAGTTGCTCGACTAAGTCTCGCGAAGCATCAAACTGCGGCGGCAGAGACTTCACGGTTTTAAGAGTACCGGCGGCAGTATCACCTAACATCAGCGAGGATGGCGTGAGAAAACCGGTTATGGAGAGGAAAAACTGATCGTCCGACCAGTTCGTGGACAGAATGTTCACTGCAACATTATCCGGGGCCGCGAGCTTCTTGCGAGTCCAAGCGCCATTGGACGAAGGAGTGCAGGAGTAGATGCGTCCCTGCACATTTTCCAGCGTGGTGATGAGCAGGTGATTGCGCGTACTGGCGACGGCTTGCGGGAACTCGGTGGCGGTGGGCGCAAAAACCAGTGCCGGTTTCAGGTGCGCCGGATCTTTTTCGATCGCAGCGAGATCGAGCGAAACGACCGAGCCTTGCACAAAAGCCGGGCCGGATTCCGGCTTCCAATCCTCGTTGATGGTAACCACTACGCGGCCCTTTATCAGGGCGTTGATCGACGATTTCCGAGGAAGGGCCAGGCGCTTGTTCCCGGACGGAGTCGATAGGAAGATTTCTTGCTCGAAGAAGTTTACACCGCGCATCAAGACTGTCAGTTGATGTCCGTCGGCATCGTGTAAGGTTGCCGGCTCCACGAGCACGTCTGTTGGGGCGCCGCGGAAGACCTCGACCGCCTGGTCCAGCGGTTGGCCGCGCTTCCAACGCTTGATCACAAAAGGGTAGCCGGAGGCCGTCATCGTGCCCGAACCCCAGTCACGCGCCACCAGCAGCGTATCTTTGTCGACCCAGGTCACCATCTGCTTCGAACGGGGCAATACGAAACCGTTCTCGACGAACTGGCCGCTCTTAAGATTGAACTCGCGCAGGGTGTCCGCATCTTCGCCGCCGACGGAGAGCCCGACCAGACACAATTGGTCGCCCGGATAGAGACAGTTGCGGCCATGCTGCACCCAGCTCTGATTGTCATGCTTGGCAAGCGCGTCGTAATCGAGAATCGTTTGCCACTGCGGCTGCGCAGTGAGGTAACTGGACAACGTGGTGCGCCGCAGAATGCCGCGGACGTGTTGCGCATCCTGCCAGGTGTTGTAAACGTCGCTGCCATTGAGCGACGGAAACGCGAGCCTCTCGGGGGATTCCAGAACCTTCAGCGCGGCGGCTTCCAAGGTTGCGTAGTGCGGATCGGACTCGAGGATTTTGGCGGTGCGCTCGTTTTCGGCCTTCACCCAGGCCATCGATCGCGCTCCGTTGACGTCCTCCAACCATTGGTAGGGATCGGTGTTGGCGGGGGAAGTTTGTGGATTCACGTTAGTGGAGAAGACGAGCATTACGAAGAGAGTGTTTGTAACACAAGAGATTTTGCGGATGGATCGCCGCATCTTTCCCCCAATCCGCGCGGCGATAGCGCTAGGCGCCGCGATTTCTGTATTGTAGCGTTGGGCCAAGCAATCAACGGAACCTGTGCGGTGGAACGTTGGATCATTCCTCATAGGAGAGGCATGCGCTCGGGTTCGATAGTAAACGCTTGGGCGCGAGGATGCATTAACGTTCCAGCCTCATCTTGATAACGTCCCTGATTTGCTCACGTCTATGGCAACAGTAGCGATGCTTGAGGAGCCATGCGCATAAAACTTGCTGTGATCGCCCTGTTGTTTTCGTCTCCGAGTGCTGCCGGGCCCAAGAGCCTGGACCTTGGCGGGTTGGTGATTGTCCTGTCCGA
>DATAUH010000506.1:0-10314 GCA_036268375.1 Bryobacteraceae bacterium | reverse complement strand
ATTCTCGGCGATGCGCGCGATGTCGCCGGTTTTGCTGTGATGGACGAATCGTGCAATCGCAGATCGACCGCGGCAAATCGACGAAGCTTGCCGATGCAATTGGCCGTACGGTTGCGACACTGCGTTTGCGGATTCAGGCATCGCATGCCGCCAGGTTTCGGACCGCATATTCCGCGCAGGGCGATCCGTGCACTGAGTTTGGAAGCATCGTGGACGTCCGCTCACTTCCGCCGTGGGAGCCGTGGCCTACGAGCGGCGCTGCTCGCGGGCCGCGGCGAACAAATCCGAATTCACGGCTTTGCCCTGCGCTACGGGTCCTCACGATAAGATCCGCGTCTCCACTTAAATCAGGGAACTGATCTTAAGTTGGGCGCGATGCGGCATGCGAGATCTGGCACTCGGGGAATTAGCCATGTCGATCGTAATCTTTGTGTGACGACAAAGTAACCCGGGAAACCCACAGGTTGCGCCCCTCACGGTTGTTATCGACAGCACTCACGCTGCCGGCTCTCGCGCCTTTAAATACCTTTGGACTCACTTATTGGCGCGCGCACAATCTGTAAGCCCGCCCCGCCCACGCGCCGCGTTTTGCGAGATAGCGAACGGCTTTACGGTACGCCGTGGGTTGCTGGAGATAGCATGCAACCGGTAGGAGCTTGGACGTAAAGTGCACTAACTTACGGCTTCGAGGCCTCGGTATCGGGTTAGCGGACGCTTATTAGTTGGTTGACTTACTAACATCGCGCCTTGTTCGCCCGAGTACATCTTTTCCCTCCGCCTCTTTGTTACCTTTGTTTCGTTTGAAACCAACAATGGGATATCGCATGAACGTTCCTGGTTCTCCGAATGATGCTGAGGTCGTTATTATGGGCGCCGGTCCTGCTGGTCTGACCGCGGCATATGAGCTCTCGAAGAATGGTATTCAGACTCTTGTTCTAGAGTCAGACAATCTCGTGGGCGGGATCGCGCGCACGGCCAACTATAAAGGCTATTTGTTCGATATGGGAGGGCATCGGTTCTTTACTAAGGTGAGCCTTGTCGAGGAGATGTGGAAAGAGGTCCTGGGCCGCGATCTGATCAAGCGTCCGCGGGCATCGCGGATTTATTACCGCAATAAGTTCTTCCAGTACCCGCTTGAGCCGATGAATGCCCTCTCAGGACTGGGCGTCTTGGAGGCTGTTCATTGCGGAATAAGTTATCTAAAGGCGCAATGCTTTCCCGCGAAACCCGAGGATGATTTCGAAACTTGGGTCTCGAACCGCTTCGGCAAGCGCCTGTTCCAGATTTTCTTTAAGACATACACCGAGAAAGTCTGGGGTATGCGATGCCGCGAGATTAAGGCTGAATGGGCCGCACAGCGGATCAAGGACCTGTCACTTCTTACGGTCGTATGGAATGCCCTCAAACCTCGCGCCGCCATACCCCGCGATAAGGTGATCAGAACGTTGATTCACGAGTTTCTCTATCCCCGAAAGGGACCGGGCATGATGTGGGAGAGGACGCGCGACATTGTGGAATCCCGCGGATCCAAAGTGTTGCTGGAAACTCCGGTGGAAAAGATTTACTGGCGGCCTGGAGCAGTGGACGCTGTGCGCGCGGGCGGGCGGGAATTCAGCGCCAAACACTTCGTTAGCAGCCTTCCTATTCGCGAATTGATCCACAGTCTGGATCCGGCTCCTCCGGACCACGTAATCCGCGCCGCAGACGATTTCCACTATCGCGATTTTCTTACCGTGGCCCTGATTATACGCGGCAAGGATCTGTTTCCCGATAACTGGATTTACGTCCACGATCCGGCAGTCCGAGTAGGTCGTATTCAGAACTATAACAACTGGAGCCCTGACATGGTACCCGATCCGGAAACTACATGTCTTGGCCTGGAGTACTTTTGTAGCGAAGGCGATGACGTCTGGAACATGGGCGATGCGGCGCTGATTGAACTGGGCCGAAAGGAATTGCACCAACTTGGATTAGTGGACGCTGCGTCGGTGTTGGACGGGACCGTGGTTCGCGTAAAAAAGGCGTATCCGGTTTATGACAGTTCCTATCGACACGGCCTCGAGGTCATCCAGGAGTTTCTACCATCCGTTCCCAACCTGCAACTTGTCGGCAGAAATGGAATGCATCGCTATAATAACCAGGACCACTCGATGCTGACGGCTATGCTAGCGGCGCGCAATATTATGGGCCATAACTACGATATTTGGAGAATCAACGTTGATGCCGACTACCACGAGGCTGGCGCTCCGATTACGGAAGGCGAGTTGCGCGAATTAGAGCGGACGCAACCATTGACTCCTTCGCGTCTGGAGGGCGCGGCTGGCGACTAATCTAAGTGTGGCGGGTCTAGCACGGGCTGCCCGATGGTCAAGAGCGCCGGATCGAGTCCCGATCCGATGTTTCGCGAAGAGATATTGGTCAGGTTGTTGAGGCTATCGTTTGCCATCACAGCGGCTGATTCCAAGGCCCAAGCCTGAGCATCCATAATCGTGTTGTCGAAAACGTTGTTGAGATCTGAACCCGCGTCGAAGAAGATGCCGGAATAGTGATTGCCGCGAATAGGATTCGAGAAGACAATGTTGCCGCGGCTTGGAGTGTAATCCAACGCCGCGGACGTTGTGTCGCCAGCAGCGGCGCCTAACTCGATACCGAAGAAGTGGAACGAGTCGCTGGCGCCATCGTTGTTACTAAATAGAGAGTTCATCCCGATCAGATTGAAATAGCCGGTGCGTACGAGTTTGATTCCACCCCCGAAATTATGCGCCAAGTTATTCGCGAAGACCACGTTATACATGGCGTTATCCAGCGAAACGCCGGGCACCTTTTCTGCCGCCGTCCCATCGGCCAATCGGCCGCCGCCTGAAATAGAATCTGCTGCGAGCACCCAGTCGGGATCGCCCCAGCGGTCCCCATTCTGGGCGAAGACATTGCCCGTCACTACATTTGCGGTCGATCCGTAGTCGAGGCACAGGCCCTCCTTGCTATTGCCCGTAACTGTATTGGAGGCGTATGTATTCCTAACTCCCCCATCGGAGTAGATGCCAGAGGACAAGTTTTGAAAGATCCGATTGAAGACAATCACATTGTCGTGCGGCGGGTGAATCCGGGCCGTGATCGGCTCGGGAACCGGCCAGTATCCATCGGGACCGAAGATGGCTTGCGGGTTGGAAATCAGGTCCACATCTCGGTCTGTGATCACGACGCCGGCCGCCAGATTGGAGAATCCTTGATTTAGTGCGACCTCGTTAAATTGCACAACCGATAGCGAAGTGCCCTTGTGGAGCAGTATTCCCGCTCCCGAAAGTTGACGCATGCGATTGTGAGCAACCACCACGCTAGTGGAGTTCGTCACGACAATCCCGTCGCTTGCCAGGCCATGCATCACTACATTTTCGACCCTGACGTTCGAAGACGAGTTGATCAAGATGCCAGCCATGCCGCCAGTGAACTCGCCGCCCCTGACGGAGATGTTGCTCGCGTTCTCCACTCGCAGCATATATGGCAACGGGCCGGCGGAAGAAAGTACACAGCGGCCCAGGTCCAAGGTGTTGCCGCTAGCGTTAATTTCGATCGGTTGGTCAATTGTCAGGGTTGGACTGCTTACGGTTATCGAGACACAGCCGCTTCCAAGGAGCACATTCAGCTGGGATGCGGAGGTACCTCCGAAGGTGACCGTTCGCGGAGAACACGGCGCAATCGCGGGCAATGAAAGGATGTTCGAGGCCTTCGACCATGCGTCAAACGGCGACGTACCATTAAGCGATAACGCTGCGGCGCGCTGCCCTACTTGGGTCGATGAGAGCGCGGAAATCAATCCGCCATCCGACGTATCGCGAAGTGGCGGCAGGCGGAAGGCCGTGTTGAGGTCGACCTCGTACAACCCCGCGGGCGGCGCAGTGCCGAGCGACTGCGCGTACACGGACGGCAGGAGGATTACAAAAACTGGTACAAGTAATGGGCGCATGATGTCAACCAGCATTGGCATTTTCTCTGCCAATGAACTTTGCATTAGCCGGAATAGGGCACTTACCAATTTCGTGGAACCGCACACAGCCAAGCTTGTCTTCTCTCTCAGTATTGATCAAAATAGGTCATTCAGCGCCAGGAAATCTCAGGTACTTAATGACTTATTCGATCTTATTCAGTTCTCACAGGCTGCTGAAGGTGCTCTATGTTATCGCGATCCTGGCAATCGCGTACGCGTTAGTACCCTCGCTGCGGGGACACTCCTGGTTGCGTGCAGTGGAACGGCTCCTGCGTAAGATCGCGCACAATCGCTGGCGCGCCATCGTCGTGGCAGCGGCGTTCCCGCTGGTGGTTCGTGTCTGCATGCTGCCCTGGTATCCGCCACCACCTCCTCAAATTCATGATGAATTCAGTTACCTTCTTCAAGGAGATACATTTGCTCACGGACGGGTGAGTAACCCGACCCCTCCCTCCTGGGAGCACTTTGAAACGGAGTACACGCTCTTACGCCCGACTTACGCTTCTCAGTACGAACCTGCGCAGGGTCTGGTGCTCGCGTTTGGAGAAGTAGTGTTCGGCCATCCATGGTGGGGCGTGTGGCTCAGCCTGGGAATCATGTGCGGTACGTTCTGTTGGGCATTGGCCGAGATACTTCCGACGGGGTGGGCCTTCGCTGGCGCGATCGGCGCAGGACTGCAGTTCGGAATCTTCGGCCTGTGGATGAACAGCTATTTCGGCGGCGCCGTAGCAGCCATAGCCGGCGCTGTGATTGTCGGATCGCTCGCGCGATTACGAAAGAGGCGCAGCGAGGCATCGTCATCTGCCCTTTGCGCGGCGGGCATCATTGTTACGTTTGCCTCACGGCCCTTTGAAGCGCTCTTATGGATTTGTATTGCCGTTGCCTTCGTTTGTTATTATGCGCTTCGGGCTAAGCTGTGGGGCCCCCGACGCTTCGCGCAAAATGTATTATTGCCCTTCGCGCTCGTATTCTTGTGCGGGGCAGGATTGCTGGCCTGGTATAACTGGCGCATCACGGGAAGTCCCGCCGATCCGCCGTACCTTGCATATCAGCGAATATATGGCACGCCTCAGCCGTTCTGGTGGCAACCGCCGGTGGTTGCTACGGAGTTTCGTTATCCCGAGCTCCGGGATAACTACCTGAATCAAGTGAATCTGTACGACGCCAGGTATTCTTTCGCGCAGATGCTGGGAGCGGAGCGGACTCGGCTGACCAACTTCTGGAGATTCTTTATTGGCCCGTTTTTCACTCCCGCGCTCCTCTTTCTTCCCTGGATCTGGCGGGATAAGCGAATTCGGCCGTGGCTGCTGATATCCATTCCCTTCATCATCGATAAGGCGAGTTACCACGCCTGGTACCCCGCCCATAGCGCTCCGGAAACCATTCTGATCGTGCTTGTGTTGATTGAGTCATGGCGCCACATGCGTGCAGTGTTCCGACGGCGCGGAATTGGAGTGGCGGCATCGCGCACGTTGATCGCTGCCGTATGCCTGACAATCGTGCTAGGTAATGCAGGCCGAGCCGCTGAGCCGCTGCTACTGCGCCATGGATTTGTCCACCTGCCGGCGATTTGGGAATCATTCTATCCGGCGAAACGGCTGCGTGACGATGTTTCGCAAGTCTTGGAGGGTATTCCCGGCAAGCATCTGCTGTTCGTTAAGTATGCGCCGGGGCACTGTTTTTGCGAAGAGTGGGTTTTCAACCTGGCCGAACTTTCTGAACAGCGCATCGTTTACGCGCGGGAATATACTCCGGAAAGCGATCGGGCTCTGGCTGAGTCTTTCACCGACCGTGATGTATGGCTGATTGAACCCGACGAGCGGCCATATCATTTGGTTCGGCTTCAGTCCGATACCGAGTGGTCTAGCGACAAGCCATAAGATCCTGAGTGGTTACAGCTGCAGTAAGTCGTGACGGTGTGCTTTGTGGCGTACGCCAGTTCGCGCGACATCGGCGAATTTTGCTATGCTCCCGGAGATGGGCGATTCGGGTGCGGCGCGGGCTTCTACGGCGATAACAGCCAGCGAAATTGCGCGACATTCGGCTGTTGTCCGGGTCACGCATTGGATCACTGCTGTTTGCTTCCTGGCTCTGCTTGTCACTGGGATTGAGATTCTGATCTCTCATCCACGGTTTTATTGGGGCGAGACGGGCAATGTGCTGGAAACTCCGCTGTTTCAGCTGCCGATCGCATCATCCAGAGCGACTGTTCCGACCGGCTATCATTACGTGCTTCCGGATCAGAACGGCTGGAGCCGTTATCTCCATTTCGAGGCGGCCTGGGTGGTTGTCTTGACTGGCTTGCTGTATGTAGCATTCGGGCTGCTCAAAGGCCACTTCCGGCGGAATCTGCTGCCGGCGCGAGGCGAGATTTCCCAGCGGGGGCTCTCGGCAAGCATGCTCAAACATTTGCGATTCAGAGCGGCACGGGAGTCGGATGCCCGAACTTACAATCCGCTGCAGCGCCTTACTTATCTGGTTGTTATCTTCGTGTTCTTTCCCTTAGTGATCTGGACCGGGTTGGCGATGTCGCCGGCAATCGCGGCGGTCTTTCCGGGGAGCGTCGCCCTCTTAGGCGGGCAACAATCTGCGCGTACCATTCACTTTTTCGTTTCGATCTGTCTCGCGTTGTTCCTGCTAATCCACATTTTGATGGTTGCTTTGGCCGGATTCCGCAGCCGAATGCGCGCGATGATTACGGGCCGCCCCGCGACCCACGTGGAGACAAGATGAGCAGATTCTCTCGACGAAGGCTGATCACGACTGGCCTGGCGGTTGCGGGCGGTGCTTCGGGACTAGCGGTGGCCGCCAAACTTGCGCAGCGCTATGGACTCGTTCCTCCCGATGCGACCGGACTCTTTGGTCCGGGCGCGGCATTGACCTATGCTGCCCAGCGCTTAGTCGGTAGCCACGCGCTGGCGCGGGAGTTTGCTGCCAGTCAGATTTCGAAACGGCCGTTCGCGAATGCAGTAGATCCATTGAGCGAAGATTTCGCGCGATTTCAGAAGAGCGGCTTCGCGGATTGGCGGCTCACGGTCAATGGAATGGTGGCGCGGCCGGCATCATTTTCGCTGGCGGAACTCAAATCGTTTCCTGCGCGAAGGCAGATCACTCATTTGGCGTGCGAAGAGGGCTGGTCTTACATCGCGGAATGGATTGGCGCGCCGTTAGCGGAGATCCTGGAGCGGGTTGGAACGCTGCCGCAGGCGCGATACGCGGTCTATCGTTCCATTCAACCGGACTGGTGGGAAGGCATCGACATGGCGGAGGCGCTGCACCCGCAAACCCTGGTGACGTACGGCATGAATGGCGGTGAGCTTCCTGTAAGTTTCGGAGGACCGCTGCGCATGCGAGTTCCCCGCCAGCTTGGGTACAAGAGCGTCAAGTACATCACCTCGATCACGCTGACCGATAACCCCAGGCCATTCGGAAAGGGCCGAGGCTCAGCCCCCGGCGAAGAGTGGCACGGTTCCAGTAACGCGGGTTACGCGTGGTATGCCGGCATTTGAGTGATATGAGCGCACTCGCGGCATGGCAGAACTTCTACGTGATCATGGGGTCGTCCGCCGGGGCTTTGGTCGGTTTACAGTTTGTGGTGATGAGTTTCATCGCCAACAGGCCGAATACGCGTGTCGACCCAGAGGCGGGTGCAACATTTGCCACGCCCACGATTATTCATTTCTCTGCGGTGCTCACGCTGGCTGCGATTCTGAGTGCGCCGTGGAACGGGATAGACGCCCCCAGTCTGATTTGGGGCGCTGGGGGACTGGTCGGCTTGCTCTATGCGGCCATCATCACGCGGAAGATACGACGTCAAAATGTTTACCGGCCCGAATTCGAAGACTGGCTATTTCATTGTTTGCTGCCCATTGTGGCTTACGGCATACTCGTCGCTGCGGCAGTGGTTGTCAGGTGGCGCGAACACGAAGCGCTTTTGGGCGTGGGGTCGGCAGTGCTCTTGCTGCTTCTCATCGGTATTCATAACGCCTGGGACGCGGTGACGTATCACGTTTTTACGAAGAGACTGGAATAACGAACGGGAAGCGGCGCGGCTTGCGGGCGCTGAGACGTTCGTGGCCGGCGGCTAGTGAGAGCGGCCCAAATTTCCCACTGCGAGCGACGCATTCAAAATCGCCGAGAGAGGCATGAGGCCGCCGAGTTTCCAGCTTGCGAGGCCATTCATCCCGGCGGACGCGATGCAGCCGCACTCCTGGCAAACCGGCTTTCCACCGAGTTGGCACGGCGTAACTGGCGTGGTCAGATCGGCCGATATGCACGTAGTCAATCGCGCGAATGTGCATTCATGTGGCGAGCGTGCAGGATTCCGATAGCCTTCCAGCACCAGCCGGGGCAGATGCACTTTCGGGAATGTTCGCGCGGCCGATAGCTCCTCGAACAGGACCGCCCGATCTTCGGGGCGTAGGCGTTCGTCGGAGTTATCACCCTCCTGCGGAGTGTAAACGCTGAACCAGATTTTTCGGATCTCTGGCCGGCTGGACCAGAAGCTTGCGAATTCGCTCAGGTATCCGCGGCGCGCCAGCATCTGCCTGGTCACGGTGCAGTGGACGGTCACAAGGTGCGGAGCGATGTGCTTGAGGACGCGATCGTATGTAGCAGGTGTGCGGCGACGGTCGTGCTCCGGCGCGAGGCCGTCGATCGAGACGACCAGGTGGAGGCATTGGAGCTGACGCCACTCTTCCGGGATTGGCCGAACCGCGCTGGTGACGAGTTGCACCTCCACTCCCATTTGATCGAGGCGCGGCAGAATCTCACTCAGCTCGCGGTATCGAACCAGCGGCTCGCCACCGATGATGGAGAGATGAACCGGACGGAGCCGCCGGACGAGCTCGATGGTTGATGTGACCAGATCGTCACCGCGCAGATCGGAGAGTTGCCGCAGGGTGATGAGGGACCCCAGGTGATCGGACGAATACGCGTAACAGCCGGGGCAGCGGAGCGGGCACTCTTTGGTGATCTCAATCGAGAGGAAGGGAGTGTATCCTCGCAGAACACGTCCCCAAACACGCAAAATATCGGACTGTTTCATTGAGCCTCACAAGCGGGAACGCCCGCACTGACCGATCGGATGCTCCGGTGATTCATCGCCGAGGCATCTGGCTGAAAGACACATCGGGCAGAATTTCGCCACATGAACGGGAGATGTCGCAGTAATTGGGGAGTTGCACCGCCGGTTTGTCGATTTGGGTTTCCAGCAACGGATCCGAGGTCAAATGCCGATGAGACCTCACATTGGGGCGCCAATTTCTGGGCAGCATCGGAGGCGAGGATTGGCCGATAGCATCGAAAGATCGTCACCGAGCGCTGTTGGCGCGCGAATTGAACCACAAGCACTCGGGGCGGTTCACATTATTCTTGCGTGGTGCCCGGGGAAGCTTTTGAAGGCAAGGGCTCTGCCGGGCGGGGTCGAAGAGGAGCAACTATAATCGAGTTCGCGCCGGCCCGGAACTCTTTCCGCCTGGTCACGGATCGATTTTTCCCAACACTTTGCGCTTCTACACGTCCAAGGGTTAAACGTGTAGGAGTGCAGAGTATGACGGAGTCGCCGAAATCAAATCTTCCACAAGGTACGTTGGACCTGCTGATTTTGAAAGTAGTGGCGCTGGGGCCCGTTCACGGATACGCGATTTCGCAACGCTTGGAACAGGTATCACGCCAGGTGGTGCAGGCGCCCCAGGGGTCAGTCTACCCCGCGCTGCATCGACTCGAGAACCGTGGGCTGCTGGCCGCGGATTGGAAAGAGACCGACACGGGCCGGGAAGCAAAGTTTTACCGGTTGACGAAGAAAGGACGCGCCGCGCTGGAATCGGAAACCGCGAGCTGGCAGCGACTGACGCAGGCTGTTGAACTCATTTTGCGCATGCAGGGCAGGGACGTTCAATGAACTGGTGGAGTCGGTTCATTCATCGAAAGCAGCTCGAAACGCAGCTCGCAAAGGAGCTCCAGTTTCATTTGGAAGATAGGGCTGCGGATTTGGCCGCACAGGGGCTCAACCCGGTTGCCGCGATGCGCCAGGCGCAGATCGAAATCGGCGGCAAAGCCCAGGTGGAGGAGGAGTGCCGCGACGCGCGTGGGACGCGCTGGCTGGAGGATGCGGGCCGCGATTTGCGCTATGCGCTGCGCACGATTCGGCAGAAGCCCGGGTTTGCAGCGGTCGCTCTGGTGACGCTTGCGTTAGGCACTGGCGCAACTACCGTCATGTTCAGCGTGATCAGCGGCGTGCTGTTGAAGCCGCTTCCTTTTCCACAGCCCGATCGGCTGGTTGTACTTCATGAGCGCATGGAAAAGGGAGGCGATGACTGGAATTTCTC
>DATAUH010000505.1:0-3807 GCA_036268375.1 Bryobacteraceae bacterium | reverse complement strand
AGCCCGATTACCGGCATCGTAAACAAACTCGATCTGACTGACCGGCCTGCGGGCGCTCTCTTCCACGCCGCCGCGCAGGTCGTTCATGCTCTCCCTTCGCACGCTGTCACATCCGTCTTACCGCCGCAGCGGACCATCGGCAAAGGTCTGACGGTTGCGGAGGCCGAATCGTCCGCCATCGGCGAAGCGGTAGAACGTTACTCCATTTCGTGGCGTGGAAGCGAGCCTGCCCGTATCGCGCGTCTGGCCGATGTGGACGCGCTGCCGCTCCATTCGCTGTTCCAATTCAGTCCTGCCCAGTATGCGCAGCGCGAGCTGTGGAATGCCAAAAATGAGGTTCGCCAGCGCATCCCGCAGCCCTTTGACGCCTCTCGCCCCGTCGCCTGGTGCGACGTGAAATCGCTCGTCTCCGGTCAAATCCGTCAGGTCCCCGCGGCCTATTGCTACATGAATTACCGCAATGCGGAGCAGCCCGAGATTTATTTCGGCGACACCAACGGTTGCGCGGCCGGTCCCACGCATCAGGCGGCGGCGCTCGCCGCGGCCTTGGAACTCATCGAACGCGACGCAGTCGCAATCTGGTGGTACAACCGTCTCCGCCGCCCCGCCGTCGACCTCGATTCTTTCGGCCACGATGGAATCCTGCAGATCCGCGACGCGCTCCGGAAAATCGAGCGCTCCGCCTACGTCCTCGACATCACTACTGGCCTCGGCGTGCCGTGTTTCGCAGCCGTGGTCCCCAAACCGGATGGCTCTTCTCCGTGCTTCGGGGCCGCCGCACATCCCTCAGCCGCCATCGCCGCCTTTCGCGCCCTGTCCGAGGCCGTCCAGGTCTGGTTCTGGTCCACCAATTTAGGCGGCAACTCCGCCCTGCAGGAATTCCTGCGGACCACGAGCGCCACCGGCGATTCTTTCCTCGCCCCGGAAACCGTGTCCGCCGCCACGCCCGGTGAACCGAGGCAAACCACCGCGCAAATGCTCGATTCCGTAGTCCAAAAACTGCATGCCTGCGGTATCGAATCCTTCGAGCTGGATTGCACGCGCCGCGAGACCGGAGTTCCCGTGGTTCGCGTGATCGCTCCCGGTTTGCGCCATTTCTGGGCTCGCTTCGGCCCCGGCCGGCTCTATGATGTGCCTGTCGAAATGGGGTGGCGGCGAACTCCATTACCCGAAGAAGCTCTTAACCCGGTCCCGTGTATGATCTAACCGGCCGGTAGACCAATGCGTGACAGGAACTTCTGAAATCCGCGGTCGCTCTTCAATACCTCGAACGATGGGTGGTGCGCCGCCTTCAATACGCTCGGGTCCGAACGGTCGAAGCCGGCATTGAGAGTCTCTACCGCCCGCTCGTTATCGTGTGTCTGGCAATAAATCTCCGCCAGCAGCACCGATTCCACCACGCCCTTCTCCCATTCGGGCCTCAGCTTTGAGGCAATGCCGCGCGCCAATTCCGCGTTCCCGCGCCGCCCTTCGATCGATGCTCGCAGGCACTCCGACGCCAACGGGTCTCCGTAACGCTCAATCTCCACCACTGCCGCCAGCGCCTTCTCGAATTCGCCTTTCCACTCGTATGCTCTCGCGGCCGCAATGTAGGACATCGGATCTCTTGGCTGTAGCGTGATCAGGTCCTCCGCCTGCCGCACCGATTCGTCCATGCGCCGCGCCCGGTAAAACTCCCAAGCCAGTTGCTGGTTCAAAGAAAGCGACGTTGGATCTTCCCGCAACGCCGCCTGGACGCTCGCAATCGCCTCATCGCTGCGTCCGCACTTGCCTAAATAGGATCCGTACCACATGCGAACCTGCGGATCGCGCGGGTCGAGTGTCAGCGCGCGTCGAAACCCCGGTTCACAGGTAAGCCATCGGCGCACATCAATCGATGTGCAATAGGCCAGCAATCCATACGCCCGCGCGGAATGCGTGTCCAATCGAACCGCCGTTTCCGCCGCCTGAATTGCGGCCTCAAGCGACGTCCGGAAATCGCTGAAGTGAAAATTCGCGCTTACCGAATACGATTCCGCCAAGCCTAACCACGCCGGAACGTATCGCGGATTGTTCTTTAGCACGTGCTGATATTCGCTGATCGCATTCTGCACATCGCCGGCCGTGCGCCGCCCCAGAAACAGATTCGCCCGCTGCATATGTGCGGAGCTGTCGCTGTCGATCGCCGGTCGTTCGCGCCGTAATGCCGCATAGCCGGCCGCCGCCACGCTCAATATGCCGGCCGCCGCGAAGTATCGCCTCGATGGTCCTGCCTCCTGCGCCATCCGAACGCACGCCGTCGCGGTCCTCGGCCGCTTTGCCGGATCGCGCTCCAGGCACGCCAAAATCGCCCGGTCCCAATTCTTCGAAACTCCGGCGTCCACCGCGCGCGGAGCAGCGGGTATCTTTGTCAGCCTCAGCCGCGCCAACTCCGCGGGATCGGCGTGCTGGAACGGCAGCGCCCCCGCGAAGATTTCGTATAGCAATACACCGAACGAATAGATATCCGCCGCGAAAGTTACTTGGCCGCCCTCCACCTGTTCCGGCGCGACGTAGGCGGGCGTGCCTCCGGCCGCCGTTGCATAGCCGGCGCCCACCAGTTCCATCGCCAATCCGAAATCGGTGATCACGGCTCGCTCCTGCTCGTCCCGCGCCACCAGGATTACGTTGCCGGGCTTCAAGTCTCCATGGACAATCCCCGCCGCGTGCGCCGCATCCAGGCCGTTTGCAATGCCGGCGGCGATGCCAGCGGCCTCGCGCTTGATGAGCCGATTGCCGTTTCGAATCCGCTCCGAGAGCGTCTCTCCCGCCAGCAATTCCATCGTTAAAAACACAATATCCGGACCACCGGACACTGGATGGCGGAAAAGGTCGAACACGCGGCAAACGTTCGGATGCGTGACCCGCCGCGCAAGCTGAATTTCGCGCTTGAAGCGCTCGATCATCCCTGCCTCTGCGGCCAACTCCGGGCGAACCGTTTTAATTGCGACTTGGCCCCCCAATTCGCAATCTTCGGCTTCGTAAACCTCGCCCATCCCGCCTTCGCCGATAAAGCGAGCAACCCGGAACCGGCTCGCCACCACGTCATCCGTCTCAAATACCTGGTATCCCGATGCCAGGTACTCCAACACGCGATCGGGGCTCAACGCTCCGCTCCGCAGGAATGCCGAGCTTGCATCGTAATTTCGCACCAGACGCGATAGCGCGCTGCGAAGAGCCGGGTCGCACTGGTCGATGGCTTTACGCCGCGCCTGCGGCTCCAGTTCGATAACGGACCCGAATAACGACCTCAGGTCCGCCCATCGTTCAGGCGGTAGAAGAGTTTGGATGGTCATTCAACTCGGCCCGCAACCAGGCCTTGGCCATATGCCAATCCCGCTTCACCGTTCGTTCGGAAATATTCAAGATCCCGCCGATCTCTTCTTCCGTCAGCCCGCCGAAGAACCGCAGTTCCACAATTCGAGCCTGTCTGCCGTCGATCTTTTCCAGCCGTTCCAGCGCTTCATTCACGATCAGCACGGAGTCCAGATTCGTCTGTTTTACGCCCAACTGTGCGAGCGCCCCGATGGGATCGTCCCCGCCGCGTTTCGCCGCCTTGCGCCGCCGGGCCCAATCCACCAAAATCTGCCGCATCACAATCGAAGCCACCGCAAAGAAGTGCGCGCGGCCTTTCCACCCCGAACCCTCGGCGCCCATCAGCCGAAGATACGCCTCATGAACCAGCGCCGTCGGCTGAAGAGTCACCTCTCGTCTCTCCTGCGCAAACAACCTCCGCGCCTGCCGCCGCAATTCCGGATACACGCGCGCAGCCAGTTCCGATTCGGCCAG
>DATAUH010000504.1:0-2710 GCA_036268375.1 Bryobacteraceae bacterium | reverse complement strand
ATGATGATCGACCAAACGACCCGGCAGCCAAACCACACCTTCGAGAAACTGCTTCGTTGCTCATCAACGGCTTGGTTCTGCATTCTTTACCTCGTGCAGCAGGATAGCGAAAGTAAGCGCGATTCAACAAGAAAAGAGCGGACTCTTTCGAGTCCGCTCTTTGGTTTTGGCGCGAAGCGCGTCTCGCTGTGCGCGTAGCACAATCGGCGGCGTGTTCTTCCTGTTCGCCTTCCATGCGCATGGCTTCGAACTCGCGCTCTTCGGCTTCGTGGGTTCTATGCGGTTTTCAGGCCGGCTTCAGCCATGGCGGCGGAGATTTGCTCATCTTTGACGCCATGCTTGCGAAGGCTTTCGGTGAGCGTCTTGAGTTGCGAGCCTTCGAGGCGCTGGAGGTCCTTGCGCAGGCCCTGGCCGATGTAGGAGCGCATGAGCGGCTGATAGCCGCTGAACCCCAGGGTGGGCGCGATCTCCTTCAGGTCCTCGATGACGTCCTCGGGCATGCGGAGACTGATCGTCGCCATGGGGCGGTCTCGCTGGAGCCGCTTCTGGATTCGTTCACGCATTGTCTTCATAGGCTCTCCTTTCGATTGCGGACGCCGCTCTGGCTGAGATGATGCGGATGGCCTGCGCTTCCCGCTCAACGTGGACGACAAAGAGAAGATGGCCCTGTTCCGTTTCACCAACTAAAGCGTCGCGTGCTTCCGCGGAGGTGCTTGCGTCCAGTGCGCGCACTAGCGGATCAAAGAAGACCTCGCAGGCCCGCTCGAAGCGGATTCCGTGCTTCTGGACGTTGGCGGCTGCCTTTTGGACGTTCCAGACGAACTCCAAACCACCAATGCTGTAAAGCACGTCCACCTGAGTACGTATATACGTTGTATAGACAGTAGTCAAGCATGCCGGGGAATGCAAAACGGGCGGGCTCTTTCGAGTCCGCCCGTTGGTTTTGCGCGAAGCGCGTCTCGCCGTCCGCGAAGGACTATGGTTGGCCTTTGCCGCCGCCGGCTCCGTAGATGTTGCCGGTGGTGTAGCTGGCGTCTTCGGCGGCGAGCTGGACGTAGATGCTGGCGAGCTCGCAGGGTTGGCCGGCGCGGGCGAGCGGGTAGTCGCCACCAAAGTTTTTGAAGTGCTCCACGGTTGCGCCGCCGGAGATCTGCAGGGGCGTGTAAATGGGGCCGGGAGCGACGCCGTTGACGCGAATGCCTTTGGGCCCGAGCATCTTGGCGAGCGATTTAACGAAATTCATGGTGGCGGCTTTGGTTTGCGCGTAAACGTAGAGGTCGGCGTTGGGATCGTAAGCCTGCTCGGAGGTGGTGGCGATGATGGTGGAGCCGGGAGGCATGTGCGGCACGGCCGCCTTGATGATGAAGAACGGAGCGTAGATGTTGGTCTTGATCTGCCAGTCGAAGGTTTCGGTGGTGACGTCGAGGATGGACGGCGCCTGGATCTGGCGGCCGGCGTTGGAGACAAGGATGTCGAGGCCGCCGAGCTGGCTGAGGGCTTTGGAGACGAGCTGGGTGCAGTAGCTTTCCTCGCGGAGATCGCCGGGAATGGGAATGGCTTTGCGGCCGGCAGCGCGGATGAGCTCGATGACTTCGCGTGCGTCGGGCTCTTCGGTGGGATAGTAACTGATGGCGACGTCGGCGCCTTCGCGCGCGTAGGCGATGGCTGCGGCGCGGCCCATGCCGGAGTCGCCGCCAGTGATGAGGGCTTTGCGACCGAGCAGGCGGCCGGAGCCTTTGTAGCTTTTCTCGCCGTGATCGGGCGGCGGCTGCATTTTGCCGGCGAGACCGGGCCAGGGCTGCTGCGTGGTGTCATACGGCGGCTTGGGGAATTTGGTCGTCGGGTCTTCAACTGGCTGAGCGGTGGAGTTGGCGGTGGTTCGGGACGGCGATTGGGCGAAGTCCGGAATCGCCGCGGCGGCGAGACCCGCGCCGAGGCCGCCGACGAGTTTACGGCGCGAGAATGCTTTCTTGTTGTCGATTTCCATTGGGCCGGCTCCTGCGGGTGTGAGTGCGTGCGTGACGTTCGGTGATTGGAAGGCCGAGGAGCGGCAGCGAGTTGTGCCGGACAGCAGCGATGGTTTGGTGAGGCAAAGAAAAGGGCGGACTCTTTCGAGTCCGCCCTTTTGATTTTGGCGCGAAGCGCGTCGGCTGCATGCAATGCCTAGACGATGGTTTCGGCGCCGAGTTCTTCCTGTTCGCCTTCCATGCGCATGGCTTCGAGCTCGCGCTCTTCGGCCTCGTGCGCTTCCATGACCTCGGCCTGGATGGCGGCTGCCGCCTCTTCGAGCTCCGGTGAGAGCGCGACGTTGCGGTAGTAGTCCATGCCGGTGCCGGCGGGGATGAGGCGGCCGACGATGACGTTTTCCTTGAGGCCGCGCAGGTTGTCGATCGAGCCGTTGATCGAGGCTTCGGTGAGCACGCGGGTGGTCTCCTGGAAGCTCGCCGCCGAGATGAAGCTGTCGGTGGAGAGGGACGCCTTGGTGATGCCGAGCAGCAGCGGACGACCGATGGCTGGGCGGCCACCATCCATCAGCACGCGCTCGTTCTCGTTGTTGAAGCGGAAGCGGTCGATCTGCTGCTCGAGCAGGAAGTTCGAGTCGCCGACCTCCTCGACCTTCACCCAGCGCAGCATCTGGCGGACGATCGTCTCAATGTGCTTGTCCGAGATGGACACGCCCTGGAGACGGTAGACCTCCTGAATCTCGTTG
>DATAUH010000503.1:0-5352 GCA_036268375.1 Bryobacteraceae bacterium | reverse complement strand
CGCGGGAGCCGCAGGGCTCGATCACGCTTAACGAGCCCGCCGAAGTATACGCGGCCTTGCGCGAAGGTCGGCGCGCGGAGGGTCGCAGGGGCTCGAGCACGGTTAACGAGCCCACCGAAGTATACGCGGACTCGCGCAAGGTCAGCGCGCGCAGGGCCGCAGGGGCTCGATCACGGTTAACGAGCCCGCCGAAGTATACGCGGCCTCGCGCGTTGCGGTAGAAGCTGTGTGAAAAATGCAGGTTATGATCGGAGGCGTCATGAACGATTTTCAACTCGCCGCGCGTACTCTGCGGAAATCCCCCGGATTCACAGTCGTGGCCGTGTTGACGCTTGCTCTGGGAATCGGCGCCAATACCGCCGTCTTCAGCCTGGTGCATGCGGTTCTGCTGAAATCTCTGCCTTTCCACGATCCCGCGCGCCTGGTCGCGGTCTGGGACAGCTACGCGCCGCAAATTGCCAAGGCCGGAGTATCTCCCACCGAGTACGCCGAATGGCAGCGCCAGACCGATCTGCTCGCTCAAGTTGCCTGGTACAGCTATGTCCCCACCAATCTGGTCTTGACGCGCGCCGATGGGCCCGCCATCGAAGCGCAGGTCACACTTGTTTCGCCGGATTTCCTTCCGCTCCTCGGAGCCAATCCCGCCATTGGCCGGGCGCTCATGCCCAACGACCCTCCGCACACCGCGCTCATCTCCGATCGCATCTGGCGCACCGTCTTTGCGGGCGATCCCGCCATCTCCGGCAAATCGATTCGCATGGATGGCGAACAATACAGCGTCGCCGGCGTCATGCCCCACGATTTCGCCTTCCCCAAGTGGGCCGACGTCTGGCTGCCAAATGGCCCGCTCCTGCGCGACGGTCTCACCAATCCAGTACGCCATCAACTCGGCGTAGTAGCGCGCATGCGTGAAGGCGTTACTTCCGGTGCGATTACGCAACGCAGCGTAGAGATTGCGCGGCGGTTAGCTGCCGGCAACGCAAAAACCAGCACCGGTTGGAGCATGCATGCCGCTGGCCTGCAGGACGATCTTACCGCCAGCGTCCGTCCCGCCCTATTGATGCTGCTGGGCGCCGTCACTCTGGTTCTTCTCATCGCATGCGCCAACGTCGCGAACCTTTTTCTGTCGCGCGCAATCTCGCGCAGCAAAGAAATCGCGTTGCGTACTGCTCTTGGCGCCGGCGTCTGGCGTTTGATGCGGCAGTTGCTGGCCGAAAGCCTCACTCTCTCCCTCACCGGTGCGGGAGTCGGGTTACTGCTCGCCGAAATCTGCCTGCAAAGATTCTCGCCCATCCCGTCGCCGCTCGATTCCACTGTGCTTCGGTTCTTGCTCGCCATTTCTTTCGCGACAGCGATCTTCTTCGGCCTCATTCCTGCCGCGCAAATTCTGCGTTCCAGCCCCGTGGCTGTCATCAAGTCGAATTCCGTGGCCGCCGGTGGGTCGCAACGCCTGCGCGCGGCGCTCGTCGTCGCGGAGTTTTCGCTCGCTCTGATTTTGGCCGCGGGCGCCGGCATCCTGGTCAAGAGCTTCGCTCATCTCATGCACGTCAATCCCGGTTTTGATCCCGATGGCGTGCTCACACTCCGTCTATCCACGCCCGCCACCCTACCGGTCGCGCCGCTGTTCCAACGCATTCAGAACCAAGTGCGTTCGCTTCCGGGCGTCCAGGCAGTGGCGGCTACCAACATGCTCCCGGCGGCGAGCAATCGTGCGGTAATCTCGCGCTTTCTGGTTCCCGAAAGCCCGCTGAGTCATCCCGACGCCCCTCCGGCCGCGCAAATTCTACGCGCCACGCCACAGTTGTTTCACGCTCTCGGGATTCCGATCCGCTCGGGTCGCGCATTCACCGCCGCGGACGCCGCCGACAACACCGTCCCGGTCATCGTCAATGAGACCATGGCCCGCCGTTTCTGGCCCGGCCGCGATCCCGTCGGCCAGAAATTCATCACCGCGCTCTGGGGACCCACGCCTGGGTATTCGCGGATTGTCGGCGTGGCCGGTGATGTAAAACGCTACGGTCTGGACAGTGAGTCTACCAATGATATTTACTTTCCAGTCCTCGGCGACACCTTCCTCGTGATTCGTGGTTCCGGCAACATCGGGGCACTCGCGCCCTCCGTCACCGCAATCGTTCGCAATCTTGCGCCGGACGTTCCCGTTTCCGACGTAAAAACCATGAACCTGGTCGTATCCGAATCGGCGCGCGATCGGGAGTGGACCATGGCCCTGCTGGCAGCCTTCGCCGGTCTGGCGCTGACCCTCTCCCTGATCGGAATTTACGGTGTTATGGCGTGGATTGTCGGCCAGCGGACTCGCGAAATCGGCATACGCATGGCTTTAGGCGCGAACGCCGCGCAAGTACGGGCCATGGTAGTAGGCTATTCGCTCAAACTCAGCGCCGTCGGCCTCGCAATCGGGTTGGCCGGCGCCTTTGTCTTGCGGCGGGTCCTTGCAACGCTCGTCTTCGACGTCAGCCCGTCCGATCCCGCGATCTACGTGGCGGTGGCGGCGCTACTGCTTGCGGCCGCGTTGATGGCATCATACATTCCCGCTCGCCGCGCCAGCCGGGTCGATCCGTCCATAGCGTTACGATGGGAGTAGTGCGCCTGCTATTGCTTCTGCTGCTCGCGCTGCCCCTCTACGCCGACATCTCCTTTACCGCTCGCCCTATGGCCGGTGGAAAGCTTCCATCGGGTAAGGGCCAGTGCGATATCCGTTTGACCGTGGATGATGCCGTTGACGTGACGGTGCGCGGAGACCGTGTCGACGTGCATACAGTCTCCGGCGCCGACGCCAAAGACGGCGGTTCCCAATGCAATGCTCCGTTGCCAAAAAAGGACTTCGATGGGTTCGTTTTTTCAGTCAGGCAGAAGCGCAACCAGATGCAGCTCAGTGAATCACCTGGCATCCGGAACGGCTACAAGGCAACCGTGTTCATCCGAGATAGCGCCCCCGGCGCCGGACAATATTGGTTCCGTCTCACCTGGAAGATTCCGCCGCCCGAACCGCCCGCGGGCATGAGCTTCAACAACACAATCCACTCCACCGCGCGCGGCCACGGCGAAGCCCGTTTAGACGATGCCGCCGCGGTTCCGCTGAGTACCGCAACCGTGGATTACGATCGCTCGGGCCACATCTTCGTCTTGTTCACAACGGCGCATAGCGCGCCGGTGTCGTTCGGGGGAGCCGTAATGTCGTTGGACGGTGGAGTGCTGAAGGCGGACATCGCATCCGACGACCGCTTCGACAATCTGCGCGGTCCGATGTACGTCTACTACGATGGCCAACACCAGGTTTACAAGATCGAAATGCAGGGCACAGACGGGCAGGAGCATTTGCGTCTGAAGTGGGAAAAAGGCAGCGCTGCGGCGAAGTAGCGGCTGCCCGTGGTTACTACTTCTGATCGCGCGAATAGATAAGCGCCGCCATTTCGTGAATCGTTTGGGGGACCAGGTGGCGCCAATCGGCGCCCCGTGCAATCCGTTCGCGCACTTCGGTCGATGAGACCAGATCCAAATCATCCGAAAGATCCAACCGTTCGATAGCGTGACGGGCGTGCAACGGCGCGTCCATTTCGCCACGCCTGCGCGCCACCAACAGGTCGAATTCGCCCAACATTTCTGCCACAAACGTTTCGCTTCCGTAGTCCCAATTCAGAATGCGTTCGGCGGCGTCGCGCCCGCAGAGGAAAGAGAGGCGTGCCCTGGGGCCGTAGCTATCGCGAAATTCCGCCGCGATCTCGCGAAACAACCCACCCTTGGCTACAGCTACCGAAAAACGGGCTTCCGCGGCAATGCTGGCACGCAACATTTGCGCACGCGCCTTTAGCGATGCACCTTCGTAAATTTTATGGGGGAAAATTTCGGGCAGCACGAAAACCACCTCGTCCACGTGCGCCAGGGCGGCTTCCGCCATAGCCAGGTGCGCGACCGTGGGCGGGTTGAAGGCCCCTGGGAGAACTCCTACGCGCGCAGGTTGATGCGCGCCCGGCCCTCTAAGCAGAAACTCCATTGCGCCGAATACACGAAGGGCGCGGGAGCAACCCCGCGCCCTCGAGTCGTCGAAGATCGATCTTAGGCCGCGTTGAGCAGCAACTCGTCGGAATCGTTCGACTCGGAGTCGAACTCGTGACGGTCGGCAGCCTCTTGGCAACGGATGCAGAATTTCGCCCACGGCACCGCTTCGAGACGCTTCGGCTTGATGTCTTCTTCGCAGTGCATGCAGACGCCATAGCTGCCGTCTTCGACACGGCCCAAGGCTCCACGAACATTACGCAGCAAGCTGGATTCACGGTCCAGGTTGCGAATCGCCAGTTCGCGTTCGCCAGCCAGTTGGACTTCATCCAGCGCATCCGGGGTCTTTTCGATTGCGATGTCTTCACGATTGCGCAATCCGTTCGAGAGCTCTTTCTTTTTAGTTTCGAGAGCTTCAGTATATTTTTTGAGTTCGGTCTGTGTCATTGTCCATCTCCTGATCGAAGCCGGTAATTTTTTTAATTGTTCTGTTTTACCGCCTCCCTTGGTATCCATATAGACGACTATTTCCGCCAAAGGTTGCAGCGTCCGGGTAGCCCCTTTCGAGCTATTTACGAACTTTTACCCGCCGTCCGGCTCTGCACGGGTTCCCATTAAGCAATCGACATTCCAAACCGGTTTCCGGTCTGGACGCCGGTCTTTTCACTCCCACAGCGATCCTCCTGCGGGGACTTCGGCAAATGCTACCATCGGAATCTTGGATCGCCAAAAAAATCGGTGCACGGCAGCACTCTCAAATGAAAAGTGGGTAGCGGTTGGTTTATTCTCAGGTATTTTTTTCTTTTTCATTGGCCAACCATTTATTCCCCTCTTAGGCATCGAAACGGACGAGGCTTTGTTCGCCAGTCCGCTTTTTGAGCCACTTACCGCGATTTATTCGTGGCATATCGGAGCCCACCTGCAAATCCCGCTAATGCTCATCAGCTATTTGGGATGTCTGAAAACGCTGCTTTATGCGCCGGTTTTCAAACTATTCGGCTCCGGCATACATACCATTCGGGAGCCCGCTTTAATAGCCGGTGCGGTAAGCGTTTGGCTATTTTTTCTGCTTCTGCGCCGCGTCTTCGGGAACCTCACAGCTGCTATTGGATGCTGCTTGCTGTCAATGGATTCACTGTAC
Organism: Bryobacteraceae bacterium; assembly: GCA_036268375.1. Taxonomy (GTDB): domain Bacteria; phylum Acidobacteriota; class Terriglobia; order Bryobacterales; family Bryobacteraceae; genus PALSA-243. The sequence continues at coordinate 197 of DATAUH010000503.1, read as the reverse complement.
CTGCTGACCACTTGTTACGACTGGGGACCAGTGGCCTTACAGCACTTGCTGATCGTCGGGGGCGCCCTGGCGCTGGTACGGTTCTACCAGACGCAATCTGAAATCTCTCTTGCCGCCGGGTGGTTCCTTTGGGGTTTGGCGCTTTGGGATAAAGCCTTGGCCTTGTGGGTCTTAAGCGGCCTCGGGGTAGCCTGTTT
>DATAUH010000502.1:0-7186 GCA_036268375.1 Bryobacteraceae bacterium | reverse complement strand
GCCTCGTTCACGCTGATCGATTCGAGCGTAAACGCGGACTGCGCCGCGGCCGCGAGCGCCGCGCTGAAATAAAAAGGAGAGCGCGAATCGCCATAATTGTGGATCAGCAGCGCCTTTTGCGGGTCGCTTCGTTCCACCGCGAAGCGGTGCACGTCATCCGCCGCAAGGGTATCGGCCGAGTCGATGCGTACTTCACACCGGCTGAACCCGTACGGCGCTTCGAGCGCCGGAAATTCGACCGATGCGCGGCCATTCGCCGGCACCTCCACCGATTTCGCCGCGGTGGTCTTGCCGTTCACCACCAACGATGCCGTACGCCGCGCGGCCGGTGTTCCGTAGCCTGCAATTACCGCCCGAATGTGAACCGGCTTCGCGTCCTTGCCCCACACCTGGCCCGGCGCTTCCACCGATTCTACGGCCCAATTGGGCTGCGCCTTCGCCGCTACCGCGTGCGTGATCAGTTTGACGTTCGCAGACAGCGCCATGTCGGAAAATGTCGGCGCAAGGTCGCCGCGCTGCATGTCGCTGAAGACGTGCAACTCAACGGGCGTATCGACCTGCGCCGCCAATCCGCGCACCGCCCGCGCCAGTTCGCCGAATGTACCGTGTTGATCGCCCGGTTGGATCGATTGCACGGCCGCGCGCAACGCCGCCTGATCTTCGATCGCCTGTGTCAGCAGCCGCATATGCGAACCGAACGTTGCCACCTGCGCGCGCGCCGCGCCCTTGCCAGCCAACACGCCCATCGCAGCCTCTTTCGCATCGGCAAGCCTCGTGCCGGCGCGCATGCTGAACGAATTGTCGATCACCAACAGCACCAAACGGCGGCTGGCGATAGCCGCAGCGCTGCGATTGATAAATGGATTTGCGAACGCGAGGATAATCGCGAACAGCACCAGCATACGAAGCGCAAGCAGCAGGAAATAACGCAGACGGCGATGGCGCGTCGAACTCTGCGTCCGCGATTCGTACAGCATCAACGAACTCACCGCCTTCGGCTTGGTCGTTTGACGCTTCAGCAAATGCAGATAAAACGGCAGCGCCAGCCCGGCCAGGCCCGCCAGGAACCACGGCGCGAAAAGCCCCATCTAGTTGCGGCCTCGCAGAGTCAGATATTCGCGCAGCGCTTCGTCGAGCGGCCGGTCGGTAATCAGCAGACAGTAGCTCATCCCCGCCGCTTGCGCACGGCTGCGCAGGTCGGCGAGGTGCGCGTCGACTTTGCTGCGATAGTCGTGCTTCGAGTAATCGGGCGTCACTTCCATCTGCTGGTCAGTCTCGAGATCGACCAAAATCGCGGGTCCGTTCATCTTCGGCCGCACATCCTCAGGGTCGAGCACATGGAATAAGACCACTTCATTTCCGCGGTAGCGCAGCGGTTCGATGGTCCTGACGATGCTCTCGGGCGATTCCCAGAAGTCGGAAACGATCAGGACGATGCCGCGGCGATTGAGCAGGTCCTGAAAGTGATGCATCGGCTTCACGAAGTTGGTGCGTGAGTGCGGCTCCGCGTTATTCAATCCCGCCAGCAGACGATGCAGTTGGCCCTGGCGCGTCGAGGGCCGCACGAAATCGCGTACTTCATCATCAAATGTAATCAGCCCCGCGGCGTCGCGCTGATTGTGCAGCGCAAGGTAAAAGAGCGAAGCTGCAAGGTAGCGCGCATAATCCATCTTGTTGACGCTGTGCGAGCCGTACTGCATGGAGTTGCTGGCGTCCAGCAGAATCGTCAGTACGCTATTGGTTTCCCCGCGATATTTCTTCAAATAGATGCGCTCCGTGCGCGCGTAGACGTTCCAATCCACCTGCCGCAGATCGTCGCCGGGCACGTAGGTGCGGTACTCGGCAAACTCCTGGCTGAAGCCGAAATCGGGCGAACGGTGCAGGCCAGCGACGAAGCCGTCGACGACGGTCTTCGCCACCAGATCCAGTCCATCGATGCTGTGCAGTATGTCGGGATGAAGGAAGCGTTGCAGCATGCGGCGTTTTTAAACGATCCCCCATTTGCGCCGCAGCCACCATTCGGAAAAGCGCAACAGTATCAGCACCAGGAACACCAGCGGCAGGTTCCAAAGCTCTTTCGTCTGGCGAAGCGTAATGCCCGCCTCCGAGAACGGAATGCGATTCGCGAGCCCACCGAGCTCCGACGGCTTCCAATACTGCCCGCCCGTCTGCGTCGCAAGACGTTCCAGCAGATCGCGATTCTGTTCCACATGGAAGTTTTCGGCAACGCCGTCCATGCGCTGAAATGTCAGAACGTCGCGGCCCAATTCTTTCACGGCGCCGCCCGATTCGGTGTGGCGCGCGGTCACTTCCGTGAGATACGCACCCGGCTTAGGCGCGGACCACGCCGCTTGAAACTGGCCGGGGCTATCGGCGACAGGCGTCATTTCGACAAGCGCGCTGACGCCGCTGGGGCCTAGGATATGCGCTTCCACTTTGGCATCCGCCGCGGGATTGAAATCCCGATCGAAGACCTGCGCGGATAGCGTGATGCTGCCGTTGTCCAGCAGCATTTGCGAAGGCGCCGAGACCGCAACATGCCCCGGGGTATCGGAAACCAGCCAGCGCAGCAGTTGCTGCCAGAACAGATCGTGCGCGGTGTCGCCTAGCGGTGAGCTCATTTGCCAGCGCCAACTGCCGCCCGTAGCCATGATTGCCGTGCGGCCGTGCCCGAAGTTTTCGGTGATGAGCAGCGGCGTCTTTTTGCCCTCGGGCGTGATCACATCCGCGAGCACCGTGGCCCCCGGTTTCGGCGCGCCCGCCTCTTCGTAGTCCATCAGGTACGGCAACTTCTTCCACTTAGCCGCGTTGGCCGTGGGATCGTCGACAATGCGCGTGATGATGCTGTCGAAACCCGCTGGGGCAAGTTCAGAAGTGGCATGCGTGACGCCGCTTTTCGGATCGGCCTCGCGGTGAAAAGTACCGGTCTGTAGGGGGAGTACAGTGGGCATCAGATCGGTTAATTTGGATGTGTTCCACGCGCCGTCCGCGAGTGAAAATTGACCGCCCAAGAATAGAAGGCCGCCGCCGCGCCGGTCGACAAATTGATGGATCAGCTCCTGTTGAACTGGAGTGAAGTAGCCCGCCTCGACAGATCCGATGATGAGGCCTTGGTACCCAAACAGTTCCTCGGCGCGCGAGGGGAAGCCATTGGCAAGTTCCTTCGGGTCGGATATACCCTGCCGGTAGATCTTGTTTTCCGAGGTGCGCACGATGGAGGAGATCTGCACCATGCGATCGTCCTCTTCCGCCTGGTGGATGAACTTGTACTCCCAGCGAGGCTCGCCCTCAATATAGAGGACGCGCCGCGAGTCAGACGCGACGTTGACGACGCGCTTGAGCGAGTTGTTCGCGTTGTTCTCTTCTCCCGGAAGCGCGGCCGCGGCGACCTCAAGCGTACGCGCGCCGGCTGCACCTACGTTGAACATGACCGTTTCGGTCTGCTGGTTACCATCGGGACCGAGAGTAATCGTGCGCGTAGCCAGCGGCTTGGGCTGCGGCCCCGATACATCGCGCACCGTGAGATTCAATTTCGAGCCCGAGTATCCACGTTGATGGAACGTGATCTTGGCGGCAATGCGCGAGTCAGCCAGCGCGCGCGGCGCGATTACCGCGTCATCCAGTTCGACATCGTGAGCGGCGCGTTCGCGGCCGAAGCCGACGGTATGGACCGGGATGTGGCGCGCACGCAATGCCTGAATGGCGTTAGGCGCGAGGCCGCCCGTGTTATCGCTTCCATCGCTCAGCAGCACCACAGCGCCGACCGGAAGGTCCGAAGTTTCATCATTGAGTTGCTTAAGACTGTCGCTGAGACGCGTCGAAGATGCCGCGGGCTTTAACTGTTCTAGCTTGTCTATGCGCGCGACTGCGTCGTCTACGCGATACAGCCGCACTTGAAACGAGCGGCGCAGATTGTCGAGGACGCCATTTTGCAACGCGGCGATAGCTTGCGCTTCTCGCGTAGAGCCATTCTCCGTGGTCGACATGCTCTTCGAATCGTCGATCAGAATAGCAATGATGTTCTGCTGCGGCTTCAGCTCCGCCACGGTGATGGCCGGCTGCCACAACAGGATCAGCACCACAGCCGCAAGCGTGGATTCGAGCGCCCACACCACCCAAGCACGCCAACTTCGCATCACCGGCGCGGCCCGTGCGAAGCGCGTGCGAATCAGGAACGCCAAGCCAGCCGCCACCGTCAGGATCAGCAGCGCCAGGATCCATTTCGGCCACGCGCCTAACAGCGCGAACTGGCCCTGAGAATAGGCAGAGCGCGGGTACTTAAAGAGAAATTCGAACATCGTCTCGGCAGGTGCGCGCGAAGTGTGTGGGGAAGCTTACCGGGTTCATCCTAGTGGGTCATCGCATAGGTGATGTAGTTAAGAACGATGCGGAAGGCAAGGCCGGAAAACTTCTCCGGATACTCGGGACTGTCGGCCCACTCCCATGCGTCGCCGAGGTGCATATTGGCGCAGATCGCAACCATGATGCGGCCGTGCTCATTGCGTATGGCGCGCCATTTGGGCACATAGCCATCCAATTCGTAAGTGCGGCCGGTATTGACGTAGACCTCGCTGGGAATTTGGAACTTTTCATTGATGTCGTACAGTACGTGATAGATCTCGTCGGCGTCCTTGAGGTCTTCCACTTGCGCGTCCGGCAACACCATACGCATACCGGCCATGAAATGCTGCCATTGGTCGGTGCCGTGGAAATCGTCCACCATCAGGAAGCCGCCCTTGAGCAGATAGTCGTGCAGGCGCTTCGCCTCTTCGTCGGTGAAGGTCCACGTATTCACTTGGACGGCGTAAATCCACGGGTAGTCAAAGAGGTGATCGCTGTCGAGATCGACCACATTCAGCGGCGAGGGTGAGTTGATATGCGTCAGGCGGCGAAGCGCGATCAGGCAATCGTTATCGGCCTTGGGATAGTCACGCGACCAGCCGCCGAAACCCCGCCGGAAACCGTAGCTGTTGCCGCCCGCATAGTTGGATGTGTATTGGAGGCGCGTCCAGTAGAATTCGGAAGGTACCCAGGGTCCGCTTTGGTAGTAATTTCGTCCGTAGCCGTAGCGCTGATAACCGCCACCCTGCATGGCGCACAGCCCGAGGCAGAGAGAAAACAGAAGGACATTGGCGAAGATGGGTCGCGCCAGCTTCATAGGTAGGCCTCAGCTGATTCTTGAAGCATACCACCAAGGGCTGCGGCGCCAAGGCCGAAAATGCGAGTTACCAGAGTTCCCAATGGCCGAAGGCGAGAACGTAAACCGCGATCATGACATTCGCTACCGCGTGGGCCACGACAGCTTCACCGATTCGCCGGCGGCGGATAGCGACGCCCGCGAAAATCGCGCCCGCAATGATACCGGGAATCCAGCGGCCGCCGTGCATGACGCCAAAAAGCACAGAAGAAACGGCAACAGCAATCCACGTAACTTTGCGCCATGCGACCGATTCAAAATCGGCTGCAACAAAACGACGCATCAGAAATCCACGAAATGCAAGTTCCTCCGCAATCGGCACGGTAATGGATGCGGCGATCGCGCGAAACGTTATCCACGTGACTCGCAGAAGCGGCGTAGCATGAGCCAGCGGCGCGGGAAGAGCTGCGATGGGCGCGGCGCCGATTGCGCGGTCGAATGCGACCCACAACACGAACACGCCCGCACCCGAAAGTGGTCCCAGCCAGCCGAAATGCCAATCCATTTTGCGATAGGAGGCGCGACAGGCGTAAAGAGCCGCGACTGCCGCAAAAAACCGCAGCCCGTAAAGCCATTCAAAGTTGGCGGAAACGGCCGTCGCGAGCATTCCGGCCGTCAGAACGGCGAGAAAGGGACCCAGATATGCTGCGGTCGGGTCACTATTAACGGCTCGCGGCGCAGCGCGCGCTGCAATCGGCGCCGGTGCATTCGCAACAGGGGGTGCGGAACCGCTTCCGACGGATTGGACCGTGATCCACGAACTGCGCGAGGCTGCAAAATTGAAAGCCAGCGAGGCCAGCGCGAAAGCGATCCATCCGGCTTGCGAATGGAAACCGCCGCTCGCGATTTCGGGCGCGCCGGCATCGCCGACGAGGATCAAAGCCGCGATACGCACCGCGTTTAGAAGATAAATGAATGTCACGCCGGCCGGCAGGAGCAGGAAAGCCTGCGGAAAGCGGCACTCTTTTCGGAAGAGACACAGCCAAGCCGCGCCAAAGGCGAGCATCAACGCGATGCCTTCGAAACCGGAGCACTCCGGCGCAATTTGCACGGCGAAATGAGGCGTGCGGACAATCGGCGCCACATCCGGCACGACCGTGGCGGTGGTAAAGAGACTCAACAGCGCGACCACCAGGCGCAGCGTCAGGCCGGTGAGCGGGAGCCAGAGGTTACGGATCCATTCACCTGTAAAAGCCGCTGGAACCGCCAGCAACGCGTAGATCCAAATTGAGCCCGCGGAACGGGCCAGGGCCCACCATGAAGGAGCGGGAAGAAACGCGAGCGCAGCGATACAGCCAGACACCAGCCCAAGGGCCAGCCATAGGGCGGCAATGCCATTCGATTGCGCAGCGCTCGGGCCTCCGGCGTAAAGCGTCAGCGACAGGCCGGCGAACGCCGCCATGCCAGCCGCATGCATGGCAAGAAAGATCCAACGCGGGAAGGGCGCCGGTTTAGAAACTTTCAATCGCTGCTTCAAAAAAGCGAAGCCGAAAAAGACCACTGAGAACGCGATGAGCGAGCGCAGGATGCGCGGGCCGGCATCGCGGATGGCGGCGATCAAAAAGGCATGCGACGACAGCGCGGCTCCATCCAGCCACACCGAGAGCAACACCAACTCGGCCGCAAATAAAAGCGCGAGGTAAAGCAGTGGAGCCACCACACTACACTTATCGGCAATAAGATCGAAATCTGCGGGGATCGGTTCGACAGAGGACCGCGTGAGGCGTGGAGACATCGGAAGACGCTGGTACTCGCTATTAAGAGTCGGCATTCTTCGCGTCCGCAAACAAAGCGGCAGCCGTCAGAAGGCCCGTAATCTTAGCGAGTTGGGCAGATCCTTTCCGATTCGCGAGTTGTGCTGCTTTTCACCAATCTCTGAGATAGGTTATCAGATTGGTTAACAGATTAGTCAATCAATGTAGCAGGCACAACTCGCGCCGGTACCGGACCTTTCGGTCTTCCGATGCGCGCCAAGGTTCTAAAACCTGG
>DATAUH010000501.1:0-4517 GCA_036268375.1 Bryobacteraceae bacterium | reverse complement strand
GGACGCATTGCGCGCATGCCGGATGCGGACGAAGCGGCGCAGGCGAAGCTGGCGGCGATCAAGAAATATGTTTCGACGGACGCCGTGCCGGCCGAGGCGTTGATGAAGATGGCCAAGCTGGGCGCGGTGATCGACGGGTGGATGAAGCAGACGGACTGCGCCATTAGCGCCATACAGTGCTGGACCTCGCTTGAAGAATACTTCGGCGTGGTGCCCTGCACAGTGATGAGCATGATGAGCGAGAACCTGATGTCGAGCGCGTGCGAAGTGGACATTGCGGGCGTGGTGGGAATGCATGCGCTGCAACTGGCATCGGAGACGCCGAGCGCGCTGCTTGATTGGAACAACAACTACGGCGAGGACCCCGATAAGGCGGTCTGCTTCCACTGCAGCAATTTGCCGAAGCACTTTTTCAAATCGGCGAAGATGGAGTTCCAGCAGATTATCGCCGGCACGGTGGGCCGCGAAAACACGTACGGCACCTGTGAAGGCATAGTGAAAGCTGCGCCGATGAGTTTCGCGCGTTTTTCAACGAACGATCGCGAAGGCAAGATCTGGGGATATGTGGGCGAGGGCGAATTCACCGACGATCCGCTGACGACCTTCGGCGGCGCGGGCGTGGTGAGGATTCCGAACCTGCAGGGGCTGCTGCGCTACATCTGCGAAAACGGCTTTGAGCACCACGTGGCGGCAAATTTGACCAACGTGGCCGGCGCGGTGAAGGAAGCGACGACGCGGTACCTGGGCTGGAGCGTGTATCAGCATGTATAGAGGCGCGGCGTGTTAGTCGCGGGAGCGGATTTCGGTACGCTCTCGGTCCGCGTTTCCATTTTCGACAGCAAGCGCGGACGTTTGGGACAGGCAGTGGCGGAGTATCCGCTGCAGCGCAAAAAAGACGATCCGGATTACGCTACGCAATCGCACGCGGACCACATGCGGGCGCTGGCGGAGGCGACGCGCGCAGCCGTCAAAGACGCAAGGGTAGCGGGCGAGGATATCGCGGCGCTGGCGCTGGACACGACGGGATCGAGCGTGATTCCGGTGGATGCGCAATTGAACCCGATCGACGATTACTACATGTGGTGCGATCACCGGGCGTGGCGCGAGGCGGCGGAAATAACCGCGGCGGCGCGTGAACAGAAGCTACCGGCGATTGAGTGGTGCGGCGGCATTTATTCCTCCGAGTGGGGTTGGGCGAAGCTGCTGCACTGGCTGCGCAACAACCCTGGCAAGCGCGCGCAGTTTGCGACGGCGCTGGAGCATTGCGACATGGTGGCGGCGGTGCTGTGCGGGATTACGGATCCGGCGGCGGCGCCGCGCAGCGTGTGCGCGATGGGCCACAAGTGGATGTGGAGCGAAGCGCTGGGCGGGTTGCCATCGGAAGAGTTTCTGACTTCGCTAGATCCGGCGCTGGCGGGTGTGCGCGCGAAGATCGGCGGCGGAAAGTACGCTACGTCGGATACGATTGCGGGGCATCTCTCGCCGGAATGGGCTGCGAAGTTGGGGTTGCATGCGGGCATTCCGATTCCGGTGGGCGCTTTCGATGCGCATTGGGATGCGATCGGCGCGGGCGTGCGACTGGGCGACGTGGTGAATGTGGTGGGCACGTCCACATGCATCGTGGCGATTGGCGATCGGCCGAATCTGGTTCCGGGCGTTTGCGGAGTGGTGCCGGGGTCTGTGGATCCGGCGAAGACGGGAATTGAAGCGGGACTTTCGGCGACCGGCGATATCTTCGAAGCTATTGCGCGGCGCGCGCAGAGCTCGGTGGCAGCGCTGTCGTCGGGACTCGATGGATACCGCGCGGGGGAAACCGGCCTCCTGAGAATGTCGTGGGACAACGGCGACCGAACGGTGCTGGTGAATCCGGAGTTGAGCGGCGTGACGCTAGGGTGGCGGCTTACGTCGACGGCGCAGGACGAACTGTTTGCGGCGATTGAAGGAACGGCGATGCACACGCGCGTAATTCTGGAGCGCATGGAGCAGCACGGCGTGCCGGTGGAGCGCATCATCAACGGCGGCGGCATTCCGCAGAAGAACGAAACGCTGAACCGCGTGTATGCGAACGCGCTGGGCAAGCCGATTCTGGTACCGAAGGGCGATGTTACCAGTTTGGGATCGGCGATCTTCGCGTTTATGGCCGCGGGCGAGTTCTCTTCGATTGAAGGGGCGCAGGATGCACTGTGCCCGGGGCATCGCGAGGTTCGGCCGGACGCGGGCGAAGCGGCGATTTACGAGCGGCTATACGGTTTGTACCGGAAGCTGTATTTTGCGTTGGGAGAACGGCAATCGGACGCGGCTGCGATTGGCGACGTACTGCCGGAATTGCGAAAGATCGCGGCGGAATCGCGCGGAGGCAAGGGTGCTGGAAAAACTGCGAGCTGAGGTCCTCGAAGCCAACCTGGAGTTGGTGAAGCGCGGACTGGTGCTCTACACGTTCGGAAACGCGAGCGCGGTGTCGCGCGAAGACAAATTGATCGTGATCAAGCCGAGCGGCGTGCCTTACGAGAAGATGAGGCCGAGCGACATTGTGGTTACGGACCTGGACGGGCGTGTTGTGACGGGCACGCTGCGGCCGTCTTCGGATCTGCCGACGCATGTGGCGCTCTATCGCGCGTTTCCGCAGATTGGCGGCGTGGTACACACGCATTCACGCAACGCAACGGCGTTTGCGCAGGCGAACGTGGAGATTCCGTGCTTCGGAACCACGCACGCAGATTATTTTGCGGGGCCGATTCCGATTACGGCGCATCTTTCGCGCAAGGAGATCGAAAACAACTACGAGTTGAATACTGGCCTCGCGATTGCGCGACGCATGCAGGGCATGGACCCGCTAGGATACCCGGGAATTCTGGTATCTGGACACGCGCCGTTCTGCTGGGGCGAGACGATTTCGAAGGCCGTGCACAACGCCGTGGTGCTGGAGGAATTGGCGGCAATAGCGTATCAGACGATTTTGATTAATCCGCAGGCACAGCCGATTTCGCTGGATTTGCACCGCAAACACCATACACGCAAGCACGGGCCGCAGGCGTATTACGGCCAGCGGTAGGCGCGCTATTCAGCTTTCGTAACGGGCTTGCGGCTGCGCGGCTGCGATTTGATTTCGACGGGCATTCCCGCAGCGGCTGCGATTTTGCCGGCTGCCGAAGCTTGGTGCATCGAGATTTCGAGATAACCGGAACTGCCTTCGATCAGGTAAAGCTTGCCTTGCTGCATCTGCGAATAGTTTTCGGCTTTTTCGGTAATCGCGACGCCTGCGATAGTGAGGGAAGCGTGCGTGTCGAGGTCCGCCGCGCGCAGGTTCGTGATGATGTTGCCGAAGTGGTCGGTGTGTAGAACTTGCGGAGCGCTGAGATCGAGCGTCACGAAATCGCGGATGCGTTTTCCCAGGCTGGAAAATGATGCGCCCGCCGCGAGATGGGCGGCTGAAGGCGCGAAGATGTCACGGCCGTGGAAGGTGCGGCTCACAGGATGGTGGAAGTACTTTTCGTTGGTGATGAGGCGCGCTTTGTGTTTTTCGCGCGAGGTGATGAAGGAGAAAATGCCGTTGTCGGGGCCGATGAAGGTTTGGCCGGCGGCTTCCAGGGCGATGGCGCGGCGTTCGGAGCCGACGCCCGGGTCGACGACAGCGACGTGAATCGAATGCTTGGGGAAGTGCGCGTACGTTTGCGCGAGCAGGTAGGCGCCTTGAGCGATTGCGAAGGGCGCGACATCGTGGGTGATGTCGACGATGCGCGCGCGTGGCGTAATGCCGAGGATGACGCCCTTCATCGCCGCAACGTAGTGATCGGCCGAGCCGAAATCGGTGATGAGCGTGATGATTGGTTGGGACATGCGTGATAGCGCCGTTGGCTAAGATGGAGGTTAGTGCAGCATTTTTACTTCGACCACAACGCTACGACTCCGGTTGCGCCTGAATCGCTAGAAGCAATGACGGCGTGTTTGGGTCAAGTGTATGGTAACGCGTCGAGCATTCACTACTTTGGTCAACTTGCGAAGCAGCAGTTGGAAGGCGCGCGGCGCAAGGTTGCGGCGCTGATGGGATGCGACGCGAAGGAACTGGTGTTCACGTCCGGCGGCACGGAAGCGGACAATTTGGCGATTCTGGGCACGGTGCGCGGACGCGCTGGAACGCGGCACGTGATCACAACGGCAATTGAGCATCCGGCGGTGCTGGGGCCGTGCGCGCAATTGGAACGCGAAGGTGTCGAGGTGACGCGGGTGGCGCCGGGTACGGATGGCGTGGTGGATCCCGAAGATGTGCGGCGCGCGCTGCGTCCGAATACGGCGCTGATTTCGGTGATGCACGCGAATAATGAGCTGGGCACGGTGCAGCCGATCGAGGAGATTGCGGACATCGCGCGGCAGACGGGCGTGGTGATGCACGCGGACGGCGTGCAGGCGCTGGGCAAAATATCGGTGGACGTGCATACGCTGGGCGTGGACCTGTACAGCGTAAGCGCACACAAGCTGTATGCGCCGAAGGGCGTGGGCGCGCTTTACGTACGCAAGGG
>DATAUH010000500.1:0-7565 GCA_036268375.1 Bryobacteraceae bacterium | reverse complement strand
GCTGAGCAGGCCGACGGTCTTGAGCGTGACCGTTTTGCCGCCGGTGTTAGGGCCGCTGATGAGGAGGGTGCGCTGCTGCAGCGTGAGCTCCAGACTGATAGGGACTACTTTTCTCTTGCCGCGGCGCAGGACGTCTTGGAGCAGGGGATGGCGAGCGTCGCGCAGCAGAACTCGCGAGCCGAAGCGTGGGATGACGCAGTCAAAGTCGATGGCAAAGCGAGCCTTAGCGAAGATGATTTCGAGCGCGGCCATGGTCAGGAGCGTGGCGCGGATGGAATCGGAATAGCCGCGCAGATGGTCGGTCATTTCGCGCAGGATGCGGTGGACTTCGCGCGCTTCTTCCTCGGCGAGGCGGACGAGTTCGTTGTTGAGGTCGATGGTTTCAAGCGGCTCAACGAACAGCGTGTGGCCGCTCGCGGAGGCGCCGTGGATGACGCCATCCAGCTTGCGGCGCTGACCGGCGATGAGCGGGACGACGAAGCGCTCGTTGCGGATGGTGACGAATTCTTCCTGCAGGATGCCTTCGTCGCGGTGCGCTTTGAGGAAGCGTTCGAGCGAATCCTGAATGGCTTTCTTCTGGCGCTCGATGTCGCGGCGCAGGCGATTAAGCGCGACGCTGGCGTTATCGGCGACGCTGCCATCGGGCAGGATTTTGCCGTCCAGCTCTTTCAGAAGGGCGCGAAAGTCGCCGATCGTCTGGGCGCGCGCGCCGAGGAGAGGAAAGCGGAGGGATGCGGCGACGAGCGATGATTTTGCGTCGGCGGCGCGGTCGAGCAGCGCGAAGATGCCGAAGATTTCGCGTGGTTCGAGGCTGGCGCCTTCGATGCGGAGTTTGATGACGGCGGGTTCGGTGTCGGGGAGGCCGCCGAAATCGAGACGTATGGCGGCGCCACGCGAGGCGGCTTGCGGGCGGGCGGCGGTGCGCAGGTATTCGATGGCTTCGCCGGCTTCGGCGAGGTCCGCTTCGAGAGATTCGCGATCGCCGCGCGGCTCCAGTTTTTCCAGTTCTCGCCGGCCTACGTCGGTGGAGAGGTAGCGCGCGATCAATTGCCGTACGCCTTCAAATTCGAGTACGGCGCCACTTGTTTTCATGATGCAGAGTTCCCAACTTTACGAAATGCCTTTTCGATTACGCTGAGCGTGCCTTCGGTGATTTGCAGCTTGGGGAGATCGGCGCGCTCTACCCATTCGACGCGGCACACGTCGTCTCCGGCTTGCAGGACGCCCCCGCTAATGCGGCAGATGTAGTCGATCAGCACGTAGTGGTATTCGGCGACGCCGGTTTCGTCGCGCATGATGCGCTCGAAGATTTCGAAGAGCTCGACCGGCTCGATTTCGAGACCCGTTTCTTCACGGACCTCACGCTTCACAGCGTCCGCCAACAGTTCTCCGGTTTCGAGCGCGCCGCCGGGGAGCGACCACCATCCCATCAGGGGCTGCTTGCCGCGTTGCGCCATCAGGATGCGCTGGCCATCGAAGATGAGCGCGCCTACTCCGAGCATCGGTCTGCGGGGATAGCGGCGATCGTCGAGCGTAGGCGTTACCAGACCCAGTGTTTCGGGCGTCAAAAGATTCCTTTCACATCCACTTTGGCGCGGTACAGGTTGCCGTGCGCGGTGACGAAGAGCATGGTGGCGTCCGGAAATCCGAAGGCGCAGTTTGAAGGCCGCTCGCGAACGGGAATCGTGGCTGCGAGTTTGCCATCGGGATGAAATACGAGGATTCCGTTCGCGGCCACGTAGAGATTGCCCTTTTCGTCGACATGCATGCCGGCGGGAACGCCATCGAGTTTGTCGGCGAACACGCGTTCGTTGGAAGCATCGCCCTCTTTGTCGAGATCGTACGCGCGGATGGCGTGATCGTCGGGCGCGGAGACGTAAAGCGTGCGGCCGTTGGGCGAAAGCGCGATGCCGTTGGGTCGCGTGGTCCACTTGGCGGCGAGCTTCATGGGGCCTTTCGGTGGAATGTGATAGACGCCGTAAAAACTGAGCTCGCGATGATCTTGCTGCGAGCCGAAAGCAGGGTCGGTGAAATAGACGTGGTCCGATTTACCGATCACGATGCCGCTGGGCGCGTTCAACTTTTTGCCTTCCCACGTCGCGGCGACGGTCTCCACCTGACCGTTCTTGACGGTCCGCGTCACGCGGCGCGTGCGAGTTTCACAAGTGTAGAGGCGATCGTGCGAATCGAACGCGTTGCCGCTGGGTCCGTGGGCGTCGGTGCGAAAGACTTCCGGCTCGTGGCCGGGAACCCACTTCATCAGACGATCGGTCGGAATATCGCTAAAGATCAGGAAACTGCCTACGGCGGACCACGCGGGCCCCTGCGTGTATTGAAAATCCTTCGCGGTCAGCTCCAACTTAAGGCCGGAAAAATCCTGTGCGGAAAGCAGCGCGATGGTTGCGCTCGCCAGCGCGAAGTAGCGCAGGCGTAGGGCGCCGCGCATCACTTACTCTCTTTGAGATTGATATTATTGACCACTTTTTTGACGCCCTTTACCTGTTTGGTCAGCTTGGTTGCGCGCTCCTTCTGTTTGGGAGTCTCTACCGGGCCGCTCAGAGTTACCACGCCCTGGCTTACGTCGACTTTCAACGCGCCACCCTTCACTATCTGATCGCTGGCGAGCTTGATGATCACATTGTCGTGAATCATATCGTCAGTGACCGGTTTATCGGCCGCAAGGCAAACGCCGCTGAATAAGACGAATATTACAAGAGCCGCAATAAGTTTAAGAGTCATCTTTACCCGCCATTGTACGCCAGTCCAACGCATCCAGAAAGCCCGTTTTCTCGCGCCATTTCGGTTCTACGCGCACGTGCAGGTCAAGATAGATCTTTACTTGAAGCAGTTTCTCCATCTCCTGACGCGCCAGAGTTCCGATTTGCTTCAAGGTTGCGCCTTTGGCGCCGATTACGATCGCTTTCTGGCCGGGACGCTCGACGCGAATGGACGCATAGATGCGGGTGAGGGTGGGCGTCTCTTCCCATTTATCGACGGTGACGGTGACGGAATGCGGCACCTCCTGGCGGGTGGCCTGCAACACCTTTTCGCGGATCAATTCAGCGGCGAGAAAGCGCTCGGGCTGATCGGTGACGTGATCTTCCGGAAAATAAGCAGGACCTTCGGGCAGCCGCGAAATGATCGCTTGACGGAGTTCGTCGAGGCCCCTGCCCTTCATTGCCGATACGGGAAGGTAGTCGACGAAATCGTACGCCTGTTTGTAATGTTCGATTAACGGGAGCAGGCGCGCTTTTTCCTTCACCAGATCGATTTTGTTGAGGACGAGCGCCACCGGCGCGCCGGGGCGCCTGGCGAGATCGATGGCTTTGCGATCTTCAGGACCGAAGGTTTGCGTGGCATCGGCGACGAACAAAAGCAGGTCGCGCTGGTCGATGGATGCGCGCACCGCCGCCATCAGGCGCTTGTTGAGCGGCGAGTCGGCTTTGTGAATTCCGGGCGTATCGAGGAAAACGATCTGCGCGCCGGGCAGTGTGACCACGCCTTGAATCGACGTACGCGTGGTCTGAGGCTTGTCGGCGACAATAGCGACTTTCTGCCCGACCAGCTTGTTCAGTAAGGTGGATTTACCGGCGTTGGGGCGTCCGATCAGCGAGACGAAGCCGGAACGAAAAGGAGCGTCACTCATGCGTTACCGCCTGTTTTTCCGGTTTCGACATGCGTACCTGCTCGACGCGCAGATCATCGCTGGCCAAAACCTCCAGTCGCAGGCCGTCGCGCTCTACTACTTCGCCGGCCTTGGGGACACGCCCCAGCCATTCACTCAAGAGTCCTCCCACGGTGGTTGATTCCAGGTCTTCTTCGCGGCGGAATGTTTCCAGCAAATCGTTGACGCGCGCGAGATCGAAATTGCCGGAGACAATGTAGCCGCCGCGGCCGTCTTCGGTGATGTCGCTGTCAGGCTCGTGTTCGTCGCGAATTTCGCCAATAATTACTTCGAGCAGATCTTCCATGGTGGCAAGTCCCGCGGTGGCGCCGTATTCATCGACCACGACGACCATGTGCGTGTTTTCCTGTTGCATCTGGCGCATCAGGTCGCTGACGGGTTTGGTTTCGGGAACGAAGAGGATGGAGCGCAGGAGTTCGCGCACGCGGCGGTTGGCGCGATGCTCTTCGTCGAGTTCGAACATGTCGCGCACGTGTACGAAGCCGAGAATTTGATCGATGTTTTGTTCGAACGCCGGGATGCGCGAGTACTGTTCGGTGATGACGAGCTGCCGCAGCTCTTCGAGCGAGGCATCCGCTGCAATGGCGACGATATTGGGACGCGGCGTCATGACCTCGCGCGCGACTTTGTCGCCGAACTCGACTACGGATTGGATGAGCTTGCGGTCGTCTTCTTCGATCAGCCCTCCCTCGGCGCCGGCGCTGATGAGCGCTTCGATGTTTTCGGCGGACGTGGGCGGCTCTTCGTGAGAGGACTCGTCGTTTGCGAGATCGACCAGCGATTGGAAGAATTCGAGCAGCGCTTCACAAGGGCGCGCGATCCATCCCAGCACGCGCAGAAGCGGAACCAGCGGTAGTAACCAGCGCGCTTTGGTGCGCCGGTAGAGCAATTGCGGCAGCGCGTAGGCGACGGTGAGCATGATCATCCATGCGGCAACGGCTGCCTCCCAAATATTCTGCAGCCAGGCGTAATAGAGCACGCCCATGGCGACCAGCGTGAAGTGCTTCAGGAGAGAAAAGGAGCCCGCGCCGCGGTCGGCCTTGATGCCGATTTTGTCTTCCAGTTCATCCTTGAAAAATTCGAGCGAAGGCAGATCCCGCGTGCGCAGGCGCAGGCTCTCCAGATATAAGAGCTGCACGAACGTGACCAGCGCCAGAAGGGGAATGGCGCCCAGCGCGGCGATGGCGATCAGAACCGTCACGTCTGCACCCGCTCAATGAGACCGTTGGGCAGGCCGAGGCGCTCCCGCCAGCGCTTTTCCGCGCGCGCCATGCGTCCGGAATCGGACTCGTGATCGTAACCGAGCAGATGCAGCAGGCCGTGCAGCATCAAGATGCGAACTTCGGTTTCAGTGGAGTGGCTGAAGGCGCGGGCCTGCGCGCGGGCGCGGCCCAGTGAGATGGCGATCGAGCCGAGCGGTTGCGAGCGTCCGGCTTCCTTACCGGAGGGAAACGACAGCACGTCGGTGGGCTGATCCTTGGCGCGAAATTCGCGGTTGAGCTTGCGCAGTTCGGCGTCACCAGTGATGAGGCACTCGAAGGCGCGCCCTTTGGCGACTTCGGTTTGCAATTTGCGCGCGTAGAGCTGGAGCGCGCGCGGACGCACGTCAGCCGCGTTACTACGAAATAAAATGCTACTGCCTTCGGGAGAGGACATGATGAGCGCTCAGGCCTGCGGGGCGGTTTCGGCCGCGGCCTCGATGGGCAACGTGAGTTGGCGCCCGGCGCCGATCTGTTCGTTGTAGCGCTCGTAAGCTTTGACGATGCGCTGGACGAGCGAGTGGCGCACAACGTCTTTCTCGTCGAACTGCACAAAGCTGATGCCTTCGACGCCTTTGAGCACGTCGACTGCATCAATCAAGCCGCTGCGGCGGGCCGTAGGCAAGTCGATTTGCGTGATGTCGCCATTGACCACCATTTTGGAGTTGAAGCCCTGGCGCGTTAGCACCATCTTCATCTGCTCCGGCGTGCTGTTCTGGGCTTCGTCGAGAATGATGAAGCTATCGTTCAGGGTACGGCCGCGCATGAAGGCGATGGGCGCGACTTCGATGACGTTGCGCTCGAGAAGTTTTTCGACGCGGTCGCTTTCCAACATGTCGTGGAGGGCATCGTACAGCGGGCGCAGGTACGGGTCGACCTTTTCCTGCAGCGTGCCGGGAAGGAAGCCGAGGCGTTCGCCGGCTTCGACGGCGGGGCGCGTCAGGATGATGCGCGAGACCTGTTTGTTGACGAGCGCGGAGACGGCCATGGCGACGGCAAGATAGGTCTTGCCAGTGCCCGCGGGGCCGATGCCGAACACCATGTCGTTGCGCTCAATGGCTTCGATGTAGCGACGCTGGTTGACGGTTTTCGGCGCCAGCATCTTCTTGCCGAAATTGCGCTGCTTGCCGCTTTGCACCAGCTTCAGCAGCGAGACATCGGGGTCGCTCGTGACCACGCGGAGGAAGCTGTTGAGGTCGCCATTGTTGAAGACGTGGCCCTCGCGCATCAGCCGGTTATAGTCCTCCAGAATGGACTCGGCGCGGTTCACGCTAACTGCTTCGCCCTCAATTTCCAGGTTGTTATCGACCAGTTGCGTATGTACGTTGAGACCAGTTTCTATCAGCCGGATGTTTTCATCGCGAGTGCCGAAGAGGCTCTCGACGCCGCGGTTAATGCGTACGCTGGCTTTCATGGATTGTAGGCTGCAAAACGGGACGGTACGAAGCTTTGGGATGGGAGGGAAGCGGACCTTCGACAACCCGCGTGCGCGGGCGGCTTAAAACCATCTACCTCGATTATATCATCGGCTGTCAAGATTCGACTTATCTTACGGTCTGAGTCAGCGGAACGTGTGTGACTATTGCATGAATCGCGGGGGCGACGCAGCGGGGATGGTACGAACCCACGAGTTCATTTCGGCTTCATTCTGCAGCAGATCCTGCAAAGTGGCTTTGCTCAAAACCTGGTCCACGGCGACTTGAACGGCTCGCCACAAGGAGCGTACGGAACAGTCCACCGACCGCGTGCAGATGGCCGCGGAGCCGGAATGCGACTGGCAAAAATCACTTTCGAATAAGCGGCCGCCGAGCGCAGCCATGACGTCGCCAATAATGATTTCGGACGCGGGACGCGCCAGGGTGTAGCCGCCCTCTTTGCCGCGCGCGGCAGTGACGAAAGCACCCTTGCGCAACACGCGAAGCAGTTTGGCGGCGTAGGCCTGCGAAACGCCTTCAGAGTGGCTGAGTTCGGGAATGGTAAGCCCGTGGCCGGCGAAGGCGACCCGCAACAAGCAGCGCAGACCGTACTCTTCGTTGGAACTGAGCTTCATCGCATCCTGCCCGGCTGGAGCGGCTTGATGGAAATGACGTCTTCCAAGCCCAGCGCCAGTTTTGCCGCTTCGGACATGCGCGCTTTGGTCCAGGGCGGATCGAAGGTGAGTTCCAGGTTGACCGCAGTGACGCCGGGTACGCCGCGCGCGGCGCGCTCCACTTCGCCGGGAAGCGTTCCTGCGACAGGGCAGTTGGGCGCGGTGAGCGTCATGCGGATGTTGGTAACGCCGGCATCGTCCACGTTCAGATCATAGATCAGGCCGAGCTCGTAGATGTTGACCGGCATCTCCGGGTCATAGACCTTCTTGAACGCGGCGAGGATTTGATCACGTAAGGTCATTCGCTGCTGGCTGTCTCGCCCGGGTTTTCCAGCGCCGATTTTAGCGTATGCCAGGCCAGCGTGGCGCATTTCACGCGCGCGGGATAATCGCGCACGCCGCAGAATACTTTCAGTTTGCCGAGCGCCGGCGTGGCCTTCGCGTCGGTGGTGAGCAGATTGTGAAACTCGTCGAGCAGATGTAGAGCCTGATCGCGGGTTTTGCCTTTAAGCGACTCGGTCATCAGCGATGC
>DATAUH010000499.1:0-9610 GCA_036268375.1 Bryobacteraceae bacterium | reverse complement strand
AAGTATGGCTGCTAAACGCTGGGCGACTACCCGCACGTCAAGTCAGAGCGTTGCTGCATGCGGGCATTCGGCAATGGTAAACTGACACGAACTTTGCGGGAGGTAGAGGGAATGCGTCTGTTGAAGCTTTCAAAAAGTTTGATCGTGCTCGTCGTCGTGCTGTCTTGGATCATGAACTCGCGTTCGTTCGCGGCAACGCCGGTGGTGATGGCATCCGGAGTATTGCAGAAGTGTCTTGGACTCGAACCCGGGAGTGGCAAAATGACGCGTACGGCCGCCGCCCGGCAATACTGCCAGCAACTTCCGGCGAACGACATTTACAATCAAGCGGGCGCGCGGTTTCAGGCCGGCGATCATACGGGCGCCGCGAAAATTGTGCTGCGCGCAGCCGAAGCCGGCAACGCCGTCGCGCAGCTACGCCTGGCGCTGCTCTACGATCAGGGCGATGGCGTCCCGCAGAGCGCCAGGGCCGCCTTTGCATGGTACAGCCGCGCCGCGGCACAAGGTGAACCGGAATCACAAAATCAAGTAGGTCTTTTTTATGAACTGGGCGAGGGCGTTCCAGAAAACTGGGACCTTGCCGCCCGGTTGTTTCAAGCCAGCGCTCAGCAGGGATGGGTGAAAGGCCAGTTTTCTCTCGCGCGCGCCTACCAGTTCGGAATTGGTGTCCCGCAAAATCGTCAAACTGCGGTTGCCTGGTTTGCCAAAGCCGGAGCCCAGGGAGATGCCAAAGGCGACTACTGGGCCAAGTGGCTACGTGACGCCACGAACAATATTGGGTTCCGCGACAACGTCGAGCACAACATCGTGATTGGCGGCAAATTGCGCTTCACCGTGAGGCTAATGGGGGGCGATCCCTACGGAATCACTTTTCACAATTCTGCACAGCGGGTTTTGTGGCTTGCCGGACAAAGTAAGGCGGCTGACCGCGATGAAGCCGAGGTGTTTCGCATGATGAGGCAGAGTGCGTATGAAGACTGCACACGAGCAGGGCGTGACAATTGCGGGCCAGCGGGTAGGCAATAGGTGCTTCTTTCGAGCGCTCCCGAGCGAGGTTTTGCTTATCTTGCGACCGGGTGGATGGACGGCAACTCGTACATGCTCTGAAACTGCGTTCGTGTCGGTGGATAACTCCCGATAAGACGTTAACGCCTGCCAATCTTCAACTGAGGCCACTTGGCGGTAAAGGCCCGACTTGAAGAATTCCAATCTGGATCTGAACTTTCCCAAATGGAGGGTGCCGGCGTTTGCGGAAATCCACGATGTGCGCAGGGGTGGCCCTCGCGCTCAACAGCACGGTCGAGCATGTCATCGAAGATGAGAGTGCAGCTCCAGACGATCTCGCCCACCATCGACACAAGGCGTCCTAAGTCCGGGTTGCGAACTGCCCCGCCCATGGCTAGTCCGAAACCGGTGCGGAACAAGTTTCTGCGCTCCTCAAGCGTGTAGATAACGCTCGTGCAGTTCCATGAGCGTCCGACGCCCCCAATAGGCGCCGCACTTGCTGGTCGATATGAATAAGGTATAGATTCTTCAGGTCCGCAACAAAAGCAGCGTGGTCGACCCGGACGCGTGACTCGGCACGAAGGTCGCGAGTCTCAGCGGGGGACATCGCCATACCATCCTCCCCATGCGCGCGGCACACGGTTAAACAGGCCGATGAATACCGGGTTCGTATACACAAGCACGCGCCAGAGCGGCCAGCGGTCGAATCGCCGGGCGGAGGGCCTGACCCGCAGATCCACAATGTGTGTCACGGATCCCCGCACGCTCTTCGCATAACGGCACAAGCGGAAAAAGAAATCGACATCTTCGCCTATCAGGATAGACTCATCGTAGCCGCCGATCACCAAAAACACATCCTTCCGACAGAACTGCAGTGGTCCCTGCACCATAGTGGCGAGCTTCCCGATGACACGCCAGATTCCGAGGTAGAGCGCCATGCTGGCGCGCTTCGGCGTATAAAGCGTATCTGCCCCACCGCCGAGGCATCGGTCTTCGGTTAGGTGGTGAATTCGCAGGAGTATTGGCTCCGGAACCAAGGTATCGGCGTCGATAAATACGAGCACCTCTCCACTGGCGCTCTTGGCGCCGCAGTTCCTGGCGCGCGCAATGTTGTGATTACTATCGAATAAGACGGTCGCCCCAAGACCGCGAGCGATCTCAGCGGTCTTATCCGTGCTGCCATTGTTTACGACCAGTATTTCGACCGGACACTCCGCTCGGGCCTGGAGGTAGTCGCGGGCAGCCGTGATCGCGCGCAAGGTTGGGGCGATGTAGAGCTCCTCATTGTACGCCGGAACGATCACAGAAATGCTCATCGAAAGTATCTCATCTCTGGGACGACGGGCGCTATGTGTGACCGGATGTCGCGGGCACCGCGACGCCAGGTGAAGGAGACGACTCTTTCCGCGTGAAAGAGGCCAGCAAGAGATGGGACTTTGTGAAGAGCGAACACAGCGGCAAACCGTGTTGCGCCAGGAACACCGGGCCACCTGCCTCTTTATCAATCACACACGCAACACCGATGACCGACGCTCCGGATCTCGTCAGAAGCCCCGCGCATTGGACGGTTTGCGACCCGGTGGCGACTATGGCATCCACAATTACAACGCGCCTTCCCGCTAGTGATGGCCCCTCAATCAGCCGACGCGTGCCGTAATGCTTACGCTTCCTGCGAATGATGGCAAGAGGAAGGCTTGTCCAGGCCGAAATGGCAATGCCAAGCGGCACACCGCCCAGTTCAATGGCTGCAAGAACCTCGGTCTGCTGCGGCAGGAGGGTAGAGAGATGATCCGCAACCGCCGATAACAGTGTTGGATCCGATTCGAATTGATATTTGTCGAAGTACTCGGTGACAACGCCTCCGGTACGCACAGGATACTCGCCCGTCAAGTAGCACTTCTGGAAGAGCTCGACAGCAAGTTCGTCCCGCTCCATATGCCCTTCAGGTGATTGCATATTATCAGGCCAACCTGGTGACGACGTTCCACAAGACTCAACCGCGCCGGAAAATGAGGTCGGCGACCTCCCGTTGGAGACTCCTTAAGACGCAGCAAAGTTACCCTATATGCCGTCGCCTCGGCACAGACTATATACTGCCCCAACAGTGAGTGTCAAGTTCGCGAATTGGGTCAGCTAAAATGTCACTGAAAGACCGCTTGTTGGGTCAAATGAAAAAGTAACCGAACGCGTGAGGCAGCCAGGTCCTGAACAGGAGCGAATCAGGGCGCCGGCAGGATGGACATGCACTCACGCGAGCAGTACCTGGCCGCGCTGCGAGAGGAGTACTTGCGCGGCAACAAGAAGCAGAAGACACGTTTGTTGAATGAAGCGCGGAAGCGCACCAAGCTGAACCGCAAGGTGCTGATCCGGAAGCTGACACGCGTTCCTCTCGCGGCCGACAAGCCCAAGCGGCGGCCGCGGGGGAAGACCTACGGTGTGGAACTGAGAACGCCTCTGATACAGGTTTGGGAGCTATGTGCTAACGCCTCAAGGCTCGTCCAACGTATCCGCGATTGGCTGTCGGGCACGGAGCACAGAGGCGAGGCTATTGCGTGGTTGTTACCGGGACCACGGGTTTGAATTTCATGATGAGCGCCTGCATGAGGCGCTCACGCGAGGCCATGCGCATCTCTTTGGCTTCCTTGAGAGCTTGGTCGTTGGTCCAATGGTCGTGCTCGATGCGGTAGAGCGCGATGATTGTGCCCGTGCGATCGGCGCCGCGGCGGCAGTGAATGAAGACAGGGGCTCGCTTGGGGTCTTCGAGGAGCGCAAGTGTTTTTGAGATCTGTTCGGCGGTGGGCGCAACGTAGCCGGCGAGATGAATATTGACGTATTGCATGCCTAGCTTGCGGACGATGATGCCTTCGCGCGAGGAGCGGCCGCCTTCGTCGCGAAGATCGAGTACGGTGTGGATGCCTAGCTTGGCGAGTGCGGCGAAGCCTGGCTCTGTGGGCTGAGCGCCGCGGTAAACCTGATCGTCCACCTTCTTAAAATTGCGCAACGGAAGCGGACGCTGCGCTGGGATGGGGACCGTCTGAGCGAACAGGATGGCTCCGGAGGCTGTAATTACGAATAGCGCCGTAGAATTTCGTAGGGACCGCATAACACGAAATCCGAAAGCATCTGTGCCACCACTCTTCGCAGATGGACGTGGACAGGTAATTGCTGCGTGTGAGGCATGTCGGAACTACATAATGGTCAATGCGGCTTATGCCTTCATTTCGGAGAGAACCATGAGGGCCCACATGACAACAAGCTGATGCAGATAAGGAGTTCACACCAGGCTGAGGATGCGTTTCTGGACGATTGCGGACATCCGAGGCACGCGTCTCTGCACTTGAAGGTGTCGCCGATCAGCGGCTGCGATGGATTCGAGGCTGCGCGGTCCTGAGACTTACCGCTGAGAACTATTTCGTGTCGGCAAACTTGACCCGATGAGTCACGTAGACCAGACCCGTCGGCGCGCCGCGGGTGTAATCTACGCGGAAGACCGCTTGAGCGCTGCGGTGACCGGAGCGCGCATGTTCGAAGAGGCGCGCGCTGAGCTCGCTGAGGAAAGCGGGCTCAGTAAGTTTGCGGGCAACGAAGGCGGCCGTTTGCGCACGATCGCCGAAGAAGTTCAGAACTTCACCGCCGTTGGGCAGGCGGATGCTGGTGATCAAGGCGTAGTCGGGATCGCTCTCATCGGTTTGGCGGATGAGGGCGTGAGCGCCGCCGCCGGGAAAATCGGGCGGCTCGCCGGGGTTGGGCGAGGCGTTAAGGAATCCTGCGAAGTGTTTACCAGGTACGTGCTTGGGAGGGCGGAAATTTTGATCGGCCAGGAGGTCCGCAAGCAGCGGAGCTTGGCGAGGCTGCCCCATAATGATGGTGCGTTTGCCCTCTAAGTTACCGATTGAAATCTGACGCGCAGACGTGATGGTGACGGTGGAGTTGAGAGTGCGCAAAAAACGGTCGAGGACGACCGCGCCAGCGACGTCATCGAAGGGCGCCCACAGGTTCCAGACTGGATAGGCTGGCTTTTGAGAGAGATACTGTTCGGCATTTTCCAGATCGTCGGAGAGGTTTTCGTGAAAGTTGCGCTCGAAGCCCTCGGTTGAGCGGAAGAAGAGCGGCGTGCCGACGGCGAGAACTACGTTACTGGAACGGAAGCCGGACCAGAGCTGATTTTCGAGGATTTCACGAGGCGCGCGGTCACGCGCGCTGGTTCCCCACATCAGAAAAAGACCAACGAGGAGCGCAGCGAAGGCGGTGATGCCGGCTCCGGCGGCGATTCCGGTCCAGAAACGGTCGGGCGAATCGGGCGCGGGAGCGAGGGAGATCTCGACGGGCGGCGGCGAGTTGGGGGCGACGGTTGGGCGGTAGGTATTCTTTTCAAAGCGCAGACGGAGCGGCAGGGCGGCGCCTTCGGAGGCGTAATACTCATCCAATTTTTGCCGGAGACGGCGCATTTCAACGCGGACGATGGTGTCGAGCCTGGGGTTGAAATCTTTGCGGCCGAAGGCTTGGGCGCCGATCGCGGTTTCGGACCAGGCGCCCGGGTCGGCGATGGCGGCCGCGTCACGGAAGTAAACGAGCAGGCGCTTCAACTGGGTGCTGCGGCTGAAGGTGCGGCTGGACAGGAGCTGATCGAGGGTCTCTGTGAGAGCGGGCAGGCCGGAAGGATCGTCCGGTGGCGGCGCTGGGGGCGCAATGCCCGGCTGGTTCGCTTGCATGAGGAAACCTTGAGAAATCAGCGAGATGTTTCACGTTCGAGCACGTGATGTCACGTGACAATCCAAACATAATACCCCATTCTCACTTCCACATCCTGGCGGAGGAAGCGCATAATTAGCTCCCATCGGGGTTCAAATTCACGTCCTTCGTGTGGACTTTGCTTCGACTCAACGTGGGAGGGGGATTTATGTTTCGCAGGCAATTCTTCAATTTGATAATTACGGCGGCGGCGCTGATGGTGTGCAGCTTCGAGCTGGCGGCGCAGACGAGCGTGGGCAGGATTTCGGGGTCGGTGACGGATCCTTCGGGCGCAGCGGTGGTGGGCGCGAAGGTAACGATCACTAGCGCAGAGACGCAAACGGTTCGAACGGCGGCGACGGATGGAAGCGGCTTCTATGCGGTGACGAGTCTGGCGATCGGGCATTACACGGCGTCGACGACAGCCCCGGGATTTCAGAAACAGGACCAGCGGGATTTGAACGTGGTGCCGGATGGGCACCTGACCGTGGACTTCCACTTACAGGTGGGGGACGTGACGCAGTCGGTGGAAGTGGTGGCAGCGGCGTCGGAACAGATCAGTACGGATTCGGGAGAGTTGTCGAAGATTGTCGATCAAAAAGAGGTGGCGAACCTGGCGCTGAACGGCGGCAACTATATTGAGCTGCTGACGCTGGTGCCGGGGACGGTGGTTACGAACCCCGACCAATTTAGCGTGACGACGAGCCTTTCGGCGACGAACCAGAACATCAACGGGAACCGGAGCGATACGCAGAACCTGACGGTAGACGGGGCGTTCAACCTGGTGGCGGGCAGCAACGGCAGCCTGATGAACAACGTGAACCCGACGTTCATCCAAGAGGTGAAGGTGCAGACGTCGAACTTTTCGGCGGAGTACGGGCGCAACTCGGGCGTGGCGTTCAACGTGATGACGAAGAGCGGCACGGACAAATTTCATGGGGGACTGTTCGAGATTTTCCGCAACGACAAGATGGATGCGCGGAACTTTTTTTCGGTGAATAAGACGCAGCTTCGCTATAACGATTTTGGCGGGAGCATCGGAGGGCCGATTAAGAAGGACAAGGTGTTTTTCTTTTTCGGGCAGGAAGTGAAGCGACTGCGGCAGACGCAGAACCCGACGCGCGTGACGGTGCCGGATACGAATTACCTGAACGGGATTTTCGCGGTAGCGATTGATGAGCCGGGGACGAAGAATCCGTATCCAAATAATACGATTCCGTCATCGCTGATTACGCCGGACGGAAAAGCGATTGCGAATGTGTATAGGCTGATGGAGAAGCAGGCGTCGTTCTTTAACGATGCCGAGGTTTCCAACAACCTGATTCTGCAGCCGACTAACCCGCTGAACTTCCGCGAGACGCTGTTCCGCGTGGACTATCACATCAACTCGAAACACACGCTCTACGGGCGGTGGATTGGAGACGGCAACAGCCTGGTGGACCCGTTTGGGACGTTTTCGGGGTCGGGATTGCCGACGACGCCGACGCTGCGCAACCGGCCGGGGCAGAGTTATCTGATCGGCGAGACGTGGCTGCCGACCCCGACGCTGGTGAATGAGTTTCATGCGAACGCAAGTTGGGCGTCGCAACATATTCCGCCCTACGGAGACACGTGGGAACGCTCGACTTATGGGTTCCAGTTTCCGCAGTTATATCAAGGCAACGATCCGTGGGACACGAACGGAATTCCGGATGTAGCTGTGAATGGGTTTGCGAACTTCAAGGGCCCGGCATTTTCGCTGTTTTCGCCGTCGACCGACATACAGGCTTCGGACACGGTGAGTTACGTTCGTGGACAGCATGTGTTCAAGGCCGGATTTGCAGTGATTCGCGATCGGGTGGATCAGAATGGCCGATCGGCCGCGACGGGCAATGTTACTTTTCAGACCTCGGGCAGCACGAACACCACCGGTAACGCGGTGGCGGATATGTTGCTGGGTAACTTCTATAACTTCAACGAAGCCAGCTCCGATCCGGTGGGCTTCTTCCGGTTCTGGCAGCCGGGCGCGTTTGTGCAAGATAGCTGGAAGGCAACGCGGCGCTTGAGTTTCGAAATTGGACTGCGATGGGAGAACTTAGGACCGATTTATACGCAGGCGAATAACATGATGAACTTTGTACCGGCGCTGTTCAATCCGGCGCAATCGGTGCAGATTAACTCGGCCGGGAACCTGGTCGCTGGCGTGGGCAATCCATACAACGGATTGATAATGGCGGGCAACGGGGTTCCGAAGGACGAGCAGGCGCGGGTGCCGGGGAGCGCGACGCCGTTCTTCCAATCGTTCCCGACGGGGGCGCCGCGGGGCTTCTACAATTCCCAAAATGTATTTATGCCGCGCTTCGGATTCGCTTACGCGCTGACGCCGAAGACGGTGATTCGCGGCGGATTTGGCACTTACTACACGCGGGCGGAAGGCAATATTATCTTCTCGCAGCTCAACATACCGCCAATTACGCAGATTACGCAGTTATACAACGCCAATTTGGGCAATCCGCTGGGCGGATCGACGTTGGCGGCCCCGCTAGCGAACATCAACGCGCTGAATCCGAAGCTGACGAATGGGTATGCGGAGCAGTTCAGCTTTAGCGTACAGCGGCAACTATCTCACGGCATAGTAGCGGAAGTGGCTTATGTCGGCAACTTAGGCCGGCACTTACTGCGGGCTCCGGATATCAACCAGATTCCGTTTGCGTTGTTCGCCGCGAATGCGCAATTGCCTACGGCGTCGCAGTTACCGCAGGCGGCGCTGCGTCCTTACCTGGGTTACTCGTCGATTCTTCAATATAACAGCGATTCGACGATGAATTACCATGCTTTGCAGACGTATGTCTCGAAGCGCGCGGGTAATCTATTTATGACGGCGAGTTACACTTTCGCGAAGGCGCTGGGCGATACGAGCGGAGAGGGCGATAACCCGGAACAGTATCTGAACCGGCATTTCAATTACGGACCGACCAGCTTCGATCGGCGGCATGTCTTCATCCTGACTTACGTGTGGAGTTTACCGCGGTTGCAGAACTGGAATCCGGCGTTGCGCGGCGCGTTCGGATCGTGGATGTTGAACGGAATTGTGCGGCTGCAGACGGGGCAGTATTACACGATCACGGCCAGCACGGCAGAAGGCACGCGTCGGGCGGATTATCTGGGCGGAGCGCTGTATCCGGCGAATCAGGGGCCGAACAACTGGTTCAACGCAGCGGATTTTGCGGCTGCGCCAGTGAGCCGACTGGGCGACATGGGAGCCGGCATCATTGAAGGGCCGCCACTGCGCGTTTTCAACTTGTCGCTGGCGAAGAACTTCCCGATCAAGGAGAGGATCAACTTGAAATATCAGGTGGATTTCTTCAATGCGATCAATATCGCGAATTTTTCGGGATTGGGGACGACGGTGACATCGGGTGGATTTGGGACGCTGTCGAGCGCGTATCCGCCGCGGCAGATTCAGATGAGTTTGAAGCTGACATTTTAAGGGGGCGGTTGCGCGTGGTGAAGGCTGCGCGAGGCCGGTTGATGGGTGATGTTGCGGGCGGATGTGGAAACGTTTGCGACCTGCATCCGCTTGCGGTTTTTCGGGACCGAGTGTCGCTGAAGCCGTGATACGGCTTGGGCATTCGCAGGTGTGGCGGATGTCTGAATGCCGGGCCTACTTCTTAACGGCCTCGCCGAATATGCGCAGAAAGTTTCCGCCGCCGATCTTTCCGATCTCGACCGGGGTGAAGCCGGTTTTTAACATCGCGTCGACGAACACGTATTAAAATCCGGCCGTTTGATCCTGCCATGCCTGATTGGTGCGTTCGCCAGCGCGTCCATTTTGTTGACCGCGGCCTCGGCCGCCACCGGGGCCGCCAGCGTCAGGTCCACGGCCACTGTCCGG
>DATAUH010000498.1:0-4639 GCA_036268375.1 Bryobacteraceae bacterium | reverse complement strand
GAATTCAGGCAGTTGCCTCCATTGCAAGCAGTGTCTTACCGGCAATCGCAACATGTGCTATTCCCTTGAGCAGACCATCTGGAAACGCCACGGCGCGTTCGCGAATAAGGTTCGCTGCCATTGGGTCTGGGCTACTCCAATTTCTGCCGCGCTCGATTTGTCGAAGACCGCCCCCATCCTATGCGGCGGCATCACGGTCTTCAATCCTCTCATCCAATTTGATGTCAAGTCCACCGACCGTGTAGGCGTAATCGGCATCGGCGGCTTGGGCCACATGGCATTACAGTTCGCTAACAAGTGGGGCTACGACGTCACAGCTTTTACATCGAGCGCTTCCAAGGCGGATGAGGCGAAGAAGATGGGCGCCCGCCATGTGATCCATACGCATTCTGCGGAGCAGTTGAAGAAGGGCGTGGGCTCGTTTGATTTCATTATCTCCACGTCACCGCCGATCTCAATTGGAGTGCCTATTTGGATGCGCTGGCCCACAAGGGTCATCTTCATGTCGTGGGCGCGGTCCAAATGCCATTCCTGTGCCGCCTTTCGCAGTTCTTGCCCGCCAAAAGTCGGTAAGCGGAAGTCCGTCGGGCGCGCCTGCTACAGTCGCGACTATGCTGGATTTCGCAGCGCGCCATGGCATCGCACCCGTTGTGGAAGAATTTCCCATGAGCCAGGCCAACCAAGCCTTCGATCATCTTGCCGCCGGCAAGGCTCGTTACCGGATTGTACTGAAAAACGACCTCTCGAATTGAGCTGTTATTTTCACAATCATGTCCAAACAGGATGGCGCCGGAGACCCGAACGTTGTATCAAAGAAGTATGAAGAATTTCCGCGGAGTGATTCTTATATCCGCTGCCTCGTTCGCCCTGCTGGCCGCCGGCTGTACGAAGAAACATCCCGTGCAAGCCGCGACGCCGCCAGCGCCTGCCGCTGCGCCGGCTGAGCGTCCTCAAGAACGCGCTGCGCAGCCATCTCGCCCCACGACGCCGCCTCAACAGGAGGCTGCCGCAACCCCGTCGCGCCGCCTTCCCGATGCTGCCACGCGTAAGCGCATCGACGAGCTTCTGGGCCGCATTGAAGACGCCTATTTCGACTACAATCAACACACGTTGCGTCCCGACGCGGTGAAGGCTCTGCAGGCCGATTCCACGGAACTTCGCGACATCATTGTTCAATATCCCGATTACCACCTCACCATTGAAGGCCACGCCGATGAGCGCGGCTCCGAAGAGTACAATCTCGCTCTCGGCGATGCGCGCGCGAAAGCGGCGAAATCGTACCTGGTGCAGGTCGGTATCCCTGATGCGCAGCTCTCAGTAGTGAGCTACG
Organism: Bryobacteraceae bacterium; assembly: GCA_036268375.1. GTDB lineage: Bacteria > Acidobacteriota > Terriglobia > Bryobacterales > Bryobacteraceae > PALSA-243. The sequence continues at coordinate 3,309 of DATAUH010000498.1, read as the reverse complement.
GAAAAGATAAACCGAGTTGCGAAGAGCACGATGAAGCCTGCTGGCAGAAGAACCGCCGCATCCATATCGTCGCCGCTCCAGCGCGGTAATTTGTAGGCGTCCAACTTTCTCCTAACAATGAAGTAGCTTTTCTTTGGTCACGGCGCTCCGGTCGGTCGCAAACGGAGCGCCGATTTTTTTTCCACCCACCTACTCCCAACCCTGCTCCCGCAGCACTTTCTGCAACCCCGGCGTGTCGATCGAAATCGGTGGAAACCAGTCTCCTTCGAAATCCCTGTGCCACCATGCGCCGGTCTTCGCGTGCTCCTCTGGCGTCGTGAACCGATAGCGAAACAGGCGTGCGCGCACATATTTCGGCGGTCGGTCCGGAAACGGGTTGTAGCGCAGCAAACTCAGCGTGGGCCGATCCCCGCGCAGCAGCTTGGCTACGAAGTTCACAAACCACGGCTCCTGCGTATAGCTGCTCATCGCAGCGAACCACATCTGCCAATCCAGTCGCAGATGGTAAGGCGCAATTTGCGGCGGACGCCGCATCGGATCACCCGGCTTCCCTTTGAACTCGTAGGCCTTCCACTCGGCATACTCGGAAGGCGCGTCGGAGCTTGTCCCTTCCACAATCACTTCATCGCGCATTCTCCCGATACTGCCGAAGGCTCCGTACGTGTTCACCAGGTGCAGCGGTTCAAAGCTTGCGTTCATCAATTGCCGCGGCGAAAACAGATTAATTGCCGGCCGTATGCTCAGCAGAATGACGACTGCCGCATATCCGATCGTTGCCCACTCGAACCAACGCGCAGGTTCCTGTAACGTTTCAGACGCCATCGCCGGCAGCCACTTCGAGAACCAGCGCGCGTCCAGCATCGGAAACGCAATTACAATCGTCAGCAGATTCAAAAACGAAAGATTTCCGCTCAACATCAGGATGGCTTGAAACAGGATGGTCAGCACGGCTGCGATGCTGGCGATCGGTTGCGGCAGGAAATAACCAAACGGCGCGATGATTTCGATGAAGTGGTTGAATGCCACGCCGCCGTGCAGGATAGAGCGCGGCAGGTGATGAAAATACCAGCTCAGACCGTTCGGCATTGGCTGCGTCTCGTAGTGATAATCCAGGCACGTCAGGTCGCGCCAGCACGGGTCGCCTCGCAGCTTGATCAGCCCGGCGCCGAACATCACGCGAAACTCCATCCACCGCAGAATCCACAGCGGAATCGCATTGGGCAGCATGCGCGACGCGCCCAGGAAAATCGCGCAGAACCCGGCCTCCAGCAGCATGGTCTCCCACCCGAAACTGTAGAACGTCTGCCCGACGTTCACGAATGAGATGTACAACAGCCACATCACGGCCCAGCACATCATTGAGACCGGCGTATTGAAGCGTTCCGTTAAGCCGCAAACCGCGGCCAGCGCCAGCGCCACGCCCAACCACGCTGCGCTCGCGAAAATCCAGTCTTTAGGGGCCAAGAAGAACAGGCTGGGCGAATCTGCGAAGGCAACCTGCTTCACGAACAGCGGGACCGGTTCGAGTCCGTGCTCCCCCAACAGCGGCCGAAACTGATTCACCGCCACCAGAAAGGCGATAAGGTAAATCACTCCCAAACCGCGCTGAAAAAGAAGTCGTGGAAGCCACAATTCCGCGCCGCCTGGCATTCTATTCTGGATTATGCACGATGAGGAGGATTCCCAACTGCCGTCAATGGGAGCAATCGAACTATTGCTGCGGGGCGCCGCGGCGGGAGTGGCTATTTCCGCTCCGGTTGGGCCGGTAAATGTGCTCTGCGCCTCGCGCACCCTCTCCAAAGGGTGGTTTAGCGGACTAATCTCCGGGTTAGGCGCGGCCGCCGCTGATACCTTTTACGGCGCCATCGCCGGCTTCAGCATCAGCATCGTCATCAGTTTCCTGATACGCCAGCAGTCGAAGCTGCGTTTTTTCGGCGGAATTCTCTTGATCCTGCTCGGCATCTGGTATTACTTCAAACGTCCTGCACCGCTTTCGAAGGACGGCGAAGGCGAGGCCACGCACTCCGATTTCGTCACCACGTTTCTGTTGAATCTCACCAATCCAACTACAGTGCTATCGTTCCTCGCGGTCCTGGCTGTGCTAGGCCTCAGCGAGCAGCGCGATGCTCCGCTCACTCTCATCATGATCGGCGGCATTTTCGCCGGCGCCATGATCTGGTGGATAATCCTGATCAGCGTCATCAACTCTTTCCGCGACAAATTCAACGACCGGTCGATGTTCTGGATGAACCGTATCGGCGGCTTGGCCATCGGCGCGTTCGGAATTGTCATGCTGGTCCTCGGAATTAGCGGAAAAAAGTAACGGCACGCGGATCGGCGCCCCACTTGCACAACACTTCGCGGCGGCATGAACAGCCTCACGACCGTGGTGCCGGAAGAGAACGTGCAAAAGTCCGTGTCCCTCTCCGTTTTCGAACTGCTGCGCCGTACCATCGGCGAAATCTGGCAAGATGATGTGTTCGGCCAAGCTGGCCGGTTGGCCTTCTACCACTTCATCGCACTGTTCCCCGCGCTTCTGATGCTGCTGGTCCCATTGGCGCACCTGGCGCAGGCCGGTTCTGAGATGCGCCACCTTCTCAGCGGCAGTTTCCAACAGTTTTTGCCGCGCGATGCGGCTGAACTCGTCGGTGGCGCCATTCACGATCTCGCTGGCAGCGCCCACTCTTCCGGCCGGTTACTCGCCGTCGCATGCTGCAGCGCCGTCTGGGCCGGCATCAATGCGTCGTGGGCGATGATCGTTGGCCTCAATACCGCGTACGAAACCGAAGAGGATCGCGACTGGCCGCGCATCATAGGCGTGGCGGCCTGCCTTGCCCTAGGCGTGCTGCTGCTGGTGTTTACAGCGCTCTTGACCGCCCGCTTTGCCGGCGATTCGTTTCGCGGCGCCGATCCATCGCACGCTTTCGTCCTGGTCGCGCAATGGGCCGCCATCGCTGCAATTCTGTTGGTCTGCTTCTGCCTCTTTTACCGCTTCGGACCCAATCTCAAATCCTGCAGCTGGCGTTGGAGCATGCCCGGCGCAATCTTCGGCGCATCGCTGTGGCTGGTCTCCACGCTCCTCGTGCGCGAATATTTCAACCATTTCTCGCCCTACCATACGATTTATGGACGCGCGTCCGCGCCGGCCATGCTTCTGATGTGGCTCTACATGAGCAGCGCCACCGTTCTCATCGGCGCGGAATTGAACTCGGAAATCGAAAAAACGCGCGAGCAGGCCGGCGCAGAACAGCCAATGCGCCACTCGCGGCGGCCTATTTAGGCTTGGTTGGTTCGCCGCCATCCGCTTGT
>DATAUH010000497.1:0-7391 GCA_036268375.1 Bryobacteraceae bacterium | reverse complement strand
TTGCTCGAAGGCCTGGCGCCGTTTCTGATGGGCTTCGTGACTCTGCGTTACCTCACCGATCGCCCGGAGCAAGCGCGGTGGCTGCCCGGCGATGAGAAGCTCTGGCTGCTCGATCAGCTCCATGCCGAAACTGATCGCAAGACCGAGGCCGGCCGCGTCCACATCGCCGCCGCGCTGCGCGACCCCCGCACGTTCCTCCTTATCGCGATATTCTTCCTGATCGTCACCGGCAATCAAGCGCTCATTTTCTTCCTGCCGTCAATCACAGAAAACATGAACTTTCCCGTCGAACTGCGCACGCTCGCCGCCAGCCTGCCCTACGTCTGCAGCGCCTGCGGAATTCTGCTGAACGGCTTTTGGGCGCAGCGCACCGGCCGTCTTCGCCTGCACACCGCGCTGCCGATGCTTGCGACAGGCATTTCGCTATCTCTCGCGGCTCGCTTGGTCAACCACGCGCCGCTCGCCGTGGCGCTCTTCTGCCTCGCGGGGTTCACTTCGCAAGCCTATCTGCCGGCGCTTTGGACCATCCCCACCACCATGCTCGGCAAATCGGCCGCGGCCACCGCGGTGGGCCTGATCTGTCTCGGCAATCTCGGCGGCTTCTTCGGCCCCTGGCTTTTCGGTTATCTTAAAACCATCACGGGCCGGTACGACGCGGGTTTGTGGGTTCTCGCCGGATGTATGCTGTTGGCGGGTTCGCTCGCCCTGCTGATCCGGGTCGAACCCCAATCTCATGACTCGCAAAAAACCTGAAGAGCTCCGCAGTTTCCGCTGGTTCGGACCCGACACCATGCGCGGTTTCGGTCATCGCTCGCGCATGCTGCAGCTCGGCTATCGCCGCGAAGATTTCACCGGCAAGCCCATCATCGCCATCGTCAACACCTGGAGCGAAATCAATCCCTGCCACCAGCACCTGCGCGAGCGCGCCGACGCAGTAAAGCGTGGCGTATGGCAGGCCGGCGGCTTCCCGGTCGAAATTCCCGCCTTCTCCATCACCGAAACCTACATGAAGCCGAGCCCCATGCTCTATCGCAACCTGTTGGCGATGGACACGGAAGAGGCGCTGCACAGCCTGCCCGTCGACGGCGCGGTATTGATGGGCGGCTGCGACAAAACCACGCCGGGACTGCTGATGGGCGCCATCAGCATGGATCTACCGGCCATTTTTCTACCCGCCGGCCCCATGCTGCGCGGCAACTACAACGGCCAACCCCTGGGTAGCGGCACCGACCTTTGGAAATATTGGACCGAGCGCTGCGCCGGCAATCTCTCCGAACAGGAGTGGAACGACATGGAGGCCGGCATCGCGCGTTCGCCCGGCTTTTGCATGACGATGGGCACCGCCTCCACGATGACCGCCCTTGCCGAGGCCATGGGCATGACGCTTCCCGGAGCTTCGTCTATTCCCGCGGCCGATTCGAACCACGTGCGCCTCGCCATCGATAGCGGCCGCCGCATCGTCGAAATGGCGTGGCAGGACGCGCGGCCCTCCACCGTGCTGACGATCGACGCATTTCGCAACGCCATCGCCGTCGATATGGCAATCGGCGGTTCCACCAACGCCATCATTCATCTGGTCGCTCTGGCGCGGCGCCGCGGCTTCGACCTTCCTCTCAGCGTGTTCGACGAAATCGCGCGTCACGTGCCCGTGCTCGCCAACATCCGCCCCTCCGGCGCGTACCTCATGGAAGACTTCTACTACGCCGGCGGTCTGCGCGCGCTCATGGCCGAAATGCAAGACCTGCTGCGGCTCGATTGCCTCACCGTCAACGGCAAAACGCTCGGCGAAAATATTGCCAACGCGCGCATCGTCAATACTGACGTGATCCGCACGCGCCAAACGCCGCTCGCCGAGTCGGGCGGCACGGCGATCCTCTACGGCACCCTCGCGCCTCACGGCGCCGTCATCAAATCCGTCGCCGCCGATAAGAACTTGTGGCAGCACACCGGCCCCGCCGTGGTCTTCAACGACTATCACGACCTGCACGCGCGCATCAACCTCGACGATCTCGCCGTTGACGAAAACTCCGTCCTCGTCTTACGCCACGCCGGCCCGCTCGGCGGACCCGGAATGCCCGAGTGGGGCATGCTGCCGCTGCCCAACAAGCTTCTGAAACGAGGCGTGCGCGACATGGTGCGCATCTCCGACGCCCGCATGAGCGGCACTTCTTACGGAACTTGCGTGCTGCATGTCTCGCCCGAAAGCTACGCCGGCGGCCCGCTCGCGCTGGTGCGGGATGGCGACCAGATCACGCTCGATATCCCCAATCGACGCCTCGATCTCCTGGTCTCCGAAAGCGAACTTGTCGCCCGCCGCGCACACTGGACCCGTCCCATCCCGAAAGAAGATCGCGGCTACCTTGCTCTCTATCGCGAGCGCGTCACACAAGCGCACGAAGGCTGCGACTTCGACTTCCTACAGACGGGCGCGCCGCCCACCGAGCCGGACATCTTCTAGCGCGCGATGGAATCGCCGTACAGCGCCGTCGCCTACACCGGCCATCCCTTCGCGCAAACGCATCCACGACGGCTGGCTGCAGTCGCGGCGCTCTTTGGACTGCGCGCAGCTTCCGTCGATACCTGCCGCGTACTCGAACTCGGCTGCGGCGATGGCGGAAACCTGATCCCCATGGCCGAATCGCTGCCCCACGCGAGTTTTATGGGCATCGATCTTGCCGAATCCGCCATTCAGGCAGGCAACCAGATCGTCTCCGATCTCGGCCTCCGCAACGTCTCGCTGCGCGCGGCCGACCTGATAAACATCGACGCCTCGTGCGGCGAGTTCGACTACATCGTCACCCACGGCCTTTATTCCTGGTGTCCCGCTGAAGTCCGCGATCGCATTCTGCAGATCTCGTGCGACTATCTCAGCCCCGACGGTGTCGCTTTCGTCAGCTACAACGCGCTCCCCGGCAGCCGCATTCGCCAAATGCTGCGCGAAACCATGCTCTTTCAGGCGGCGGATTTTGACGACCCGCAGGAAAAAATCGATCAGGCGATGGCGATGCTCGGATTCGTCGCGTCCGCGCGCGCCGGCTCACAAACCTACCGTCAACTCATCGCCGAAGAGATAGACCGGATCCGTTCCCGCGAACCCTTCGCGCTCTTCCACGATGAGCTCGCGCCCATCTATGAGCCGGTGTACTTCCAACAATTCATCGATCACGCAGCGCGCCACGGTCTGCAGTTTCTCGGCGAAGCCGAGTTTCTCGACCTCGGCGAAGCCCGCCTCAGCGTCGAAGCAGTTGCCACATTGAACGAAATTGCGGGCGACGATCGCACCCTGCGCGAACAGTACATCGATTACGCCTGCGGCCGCGAATTCCGTCAGACATTGCTCATCCACGAAGGTCGCGCGATCGACTTTCCGCCACGTCCTGAAAGCCTGAGCGGTCTCTACGCCTCAACTTCCGGGCTGCCAATCGCAGACGATGAGTTCGAAACGCCCCGCGGCGCGCGTCTCAGAACATCCCATCCAGCCGCCCGCAAGATGATGCTTGCGCTCGTCGCCGCCGCCCCGCAAGCCCTCGCGATCGCGGATCGCGATTTCGATTTGCCCTCTCTGTTAGCCGCCACTCTCGGCGGAATCGTGGAACTGCACGCCTCGCCATTTCCGCTCACTGCGAATGTCAGCGCTCGCCCGCAAACCAGCCCACTGCTCCGCTATCAGTTGTCCAAAGACCTGCCGCTCACCACGCGCACCCACGCCAGCCTGATCCTCGACGACCCCATCGACCGGGAACTACTCGCGCTCTTCGATGGCACGCGCGCGCTCCGAGACCTCACCGCAATCCCCGACGCGCCTGCACGCGCCCACCGCCTGGCCAAACGCGGCGTCTTCGTTGCGTGATACCTGCCCGAGCACGCGCTACTACGGTTTTTTATTCTTGGCGGAAATCTTATCGAGCGCCGGCGCCGTCCATCCGCGCATACGCAGTTGACACAGGCCGCAGAACGCAGGCCGTGCAGCGCTGTAAGTCATCAAGCAACCCGAGTCGGTGTCGTCGTGCCGCAACGCGTCTTGCGCTGTAGCTCCGGTTCCATATCGTGCGTGCGGCAGAAAAAAGTGGTGCCCGAACTCGTGCGAGAAATAATCCACGCGTGAAAGCCAAAACATGATTACGCATTTATCGCGCGTGCGCCCTTTCGGGTTGATTGCCTTGCCGTACCAGAACGAGACCCCAACCCCCCCGGTATACAAATCGCGCAGATAGGTATTGGTGAAGTTGAACTCGACAGTCGTAACTCCCGGAGGAGCCGCCGCGCCGCCGGATTTTCCTCCCGCCACCAATTCCAGGTCGTCAGCAAATTTGTCTCCAAGCGCAAACAGCAAGTCGTCCAGCTTCTTGCTGTATTTCACTTTGGTCTCCACCCCGTTGGAGATCAGCCACTGCTTCAGCGCGCCAAGCCGCACGCCCGACACCATGTCAGGAGCCCCCACCCCATTCCACGTAGGCATCCCCTCCGCCGTCGCATTCACCGTCGTGCCCTGCGCGGTCGCCAGGTTCGCGATGTCGTTCGCGCCCGCCGCGCCAAAAGCGGCTTGGTGCGCCGTCTTCACGAAATCCGCGTAGTTCCGCACCAGAACCATCGAGTCTACCGACGAGTGATCCGCAGCCGGATCGGTTCCAAGATTTGAGGTGAAAAGAATATTTCCGGATCCCGTCATACGCCCACGAATCAGTGTGTTGTAGTCGAGTGCCGCCCCTCCCGGCAGTGTGTGCAGGTTCATCGTGTACTTGTTGCCGGCGCCCATTTTGTCTACCAGATGAACGTAAGCCGGCGTGAAATTGCCCTGAACACCAACCAACTGGGCAGGCAAAAGGCCAGGCAATGTAGCCGTCTTTGTGATATAGCGCCCGATGTGAACTTCGCGCCAAATCGTGAACTTTCCAGTCGCCTTTTGCAGGGCCGCAGGGGCTGTTAAAGGCTCGTTTTTGTTATCCAAGGTAAGCACATTTTTGGCCGTCTTGTCATACCCGAGATAAACAGAGATTGTGTAGTCGTCGCCGCCCATCCGCGATGGTTGAAAAATAACGCCGGTCTTGCCTTTGAGTTTCCCGCGAGTCCAGCCCCTACTCACCGAAGCCCAGTCGCGCTGGAAACACGGCCTGACCCAGAAAGGAAACTTACCAACGGTCAGCGTGTCCGCGGCTCCGTAACCGTCTTGCTTCGGAAACACCGGCTCGGCCATGGGACCTCGCTTACCTCCGCGGTCCACATGGCAGTTATCGCCTGTGGGATAAGTGTGATCCAATCCGGATCGAGTTGCGTCCGTCCCGTTGTTGTAATAGTTAATGGCATCGTTGATGAAGGCAAGAGGCTTCGCGACGGCTCCTTGTTGGCCGGCCACATTCTCGGCCGGATCCTGCCAATCCCAAAGAAACTGCGCGTAGCCCAATGCCACTGCGCCTTTGGGCGTTTCATCAATCTTGACTACCTTATCGGCGGAGTCGCGGAGCCTCACTTTAGCGACGAGTGGAATCAGTGGCCCCTCATCCCATGCCTTTTGATATTCGGTGAAGAACGCGTCTGACGGCATCTCGGCGTCGGACGTACTAAACACATTACTAACCAGCACCACTTCCACAGAAGCGGGCGGCGGCCCCGGAATGCCGCCTTTGGCTATGATGCGAGTCCGGACGTCCTTATCCATCTCGCGTGAATGGTGACCCGCGCCCGTAAGCGTCGGAATAGCCTCCTCAGGTCCGATTTCGAGATCCAGGCTATCTAATAACACGTGCCAGTATGTCCATGCCTCAACCGGGTTTCCGAACGCTTGGCCGTTGCCGGACACCTTAAGCTTCAATCGGTACGGAGTATTCTCGAGCGTGAAATAGCCGTCCGGCATACCTTGCGCCTTCTTGCTCACGTCAATGGCAGTCAGGTCATGCCCCATTCCATTGGGGCCGCTAGTGCCGGCTTGTTGCGCAGCGGGCGTAACGGTCCGGCCGTCCCATTTCACAACGTGTTTGCCGTGCGCCCACCAGTCCGGACCAAGGGCCTTCAAATCGAGGGTCCACACGGGTTTTTTTTGGAAGCGCGTATGCACTTCGAACACCGCGCCAGTGATACCGGCGAACTTGTCCTGAATCTCGTAATGAATTTCGATGGCTTCGTATTCCGGGATGAAATGAAAATCGTCCGAGCCGCCGCCCGGCGCAGCGTAGGGGGCGTTGACGGGCAGGTAACACTTACTCGCCGCCTTACCCGCTGCAAGGTTCAAATTCACAATGCCATAGGCTGGGGCCGTCAGATGGCTGACGTGATCGCGATCGTACGAGGTGCGAGGAACGTAAACAGTGCGCTTCATATGTTGATCCCTAACTTGGACTAGATGCTAAAACCGCAATCTTGTCACCCATAAGCCCGCAGACTCAATTACGGCCCTCTGACTTCTGGTTTCGCAAATCCCGAGTGATTTCAAGGGCGGAGCCATCGCCTAGGCCGTATCGTGGCGCTTGCGAATGTCATCGCGAATGTCCGCTACGACTCCGGTCTCTTTTCCCTTTGCCACCGATTGAATATTCAATTGGTAGGCCTTGACCACCGCACCCGTCTTGTCGTCTTCTGTGGTCTGTACGGGTACGGTAAAACCTAGGTTCACCAGGCGTTGCAACACGCCTCGGACAGTCGTGTGCGGCTCCAACTGACCGATGTTAAGCGTCCAATTCATCTGTGTCGGATCGTCGATCATAAGGTACGTGTTATCGAAATCTCCCGGAACGATCACAATTGGGTAAGCCGTAGGATCCACCGCCGGAGCCGCGCCAGCAGGAGCCGCGGCGGGAGCCGCCGGCGCCGGCAACGTCACCGCCAACGAGCCGCTGTTGACGGATGGGTCGATATCGGCAAGCTCCAACAGTCCCTTGCCGTCCGGCTTCTGCGCAAAAGCGACCCCGACGGTCGTGTTGCACGTATTCGGTTTCAAGGGCTTCAATGCAGCATCCAGCAACACCATCCGCAGCCGTGTCTTCCTGCGAACTACAGCTACCTTGACCGCCTTGTCCAGTTTCAGATCGACTTTCTTGACCTTCTTTTCCGGGATATCAACCGTTCCGCCCACCACCAGCATGTTGGGGTTGGGCCAGTCCGTCTTATTCTTCCCACTCTTATAAATCGTTTGGTAATCGAAGAACGTATTTGCCTTTGCGATGCTGTCGAAGTCATCCCCATCTACTACGGTGTAACTCCCCATAATTACTCCTGAACCTCCCATTCGCTCTCATCTATATCGGGGAATGTAACTTGATAACTTCCAGGATCCAGTCCGTGTGTCTCCAGCTTTCCAGCCGCTAGCGGCCCGGAATTGATCGTGTCGCCGTTCAGGTGCAAGCAATCGGCCGCTGGAACATCTGTCTGGTCATCCTGAAAAACCATATGGACTCCCA
>DATAUH010000496.1:0-2171 GCA_036268375.1 Bryobacteraceae bacterium | reverse complement strand
ACTCTCGGGCGCCGGACCGGCCGGCAATGACGCTCTGATTGGGGCGCTGCAGGCGGCGATGATTCCATACACGCCCGATCAGTTAATTACGCTTGCCAACCGTGAGTTTGCGTGGTGCGACAAGGAGATGCTGCGCGCCGGCAACGAGATGGGCTTCGGCAACGATTGGAAGAAGGCTCTCGACAAGGTGAAAAATACGTACGTCGATCCGGGCCAGATGATTTATCTGGTGCGCGACCTGGCGCGTGAGTCCATCGAGTTCGTGGAAAAGCACGACCTGGTTACGCTGCCGCCGCTATTGAAGGAGGATTTCTGGGAGGAGGCGCTGACGCCGCAGCAACAGCTTACTTCGCCATTTTTCCTTGGCGGCGCGGTGATTCAGGTATCCTCGCCGGCGAGCAGCCAGACGATCGAAGAGCGCCTGGAGAGCATGCGCGGTAATAACATCTATTTTGCGCGCGCTACGGTGTTCCACGAACTCATTCCCGGACACCACATGCAGGGCTATATGTCGCAGCGGTATCGCACTTACCGCAGTATTTTCAGCACTCCATTTTGGACCGAGGGCATGGCGTTTTATTGGGAGATGCTGATGTGGGATTTGGGCTTTACGCATACGGCGGAGCAGCGCATTGGGGCGCTGGTGTGGCGAATGCACCGCTGCGCGCGCATCATTTTTTCGCTCAGCTTCCACTTGAAAAAGATGACGCCGCGGGAGTGCGTGCAGTTCCTGATGGATCGCGTCGGGTTTGAGCGCGCGAATGCGGAAGGCGAGGTGCGGCGGTCGTTCAACGGGTCGTACCCGCCGATTTATCAGTGCGCATACATGCTGGGCGCGTTGCAGTTTTACAGCTTGCACAAGGAACTGGTGGGCTCCGGGAAAATGAGCAACCGCGCGTTCCACGATGCGATGTATCACGAGGGAAACATGCCCGTGGAAATGGTGCGGCTGGCGATTGGCGGGCAGAAAGTGACGCGCGACTATCACACCAGCTGGAAGTTTTACGGCGATTTGGCGTAGCGGGCGACTGCCAGTCCATCGGCATCGCTTGAGCGGCAAGAAGCGGCGAGACTTACCGGCTTCGCGCCGGTAAGTCACTGAATCAGGTTCAATTTCGAGCTCCCGAATCTCGCAGGCCGGCTTGAGCATCCAACTTCAACGGACCACAACCGGGCTTTTAGCGCCCGGGGGGAGGAAACGGTGGCATACCCGTTTGGCTCGTTGATTTTCACGTCGGCGATTAAGGATTTGCAGGAAAAGTACGGCAGCCGGCGCCCATATGCGCGCCGGGAAGCGTCCGGATTCGCAGGCGATCGAATCGGACCGATGGAAGCGGAGTTCATTGCCCAGCGCGACAGTTTTTATATAGCCACGGTTGGTGAAGGCGGCTGGCCGTATGTGCAACATCGCGGCGGCGTGAACGGCTTTCTGAAGGTTATCGATTCGACGACGCTCGCGTTCGCCGATTTTCGTGGCAACAAGCAGTACATCACCGCGGGAAATCTTGCGACAGACGATCGGGTTGCGCTGATCCTGATGGATTACCCGCAGCAGGCTCGTTTGAAGATTCTTGGACGCGTGCAGGTGTTCGAAGGCGCCGAAGCGGCGCCGTGGGTCGAGAAGCTTGGCGCCGCCGACGGTCACTCGATCATCGAACGCGTGTTTGTGATTCGCGTGGAAGCGTCGGATTGGAATTGCCAGCAGCACATCACCCCGCGTTTTTCAGCGGAGGAGATTCGAGAAGCACTGCAGCCTTGGGAGAAGCGGTTAGCATCACTGGAAAAGGAAAACCGCGAATTGCGCGAGAGGCTCGGACCTTCGCCTGCTAAAACTGCCTGAATACCGCTCCCGCGGAAACTTCTCGGCTCGCCGATAGCGGCGCGCAGCGTGTCCAGAGCCTTCTGAGCCGCCGGATCACGGGTATCCTGATCCACGCCGACCAGGGCGCCCCCAAGCGCGTCCGCCGGCGGCGTTATGCGGGCAGAGTACTGGCGCGCCGCCGGCGCTCCCGCAGATCGGCTAGTCCCCATCCTAGAACTCGATGGTATTTGAAACAGTACTCGATATAGACCGGCGCCGCTGAGGGCGAGCGCCACTCCATACACGGTCATATTCCTGGCCCGCGGGCAAGACCGGCGCGGCTCGGTCGCCTACTATCGTTCGTACTTTA
>DATAUH010000495.1:0-8057 GCA_036268375.1 Bryobacteraceae bacterium | reverse complement strand
CGGCGGCCTCTGGCACGGCGCCAGTTGGAACTTTCTGATCTGGGGCGGCTACCACGGCGCGCTGCTCGCCATCGAACGCGCGGCCGGCGTCATCGCTCCGCCCTCCACCTGGCGCTGGTACGATCCTTTCCGCGCCGCCGCCACATTCCTGCTCGTCACCATTGGCTGGGTCTTCTTCCGCGCCGTCGATCTTTCTCAGAGCGCCGCCATCCTCCACCAAATGTTCAACGGCCCTGCCGGACCCAGCCTGCTTCTGCCCTGGCACATCGGCCTCGTTCTCATCGCGCTCGGCGTCGCGCTAGCCGAAGAGCGATGGGATGCCGTCGAGCGCCTCATGGCCGCGCCCTCCTGGGCTTACGCCGCCGCGCTCGCCGCAATGCTATTCTGCCTGGAAGTATTCGGCGTCGTCGATGAAGCCATTCCGTTCATCTATTTCCAGTTCTAGCCTTGCGCCTTCACGCAGCCCGGTCGGGGCAGTATCTTCTCACAAGAGTCACGACCACCCGTTCCGCTTTTTTTCTTCCTTTGCGAGCTTGGCGGCTTAGCGAGCGACTAGTCTTCGATCGGCGACTTCTCCAAATGACCACAAACACCTGTAGGGCGCCTTGCCCGGTCGCCAGGCGCTCCCTACAGAAACAATAATGAACAAGGGCGGAGTGATGGTGGCGTCCGGCACGCGTATACACAATGGCGCTTCTTAGCGGGATCTGCCGGCCCTTTCCCATCTCCACTGGCGCAGTTTCAGTTGTAATAATCGGCGCATGGAATCGTCTTCCCATCCAGAAATGAATTTGAAACTGAAAGCGCCTGGGTTGAAGCTGTCTGGTGAAGCTATCTGATGATCCTGTTCGAAACCCTGCTCCAAGACCTGCGTTACGCCACACGCACTCTGCTCCGCAGCGCCGGGTTCACCACGGTGTCGGTTTTTGCCCTGGCGCTCGGTATCGGCGTCAACACCGTTGCCTTCACGGCCTACAAGGCGTTTGTCACTCGACCCCTCGATGCGCGCGATCCCGCCACGCTGGTCAATTTCGCGCTGCGTCTCCAGTCCGGCGCCACCAATGCCAGATTCAGCTATCCGGATTACCAAACCTATCGGGACCATCTGCATTCGTTTGCCGGCGTCATCGCGTTCTCCATCGACCAGTTGCGCCTCACTGCCGGCGGCATCGCGAACTGGCGCAGGGCGGAGGCAGGGTCGTGGATGGGCAGACTGGGGCTGCTACCTGCGACCGCGAACAATGCAGAGTTTGCCAGCACCTTCATCGTTTCGGAAAACTACTTCTCGGTTCTAGGGGTTTCCGCCCTGCGCGGCCGCACCTTCGAATCCCTAAGTCTTCCTGAGCTCGCGGCCTCGCCTTCGGTTCTCGTGAGCGAGAATTACTGGCAAAGACGGTTTTCCGGCGATCCCTCCGTGCTGGGCAAAAGCATCCGCCTCAATGGCGCCGACTTTACCGTCATCGGAATTACACCTCACAACTTTATCGGTACCAGCGTGGCCGCGCCCGATTTCTGGCTGCCGCTCAGTCTCTATCCACTCGTTCACTCCCAGAGTAACCGGCTGCGCGATCGCGAAGACCTGTGTTGCCGTGTCTTTGGCCGCCTCGCTCCAGGCGTAAGCATGACTCAGGCCGAGGCGGAAACAACCCTGCTTGCCTCCCAGTTGCGCGCCCTGCACGATCCTCACTCCGACCTTAGCCAAGGCGTCACTGCACTCATCTCACCAGGCTCCCCGTTTCCCGGCAAGATGAACGCCGGCTTGAGGCTTACCATTTTGCTCATCATGGTCGCCGTTGGAATGGTACTGGTGATCGCCTGCGCCAATGCCGCCAGTCTGCAACTGGCGCGCGCGACCAGCCGTCAGCAGGAACTGGGTATGCGTCTATCGCTTGGGGCCAGCCGGCCGCGCTTGATTCGGCAGTTGTTGACGGAAAGCGCTCTGATGGGCCTGCTGGCCGGCTGCATTGCGATGCCGTTCACGTGGACCCTGCTGCATATCGCCGCAATTAAAGCCGCGGAAGCTCTGCCTGCCGAATATGGCGCCCTGGTCGTCAACGTAAACCCGGACCTCGAAATATTTGCCTATGTGCTGGCGATCTCTGTTTTCGCCGGCATCCTGTTCGGGCTCGCGCCAGCCATTGAAAGCTCCGGCTCCGCGCTGCTCTCCACCATCCGCGGCGCAGGAACTTCGCCCGTTCGTACCCGTCGACTGCGCAACTTTCTCATCGCCGCCCAAGTCGCCGTATCGCTCGCGCTGATGATCGCCGGCAGCATGTTGGTTCGCAGCGCCATTCACACGCTCAACATGAATACCGGGTACGATGGCGACCACATCGTCGACCTGAATCTTCAATTTCCAGAGGAATCTCAATACACTGCCGAACGTAAGGCCACTCTCGTCCGCGACCTTCGTACCCGTCTCGCAGCACTGCCCGGAGTGGCTGCAATCACCAGCGCCCGCGCGCCCGACGACAATGGCGCGCGCAGAGCCGCCGTCTCACTCAATGGGGAACGGCCTTCGGCCCGGAATAGGTACGCCCTGCTTTACTACACATGGGTGCAGGCAAACTACTTTGAGACCCTCGGTGTCCCAATGTTATTAGGCCGTGGCTTTCAATCCGAAGCTGGCCACCCGGAACAGTTCGTCATTCTCAGCGAATCGGCTGCCCAGCGGCTCTGGCCCGGACAGAACCCTATCGGTCGCAGCCTGCGCCTTGGTACCGACGACCAATTTCACAACAAGGACGAACTCCTTCCCGATGGACCGGCCTGGCGGGTAATCGCCGTAGCCCGAGACACGCGCGGCATTACGCTGGACGGCAGCGACTCCCAGCAGGTCTACTTGCCTTTACCCTCCGGCCGGCTCCAGGATTACCCCATTCTCGTCCGGACACACTCCGATCCGACGCGAGTGATGCGAGCGATGGAGCCGGTGATTTCAGCCGTCGATCCCAGCCTGGTGGCATCCGCCTCCACGCTCCAGGAGATGCTTCGTCAGACCGACGCGTTCCTCATTGACAGCCTTTCGGCCGCGATCGCCTCCACCATCAGTCTGTTCGGGCTGCTCCTGGCCTCGATGGGCATCTATAGCACCGTGAGCTACATCGTCGTTCTCCGCACGCGCGAAGTCGGAATCCGCATGGCGATGGGCGCGCAAAGGCGGAACATTCTCGCACTGATGATGCGCGAAAGCGTACGCCCCGTGGTTGCGGGATTGCTGGTGGGGATGATTCTTGCTGCCGGCGCGTCGCACCTCCTCCGGGGAGTACTCTATGGCCTCAACATCCTCGATGCCATCTCCTTCGTAGGCGTGTCCTTATTGTTCCTGGCCATCGCACTGGTTGCGATCTGGCCGCCGTCCCGGCGAGCGATGCGAGTTGATCCTGTGGTGGCGCTTAGATATCGGTAGCCGCCTAATTAGCGGTGGAGCTTCTGCTGGTTGTTGGAGCACTTGGCGTAGAACGCACTGCTGAACATTTTGCCGGTCTCCGTGCCTGGGTAAATCCAAACCCTCATCACCTCCAGGGTCTTCAATGCCATCGCCGACCGCACGTTTTTGCGAACCGCACCGCTCCCCGTCGCGTATGCTTTATTGAGGGTATCGTTTTGAAGACTGCAATTCTCCTCGCCGCCTCCACCGCGCTCACTGGCTGCATGGTCTCCACCATCCACACCGGCCCCACGCAATACGAGACCAAAATCATCGAGCGCGATTCCTCTGAAAGCGCGCACGTCAGTCTGCGCATGGGCGCGGGCGATCTGAAGGTCGGCAGCGGCACGCAGAAAATGATGGCCGCGTACTTCACCTACAACGCGCCCCAGCTTAAGCCGGACGTGCGTTACACCACTTCGAACCATGTCGCCGATCTCTCCATCGATCAGCCCTCCTCCCGTACGCGCCTCGGCCACATCAAGTACGAGTGGGACGTTCGCTTCAACAACGAAACGCCGCTCGATCTTGACGCCCACTTCGGCGCCGGACAGGCCGCGCTCGATATCGGCAGCCTCAATCTACGCCGGGTCTCCGTCCACATGGGGGTCGGTCAACTGCAGATGGATCTGCGCGGCACTCCCAAGCACGACTACTCTGTGGATGTGAATGGAGGCGTCGGCGAAGCCGAACTCAAGCTGCCCGCAAGCGCCGGCATCGAAGCCATTGCATCCGGCGGCATCGGCGATATCAGCGTTCACGGCCTCAATCGAGAGGGCAACCGTTGGGTGAACGATGCCTTTCACAATCCCGGAGTCAAAGTTCGCGTCGAAGTACACGGCGGCGTCGGAGCAATTCGCATCACCGCTGAGTAGTCCGCCTGCGCCGCGCCAGGTTGCGCGTCGTGGCCGGCTCCGGTTGCCGCTCGTTGCGCTCTTCTCGCGGCTCGCGGAAGCCGAATTGTACAGACGTTGCACTCGATAACAGCAGAACCTGCGGTGCGAATTGATCCGGTAGTCGCAAGCGCGAATTATGACAGATGCGGTATTCTAGGCGTGTCGAGAGATAGATGCGCATTCGCAAGCCTGCACAAGTCGCGGTAAAGTCATTCGTGTTTCGCCCTCGCGGAACCGTCGAAGGTAAGTACTCCATCGGCTTTGGTATCGAGTCCAGCGGCCCCGGCGCGGCTGTTAATTTCAGTTGGTGCGGCTCGCGGCGTCAGATTCATCTCATGCCGCACCTCAGCAGCTACGTTACAAACCTGCGGCTCGCGCGCAAACTATCGGCCGACGACGTTTTTGTACTCACCATCAGCGCGCCCTTGACTCTCATCCTCAGTATCGACATCTGGAAGGCTGGCGAGCCCACCGAAGACATCATCATGGAAGAGGTCGACGGCGAAGCTCCCGTGCAAACCGTCTGCGCCAATCCCGAAACCGACCGCGACCGCAAATTCGATGAGCAGCTCGTTCTCGGTGAGGCCAAAGTTGCTGCCCACCGCCAAACGCCGGTAGGCAGCATCAATTCTCTTCGGGAACTCCCTGAAGGCGCCATGCTCTACGTATCTTTTCAGCGCCTGCCCGACGATGCGAAGAACGAAGACCTCCTGGTCAAAGTCGCCATCGGCGAAATGCGCCGCCTCTGCATCATCGCAGCCGGCAGAAACACCAACGGCGCAACCTTCTGGTTACAGCCCGAAACCGCCGGCAAGAGTTGGCCTCTCACTTTCTGGGCCAACCGGCCGTTCTCCTGGACCGGCATGGCGCAGCGCGGCTTCGATTCCGTCTTTCTGCCTGCGTTCACATTCGTTGAATAAGCCGCCCGCCCGGCGCATTTCACCGCGTGCATGCATGCGATCATAAGCCTTCGCATGCCCTCCGAATCGGAACGCCAGGCGTGGCTCGAAGCCGCGCGTTCCGCCATGCAGATCGAGTCTGCTGCTATCGCGCAAGCCGCCGCGCGCCTCGACAGCGCCCTTATCAGCGCCACTGAACTCATCGCCGCGCACCCCGGAAAAGTGGTCGTCACGGGCATCGGCAAATCCGGACACATCGCGCGCAAAATCGCCGCCACTCTCTGCAGCACCGGCTCCCCAGCGGTCTTCCTTCACCCCGCCGAAGCTCTGCATGGCGATCTCGGCGTCTACACGCCCGGCGATCCCACCATCCTGCTCTCGAAAAACGGCGCCTCCGAAGAACTGCTCGGCCTTTGCCCCGTCCTGCGCCAACTTCGTTCGCCGCTCATCGGCATTCTTGGCAGCGCATCATCGCCGCTTGCAGCTGAAGTCGATATCGTACTCGACGCTTCTGTCGATCGCGAAGCCGATGAACACAACCTCGCTCCTACCGCCAGTGCAGTTACAGCCCTCGCCGTCGGCCATGCGCTTGCGGTCGCTCTGATGCGCGCGCGTAACTTCACTCGCGAACAGTTTGGCCGCTTGCATCCCGGCGGTCAGCTTGGCCGCAATCTCCTGCTCTCTGTCCGCGCCGCCATGCATTCCGGCGGCGATGTCGCGCACGTGGCGCCCGAAACTCCCCTGCGCGACGTCATCATCGCCATGACGCGTTGCCCACTCGGCGCCGCCTGTGTCGTGACGGCCGGCCAACACTTAGCCGGTATTGTGACCGACGGCGACCTCCGCCGCGCCCTCACCAATCATGACGACATCCGCGAACTGCGCGCCGCCGACGCCATGACGCGCCAACCCATCACCATTGGTCCCGACGCCACTCTCGGCGAAGCGCTCGAACTCATGGAGCGTCGCACGTCACAGATCTCCGCACTGCCCGTAGTCGACTCCGATGGCCGCTCTCTCGGGCTACTGCGTCTGCACGACGTCTTCATGCGCTGAAGTCTTCCGCTCACCAATTCTCCACTCGCCCGTCAGTCATCCAGGGCTGTGTCAGGCTCCTCCGCCTGCATGATCTCTTCGTATGCTGAGGCATGTCTGCTGTGGTCTAATCGATAAGTCCAATCACAAGTAACCAGGGGAGGTTTACAAATGAAACGTCTACTCGCACTTGCTCTCGGCGGAGTTACCATCTCGGCTCTGGCATTTGCGCAAGCCAATGATCCCAGCATGGACCGCGCGCTCGCCGCAGCCCCGCGCAACTTGCGCGAAGGCGCCACCGTCATCAAATTCAATCCCGATGGCTCTTATGAGACGTTGCGCAAGGGCTCCAATCGCCTGCTGTGTTTCGATCGCTCCGGCGAACCGGGCCGACAGCCCTTCGCGGTGCAATGCACCAGCATCGGCAATCTCGAACGTGTGAAACAGAATCGCAAGTTCGAAGCCATGACCGATACGAAGGCGCGCCAAGCTGCGCTGAATGAAGCCGAACAAAAAGGGGAACGAGCGAAGCCGGAATTTGGCTCTGTCTGGTACGACATGAACGGACCCGATCAGGAGCACGCCCGCACTCACGTAACTATCGCAGTGCCTGGCGCGACCGCGCAGTCAATGGGCCTGCCCGACAACCCCAAAGAAGGCGGCGTCTGGATCATGAATGCGGGCACCACCACGGCCCACATCATGACCCCGGGAACTTAGTAGTGCGTTAAGGCCGATCGATCGCCGGTAAACACCGTATTCGAAGAATCGTGTCCGCTCTGCGACATCGTGTGCGGATATACCTCGGGGAAATTCCACGCCACGGGATATTCCCTAAGGCACTCCGCACACGTATATTTGCCGTTGATCGGCCACATGGTGCCTCGATGCATAGTCTTGCACCACACTGCTGAAAGTCTGTCGAGCATAACGTCCGTAACCCCCACTCCACGCCGCGCAACTCTTCAACCGCGCCGCGCTTCCCGCCAATCAAAAGCAATTCGCTGGCCAGAAAAATTCTTGACTTCCTTTCCAGTTCAAGCATATAGTTCAATCAGTTGATTGAATCACATGATTGACACCCCCGGGCGTTTACTCGATGCCGCAGAAAAGCTCTTTGCTTCAGAAGGTTACGGAGCAGTCTCGCTGCGGCAGATCATCGCCGCCGCAAAAGCCAACGTAGCTGCCGTGCACTACCATTTCGGCTCTAAACAGCAGCTGCTGGACGCCGTGGTCCTACGCAAAGCGGAACCCGTAAATCGCGAACGCCTGATGCGCTTCGATCGCCTCGAAGAGCATGGTCCGCCCAAAGTCGAACAGATTCTCGCGGCTTTCCTCGAACCCATCGGTATCGCGGCCGCAAAGAACCCTGAATTCACGCGCATGATGGGACGCCTGCAGGCCGAAGGCATTCTCACGCAGGTCCTCGATCGCAACTTCGAACCGGTGCTTTCGCGCTTCCTCGCGTTGCTGCGCAAAGCCACTGAGGAGCTTCCCGAAAGCGAATTTCACTGGCGCGTCTACTTCATGCAGGGTGCGCTGGCCAACGCGATGTTGGGCACATTGAACCGTGTCGGCGGCCCACTCGAAGACGAAGGCTTCCCCGCGCGCATCGAACGCCTCATCGCATTTCTCAGCGGCGCTTTTCGCGCCCCGGTGCGGCGGATGGACAAACCTGCCCGCCAGTCTGGAATGAATCAATGAAAGCAGTCTGTCTCTTCTTTCTCGCTCTGCCTTTGATTGCCGACGGCCCGCTTCCGCTCACGATGAAGCGCGCCGTGCAGATCGCCGTCTCGC
>DATAUH010000494.1:0-8128 GCA_036268375.1 Bryobacteraceae bacterium | reverse complement strand
TTGGGCGACCCGGAATGGCTGCCGCACCCGGTCCGCTGGTTCGGCGCGCTGACTTCGCAAGGTGAACGTGTTGCCCGTCGCTGGTGTTGCAGCCCTGTGTCGGAATTGATCGCGGGTGCGGCGGTGACTGCCGCGATCGTATGCAGCGGCGCGGTAATCGGAAGCCCGAAAGACGAATTGTGGCAGGCTCTGTTGGGATGGTCCGCGCTTGCCACGCGATCGCTTTTGAACGAAGCACGCGCTGTGGTTCGGGCGATCGAGGCGGGCGACATCGGATTAGCGCGGCAGCGTCTGGCGCGTATCGTGGGGCGGGACACCGAGCTTTTGGATGAGCCGGAAATAGCTCGCGCGACAATCGAAACGCTCGCTGAAAGCGCATGCGACGGCATAGTGGCGCCTCTGTTTTGGCTGGCGCTCGGCGGCGCTCGCGCCGGTTTGGCTTACAAGGCCATCAACACGCTCGATTCGATGATCGGCCACCCGGAGCCGCCTTACCGATACTTTGGACTTGCGGCGGCGCGCCTGGATGACGCGGCAAGTTTCATCCCGGCCCGGCTCACTGCTCTCGCGATTGCAGCCGCTGCGCTTGTCACCAGGCGAAACGCTCGCGACGCGCTACTCGTCTGGCATCGCGACGGCGGCCGACACGCCAGTCCCAATGCCGGGCAAAGTGAAAGCGCGATGGCAGGCACACTCGGAGTGCGCTTGGGCGGCATCAACACTTACGGCGGCCAAATGCACGCTTCGCCTTTGCTCAATGCAGAGGCACGCCTGCCAAATGTCGCCGACATCCAGCGCGCCATCTCGCATGTTGCTGTTGTCTCGGCGCTCGCCTTTGGGGCGGCTCTGCTGTTCACGGCCGTTAGAGGCCGGCGATGATCACGCATGGCGGCGACGTCTTTGAGGTCGCGTGCGAACTTGGCATTTCTACTACGGAGATTCTCGATTTCAGCGCAAATATCAATCCTCGCGGGCTGCCTGAACGGGCGCGAGAGCGATTGCGCCGCGATGCCGCGGATTTTCATCAGCTCTCGCTTTATCCCGATCCGTCAGCACGGAGTTTGCGTGAAGCTTTGAGCGCAAAACTCGACATTGACCCTGACGCAATCGTCGTTGGACCTGGAGCCGAAGCTCTGCTCGCGCCGATTATGCGAGCCATCGGGCGCGGCAAGGTCTTGTTTCCGATCCCCGCATTCAGCGAGTACCGGCGCGTCTGCCGGCAAACCGATGGTTGCGCTATTTCCTTCGAACTCAATCGCGCGGACGACTTCCGACTTCCCGTCGACGAATTTTGCGCATGCCTCCGCAACATCCACCCGGCCGTGGCAATCGTCAACAACCCTCACAACCCATCCGGCGCGGCGCTTAGCGCGAGTGAGGCTGCGCAAATTTTGGCGACCGCATCATCGATTGGCTGCACGCTCCTGTTGGACGAGGCCTTCATCGACTTTGCGCCGGAGGCCAGCTTATTGCGTGAAGCGGCGCGACAATCTCACCTCATTGCACTGCGCTCTTTGACCAAGTTTTACGGCTGTCCGGCACTACGCATCGGCTACGCAGTCGCCCACCCAACCATCGCTCGAGCCGTGCGGTCGGCCATGCCTGCGTGGCCCGTGACGCAACTTGCGATCGATACGCTTGCAGAGGCTGTGACCGATCGCGCGTTTGCTGCGGCCACGGTTGCCGAAAACGTCGAGCGCTGCGCATGTTTGAAATCTTCTCTCGAGGCATTGGGACTCTACGTCTTCCCGTCGGCGGCGAATTATCTGCTGATCGAGTTGCCCGATGGCGCGCCGGCGGCATCGGATTTGCGCCGCAGGCTCGTCACCGGACATCATATTCTGATCCGCAATTGCGATTCGTATGAGAATATGAAGCCCGGTCGCTTCATTCGCGTGGCTGTCAGATCGCAGCCCGATAATCGGCGACTGGTCTCCGCTTTGCGTGCGGAACTGGAAAGAACATGACTCGATTCGAGGAGACCGTCCAGCAGATTCGTCCCGTAGATGCGCATTGGATTGAGGTCGCGCGCGCGCGTCAACTGGAATTGACCAAGCCGCCCGGCAGTCTGGGACGTTTGGAGGAAATCGCAAATCGCTGCGCCGCTATCCGAGAACGCCTGGACTATACGTTGAATCGCCCGCGGATCGTGCTGTTTGCCGCCGATCACGGCGTTTGCGAAGAAGGCGTGAGCGCCTATCCACAGGCGGTGACGGCTCAGATGGTCGCCAATTTTGTGGCGGGGGGAGCCGCCATCAATGCGTTGGCGCGCACTGCCAGTATTGAACTGGAAGTGGTGGATATCGGCGTGGCATCCGCCCTCAGTGATCACCAGCGCGCCCGGCGCGTAGCGAACGGAACGCGTAACTTCTGTCAGGAACCGGCGATGACCTTCGATGAAATGCACGCCGCTATCGAGACCGGCATCGATCTTGCGGACGAGGCTCACCAGGCCGGCTGCGAACTGGTTGGTTTCGGTGAAATGGGGATCGGCAACACAACCGCGGCGAGCGCAATCACGGCTGCGCTATCCGGCAAGCCGGTGGAGCGACTCACTGGCGCCGGAGCGGGCGCGGACGAAGCCGGCATGGCTCGCAAGCGTTCGGCAATCACGCGCGGTTTGAAGCGTCACGCCGCGAACCTTGGGACGCCAACAGGCATTCTCCAATGCGTAGGAGGTCTCGAAATTGCCGGCATGTTCGGATTCTGTTTAGGCGCCGCGGCGCGCCGGATGCCTCTGGTCACGGACGGCTTTATTGCTACGGCTGCCGCCGCACTCGCGGTGCGAGCTTGCCCCGCCGCCACAGGATACGTCTTCGCAGCCCATCAATCCGCCGAACCCGGACACGCCTCACTGCTCGCGATACTTGGCCAGCAGCCGCTGCTCGATCTTGGCATGCGCCTCGGCGAGGGCACCGGCGCCGCGCTCGCCATCCCCATTATTCGCGCCTCCGCTGCCGCGTTCACGGGAATGGCGACTTTTGCCAGCGCGGGAGTCTCCGACAAGTGAAGTCTCTGCTGGCCGCATTCGCGTTCCTCACGCGTTTGCCGGTCGGAAAACTGATGCTTCTCGACGCAAGCGACGTAGGCCGCGCCGCGGCGTGGTTCCCGCTTGTCGGGCTTGCGCTCGGCGGGATCTACGCGGGCATGGCGATGGTGTTGTCGGGCCATCTTTCTCCGCTAGTCATCGCGGTGCTGCTGGTTGCTGTAGACGCCGTAGCCACTGGCGCGCTGCACCTGGATGGATTCGCCGACACCGCTGACGGGTTCGGCGGCGGCCGCACGCGCGAAGATGTACTGCGCATTATGCGCGACCACGCCATCGGCGCCTATGGCGGCGTTGCTCTGGCGCTGTTGATCATTTTTAAAGTTGCGGCATACCAGGTTCTGCTATCGACGCCTGTGCACTTATCGGCGATCGTGCTGGTTCCGGTACTCGGACGATGGTCCATTTTGCTACTGACCGCAGCGTTGCCATATGCGCGTCCCTCCCCTTCTCCTGCCTCAAGCATGCGGGGAATTCCAACCATTGCCGGAACAGCGATCACAGTAGCAGCGACGGCCGCGATGCAATCCGTCGCGCCGTGGATTGCGGTGATTGCGTGTGTCATCGTCTCAGCGGCATTCGGTTTCTATTGCCGCAGCCGCGTCGGCGGCATTACGGGAGACACGCTGGGCGCGAATCTGCAGCTTTGCGAATCCGCCGCGCTGCTTGTGTTGATATGGCGTCCCTAGACGCTCTGGTTGCGCCGCTGCCCGGCATAGCCGCGCATCTGCATCCCTTTTATACTGAAAGTTGACCCGTTTCTTTGTTCAAAACTTCGGTTGCCGCGCTACGCAGGCGGATGGGGCTGCGCTCGAATCGCAACTTGCTGCGCGCGGCTTCTCTCCCGCCTCTGACCGCGCGACCGCGGATCTGATCGTGCTCAATACCTGCACCGTCACGTCGGCCGCCGACGAAGACGCGCGCCATGCGATTCGCCGCGCACATCGTGAAAATCCGGACGCTCGGATTCTGGTCACCGGCTGTTATGCGCAGCGCGCTCCGGAAGAACTCGCCAGCCTTCCTGGCGTGTCGTGGGTGGTTGGCAATTCGCACAAGACTCAGATCGCCGATCTGGTGCAGATCTCGGATGCTCCTGGCGCCGCCCCGTATCACGGCGCAATCCATGTTGGCGATATTTTCGCGCAGCACGATTTCCTATCGGCGCCGGTAGAAGATGCCGCGGGCGATCGCACGCGCCCGAATCTGAAAATTCAAGACGGCTGCAATAACCGCTGTTCGTTCTGCATCATCCCCTTTGTTCGCGGCCGTAGCCGCAGCGCTCCGCTGGCTCAAGTGTTGGACCAGGTTCGCACGCTTTCGACGCGCTACCGCGAAGTAGTGTTGAGCGGCATCAATCTCGGCCGGTGGGGGCGGGAACCGGGTAGCGCCATGCGCTTGGCAGGGTTGATTCACACGCTGCTTGCAGAGACGGACGTGATGCGTCTCCGGCTAAGCTCGGTCGAGCCCATGGATTTTTCGGACGATCTGCTGGAGCTGATGGCGTCGTCAGCGCGAATCGCAAAGCACGTTCATGCGCCGTTGCAAAGCGGCTGTGATCGAACCCTGCGGCGCATGCATCGGAAATATCGCCCGCGCCACTATGCGGAGCGGATCCTGAAAGCCCACGCACTCATGCCCGACGCAGCTATCGGCGCTGACGTGATGGTTGGTTTTCCGGGCGAAACCGACGCCGATTTTGAAGAAAGCCGCCGCTTCATCGATGGCCTGCCATTCACCTACCTGCACGTTTTCACGTACTCCGAGCGCCCGGGTACTCCCGCCGCGCTTGATGCGGGCGCAGTACCCATCCCGTTGCGTAAGGAGCGCAATCGAATTCTGCGCGAGCTCGCGGACGCGAAGAACCGCGCTTTTCGAGAGCGGATGATCGGGCGCACCGTTTCCGCGGTTACCCTGCACGATCGGACCGCGCTCAGCAGTAACTACTTGAAAGTGGAACTTGCGCACACATATGAAGCGAATTGCTTACTCGATTTGCAAATCGGCGCTTTGACGCAAGCGGGGTTGCGCGAAGCGGCTTGACGCAGCCCGCCGGGCGTCAGGCGATAATCCCTTTACGCACGGCGTATAGGATCAGTTCGGGGACGCTGTGCAGCCCCAGTTTTTGCAAGATGTGCGTGCGATGCGTTTCTACTGTCGTCAAGCCGATATTCAGAACGCTCGCGACTTCTTTATTGGTGCGACCTTCGGCCACCAGTTGCAGAACTTCGCGCTCGCGATCGGTCAACAGGTCGTAGCTGTCTTCGACGCCGCGCCGTTCCATTTGCCGGATGTAATCTTCCTGCAAAAGCCGGCTCACCTTGCGCGTTAAAAACGACCGGCCCTGGGCCACGGAACGGATCGCCTCCACCACATCGCTGCGTAGCGAATCCTTCAACAGATATCCGCGCGCGCCCGCTTTCAACGAGCGCAGCACGTAACTCTCATCCTGGTGCATGCTCAGGATCACCACCGCCGTGGCCGGGCGCGTCGCCACAATGCGGCGCGTGGCTTCGATGCCGTTCATGCTGGGCATCGCGATATCCATGACCACCACATCGGGAGCGTTCTCCTCGGCGATCTGTACCGCTTCGCGCCCGTCCGATGCCTCGCCCGCAACCGTCATGTCGGGTTGCTTCTCGAGCAACGCCCGCAGACCGTCGCGCACAATGGCATGGTCGTCAGCCAACAGGATGCGGATGGACATCGCCATTTACTCCATTCGAATTGGGCGTCATTTCGCTCAACGGAAGTTCGGCCGCAATCAAGGTACCGCGTCCGAGTTGTGATTCCAGACGAAGATCGCCACCCAATCTACGCACCCGCTCCTCCATGCCCAAGAGCCCCAGGCCGCGCACGAAGCGCGAGTCAAAGCCGACGCCATCGTCCCGCACTTGAAAACGCACGCTTGCCGCATCGCGCGATACGGAAACCTCCACGGTTCGCGCTTGCGCGTGCCGTGCCGAATTGTTCACCGCCTCCTGCACGGCTCGATAAATGCACGTCTTGTGCTCGTCCGGCAGATCGTCGGCTTCCTCGTCCGCGGAGACCATCACATTCAGGCCGGTGCGCTTGCTCATCTCGCGCGCATGCCAATTCAGCGCGGGTACCAGCCCGAAATCGTCCAGCATCGAAGGGCGCAACAGGAGCGCTAAATCGCGCACTTCATTCACTGTTTTTTCGGCTAACGATTTCACGGCCGACAGATGCTCGCGCATTTCACCGAAGTTTTCGGCGCACTCGGCGTTTTCGGTCTCCATCAAGATTGCGGAGAGCGACTGCCCCACTTCGTCGTGCAGCTCACGCGCCAGCGTACGCCGCTCGTTTTCCTGCGCCCGAACCAATTTCGCGGAAAGCTCCTGCAAATCCGCCCTGGCGTGAGCATTCTCTTCCAATCCCTGCTCCAGTTTGCGCTCCAAGTGCAGCGTATAAAAAGTAGTCGCCAGGGCCAAGCCAAGGCCGCCCAGCAAGGTAAACCCGAATGTCAGCAGCAGCGTCCGCCGCAGGCGATCGGAAGCTTCCGCAAAACGATACTCCGCGCGTGTCAATCCCCGTTCGTTTACTAAGCCGATGCGGTCCGCAATCTGCAGCATCGCCGTCCGGCGCGGCACCAACTCGTCATAAAAAAACGAATCGCGCAATTTGTTGCGCTGTTCCGCGGTCCACTGGCCTGTCGATCCCAATACTCGCCAATACTCGTCAATCTCGTTCTGCAGCGCTTGGAAGGGCTCCACCTCCGCGGAATCAAGGGCACGGGCGTAACTCTTCAGGGCCGCGCTCGTATCATTCTCGAGCGTCGTCAGGCGCGAATTCTGCGCGGCGGCGCCGCTCGCATCTGGCGAGAGCAGCAGATCCCGCACGTAGGTACCCGAAAGGTAAATCTGCGCGCGGATACGATCCAGCGCATCCTGACGCTCCAAATAACTTTTCAGCGTGCGATTCTGGTCGTTGCGCTCCTCGTCGAACGCGCCCACGGTGCGCACGGCGGCGCCAAGGATGCATACCAGCAATCCGCCAAAACCGATTACCAGCACCACCCACGGAGCCCGACGGCGCGCAGGACTAATCGTCCAGAGTTGTGGCAAATGCCTCCTCTACCTTCAGTGTATGCAATCGACCCCGCACACTGAATCCTGTCTGCACAGGACGGGGAGCCTACTTGGTCAGGTTACCTAGCGCTGCTTTTACCGCATGATACCCGCACATTCCGTGCACGCCCCCGCCGGGCGGCGTAGATGCGGAGCATAGGAACACACCCTTCAGCGGCGTTCTGTACAAGCTGGGCGTTGGACGTATGAAGGACTGGCGTAGCGTGTTGGCGCCGCCAATCACGTCCCCGCCAATCGCATTCGGATTGCCTCGTTCGAACTCCGCGGGACCCGCCGAGCGCCGCGCCAAGATCCGGTTTCGAAAGCCGGGCGCGAAGCGCTCCACCTGCGCCTCGATAGCTTCCGTCCTATCTTCGGTGGACCCATTGGGCACATGACAGTAGGCCCAAAGCGTATGCTTTCCTACAGGCGCACGGGTTTCGTCGAAGAGGCTCGGCTGCGCAACAAGAACGAATGGCGCACCTTGAAAACTGCGCTCTGAGTTCGCGATCTCATCGAATGTGCCGGCCAAATGCACGGTCGCTGCGCGCGCGCACTCTTTGGCCTTCCAGGGGACCGGGCCATCCAGCGCCCAGTCCAGTTTGAACACGCCCGGCGCAGGTTGATATCGTTCGAGCGAGCGGCGATATGCCGCAGGCAGGCGCTCTCCCGCCATTGCGACGAACTGGCGCGGCCCGACATCGCACATCACCAGAGGCGTGTCAGGTAACTGCTCCGCGCGGCGCCCCGTCTCAATCTCTCCACCCAACGAACGCAGGTAGGAAGTAAGCGCGTCCGCGATCTTCTGCGATCCGCCGCGCGGAAATGGCCAACCCGATCCGTGCGCTGCCACCGTTAGTACCATTCCGATGGCCGCGCTTCCGGCCGTTTCCATCGGTAGAAAGGAATGCGCCGCTATTCCGCCGAACAACGCGCGCGCCCGCACTCCACGAAAGGTGCTCTCCACCAATGCGCGCGCGGAACGCAGCGCGGACAG
>DATAUH010000493.1:0-3025 GCA_036268375.1 Bryobacteraceae bacterium | reverse complement strand
GATCGGAAGTATCGAAAAGAAAAACCATTCGCGTTAATGGCGCGAACGCTCGATGTGGCGCGCGGAATTGCGGAGTTAACCGCCGAATCAGAAAAACTGCTGTTGTCGCCGGCCCATCCCATCGTGCTCGCCCGGAAAATGTCGGAGTTGCCGGGAGTCGCTCCCGATCAGAAGGAGTACGGGGTAATGCTCCCCTATGCGCCGCTCCATCATCTGCTGTTCGATGCGGGCGCGCCGGATCTGATTGTGATGACCAGCGGCAATCGCTCCAGCGAACCCATCGCCTACCACGACGGCGAAGCCCGCGAGCGCCTCTCGGAAATCGCAGACGCATTCCTCACCGGTGAGCGCCCGATCGCGCGGCGGGTTGACGACTCCGTTGTGCGCTGCGGACCAATGGGTCCGATGGTTCTCCGCCGTTCCCGCGGCTACGCACCAGCCGCCGTCACGATGATTCCATCAAGCCGGCCCATTCTCGCTCTTGGCGCAGATTTGAAGAACTCCATCACGCTCGTGGTAGAGGGGCAAGCTTTTGTCAGCCAGTACATCGGAGATCTGGACGACTACCAGTCGCAGGAGGCTTTCCGCCAAACGATCGCCGACCTCACGTCGATGTATGCCGTCGATTCCGCGGAGCTGCTGATCGCCCACGATGCGCATCCCGAATATTTTTCGACATCCATCGTGATGCCGGCCGCCCGCGCATGTCCCATTCAGCACCATCGCGCCCACATTGCATCGGTGCTTGCCGAGCGGCAGTGCTGGCGCGAGCGCGTCATCGGCGTCAGCTTCGACGGTACCGGCTATGGGGACGACGGCTCAATCTGGGGCGGCGAATTCTTCGCCGGCAGCGTGAGCGAAGGCTTTGAGCGCGTGCTGCATCTGCGCTCCGCCACGCTCGCCGGAGGCGATGCCGCAGCTCGTTACCCCGTGCAGGCCGCCGCTGGGTTTCTGTCACAACTGGACCATACTCCGAACCTGGTCGACGCGCCGTTCCATTTCCCCATCCGCTACTCGCGTGCGGCCGAACTGGTTGCAAAGGGCGTCCGCACCTTCGAAACCACCTCCATGGGGCGGCTATTCGACACCGCCGCGGCGTTGGTCGGTTTTACCCGCGAAATCACCTTTGAAGGCCAGGCCGCGATGTGGTTAGAGCACCTCGCCGATCGCGGCAACACGACTCGAGAGTACCCGTTTCCCGTTGCCGGAGAGGAACTCGATTTCCGGCCGCTACTCGCTGCGGTGCTTGACGATCGTCTGCGTGGCCGCGATGTCGCAGAGATCGCGCGCGCATTTCATCGGGCCATCGCCCGCGGCCTCTGCTGCGCGGCAACCATGCTCGCCGATGCAAACGGCGTAGATATGGTCGTTCTCTCTGGCGGCGTATTTCAGAATCAAATCTTGCTCGAAGACGTCTTAGCCATGATCCAACTTCGCGT
Organism: Bryobacteraceae bacterium; assembly: GCA_036268375.1. Classification (GTDB taxonomy): domain Bacteria; phylum Acidobacteriota; class Terriglobia; order Bryobacterales; family Bryobacteraceae; genus PALSA-243. Next base: position 1,586 of record DATAUH010000493.1, on the reverse strand, counting down.
GTGGACCAACGCCGCGGTCCCGCAGAACGATGGTGGCATCAGCTTGGGCCAGGCCGCCCTCGCGGCATTCCAGGAGTGCGCCAATGCATGAACTCTCGATTGCAATCGGCATTCTAGAGTTACTCGAAGAGGAAGTGACCCAGCGCGGCTGCGGACCGGTAGAGGCCGTTCATGTCCGTATCGGACGCCTGTCGGGAGTTGTCCCCCAAGCATTGCAATCCGCTTATGAACTCGCCGCCGAACAGACTCCATTCGCGCGTTCACGCCTGGTGATCGAAGAAGTGCCCGCCGTATTCTATTGCGCAACGTGCAGTCGCAACCGGCCCGTCGAAGCGCCGCGCTGGTTCTGTTGTCCCGAATGCAATACGCCTTCGGCCGAGGTTGTATCCGGCCGCGAACTGGAAATTTCCGCCTTGGAGTTGCCCGTATGACAGGCACGCCGCGCATCGTAGAGGTCCGCCGCAACATCCTCAAGCGCAATGATGAGATCGCGCGCTCGCTGCGCGATCGATTTCGTGAGGCAGGCGTGTTGGCGGTCAGCTTGGTATCGAGCCCGGGCTCAGGTAAGACTGCGTTCCTTGAAAAGACACTCGCGATATTACGGCAACGCGGCCACCGTCCGGCCGCTCTGGTCGGCGATCTGGCCACCGACAATGACGCGGTTCGCCTGGCGCGCAGCCAGGCGCCGGTAAAACAGATCACGACCGGTACGCTCTGCCATTTGGAAGCTGCGATGGTGGAAGCGGCGATGAGTGATTGGAATTTGGCTGACCTTGATTACCTCTTCATAGAGAACGTTGGGAACCTCGTTTGCCCGTCCTCGTGGGATCTCGGGGAGCAGTTTCGAGTCGTGTTGCTTTCAGTTACCGAAGGCGAGGACAAGCCGCTGAAGTACCCAACGATTTTCAATACGTCCGATGTCGCGGTGATCACGAAAGTGGACCTGTCTGAAGCCGTCGAGTTCGATCGCGACGCCGCACGAGCCAATATACAAGCGCTGCGTCCCGGCATGCCGATTTTCGAAGTTTCGGCGAAAACAGGCCAGGGCATCGACTCCTGGATCTCGTTCCTCGTGGGCCGGTCGTACATCGAGCGCAACTTTATCAGACAGTCATCCTCGGTTTTTCGCAGCAAGTAGTCCGGGGATACGGAGAAAGTGGATGTAGCAGCGCTGCCAAGGCTTTCAGGTGAGACCTTGGAACACCTCCAGAGGGAACCAGCGGCACGTTGATCGATTACCTGTCGGTCCTTTCCGGCATGGATCAGATAGCGCGCTGCGGGATCAACTTTAAGCGGATAATCACACAATGGACGCCACATCCTTGATGCTGGTTTTTACTTTGGCCAATTAGGAACTTTTCACTTTGGCGCGACATGCGTCATGTGGAGTCTGTCGGAGCCAAATAGAAAGTTCCGCTTGCCAGCCAAGTAGAAAGTTCCGGTTTGGAGGGTCAGATAGAGACCCTCATGGTAGGTTCGCATAACCTCGCCGGGGTCGCGCCTGGCGGGGTTGCCCAAAGCCGAGGCGACGGGGTTGGCTCCGAAGCAATCGGCGGGAGCGCTGCTGTGACGCAGAACCCGTGAGT
>DATAUH010000492.1:0-8680 GCA_036268375.1 Bryobacteraceae bacterium | reverse complement strand
ACCAATTTAAGTGAGACCGTCCCCGAAGCCGAGGCGCTCTTCGATGCGATCTTCCTCTCCTTCCAACCCCTGGCGAAGTGAATGGCTTCGAACCTTCGCTCGAACCGCCGCCGCGTTGTGTCTCGTCGCCGCGCTCACCGGCCAGAGTTCGAGTACAGATAGGAACGGCATGATCAAGATTCCCGTATCGTCGCAGCTCCCCGTCCCGCCGTGGCCCCGCCTGGGCGTCGACGATTACACCTTCGCCGTGCGCAGCTTCGGCGGCCAGGCGCTCGGCATCGATCTCAAAGAGTTCGATTGGAGCCTTCAGGTCGATTCCCGCGCCGCTCTCGTCTCCGTCGAGCTTTCGCGCTCCGACGCCGATATGCCCGGCACGCCCATCGGCCTTTTCCGTTATCCCATCGCCGACGCACAACTGCATGAGTTCGAAGCTCTCATCGCCGACGCAAAACTGGGTGACATACGGCCTGCCATGCAAGGCCATCCCGGCTACACGGAACGCATCTACACCTTCACCAAAGATGGCCGCTCCACCCACGCCACCATCAACAACAGCGACGAGGCCACGAACAACACCATCGCTCCTCTTCGCACGCGTATCAATCAAATGCTGGGCGCTTCGTTCACTAAACCGGAGCGCGCCGTAAAAGCCGGCATCACCCGCAGTTCCGATGGCTTTGAAATCTCCATCGAAAACATCGGCATCGAAAAGGTCTGTTTCAGCGATCCCCGCTGGATCGCGACCGATGGGCCCTTACACCGCGCCACCGTGCTCGTCTCCGCGTTTCCGGAAACGAAGCCGGGCGATCCGCCGCTCGTGCTCGACTGGCATCCCGTTCCACTCGAAACCCTGCCGCATCCACCCGAACACGAGCCGCTCATCACGCTAGATCCGCACGGCGTCTGGAAAGCGGACGTCCGCTGGAAGTTCCCAGGCAACCGCTCCCTCGCCTTCTTCACGTGGGCAAACTATAAAGGTCAGCCGATGGTCGACCACGTCTACCGGATTCGCGGCCGCCTCGATTCGCCGCGCCTCACCGTCGGCAAGTAGTGCGCGTCGCTATCAGGTCATGCCCGCAACTGCAGTGGAAGGCCCAGCAGGAACTTGTCGTTATCGCCCCAGCGTTTCGAAAAATAGTCCGTCGCGCCCAGTTTCAGTGCCTGTACGGCCACATCGACCGATCCGTAGGCGGTAATCATAAAGACGGGCGTCTCGCGATCGCGCAGCCGGAACTCCTGTAGAACTTCCATGCCCGATTTATCCGGCATCATCAGATCGAGCAGCACGATATCGTAGCCGTTGCTTTCGAGACGATGCAGACCTTCATTTCCGCCCGTGCGAGATCGACCAGATAGCCGGCGTCGGTCAGCAGGAATTCCAGGCACTCACGAATATCGGGCTCAGGGCTTTGCGGGCGTAGGCTGCCAGAGCTCAATCTTATTTCCATCCGAGTCATAGATCCATGCAAAACGGCCGAACGATTCATTCATCCGTTTGGCGTCGATCTTGACCCCTTCTTGTTTTAAGCGATCGAGCAAAGCATCCATATCGTCCACGATGTAATTGATCATGAACGGCGCCTTGCCGGGATCGAAGTAGGTAGTGGAGTTCGGAAAAACAGTCCACACCGTAACGTGTTCCTTTTGCGGATCGTCGTGTTCGCGCCACGGAAGCATCGCGCCCCCGCCTTTGTCAGCGAGTCCAAGATGCGTCGCATACCATTCGCGCATCTGATCGCGATTAGCCGATTTGAAGAAGACTCCGCCGATTCCAAGGATGCGCCCGCGCTGCTCCACTTTTGCACGCGGCTTGGATTTTTCGGATTGCGAAGATTGCGCCTCCTGTCCTCCGATGGAACAGGCCGAAATGAGCAACAGCGAGCCGAGCGCTACTGTGTTCCTGGGCATCTAGTTCTCCAGCACTTCTTTCAGCTTCTTCAGGAACTCCGCCCACCCGGTCTTGGTCGCCTCGTACTCGTCATCCCATGCCGCGCCTGGCCCGAAACCGGACTGGACCAGACGGAGCCGCGTCATTCCGTCGCCAATCGCTTCAATGTAATAGTCGACGGCGATTCTCTGTGTCACGCCGGTGTCCACCGGCTTTCCCTGACCCGAATACGCGAACGAACGCTCGCGGTAAGTGCCGAAATGCGTCGGCGGATCCCAGACCGAGACCACGCCGCCGCCTTGCATCTCGGGCGACCACGAGATGACATATTCTCCACCCACGCGCGGATCTACGCGGGCGTAAGGCGCGAACCATTTAGCGATCTGCTCGGGATCGGTGATGGCGCGAAACACTTCCTCGGGAGTCGCTTTAATAACGATGATGTTCTCGTGAGACTTACTCATATTCACTCCAGGTTGACGGATTCGTTGCTCGATTCTTCCATCTTCAGGGCCGGATAGGACGCCGCCATCAGACGGAATCGCCGTCCTCCTTCGGCGCGCTCGTTGTGATACTTGGCCGCAAGCTGCGCGATCGACGCCGTCAGCTCTTCGGCGAACGCGGCCCGCGATTCAGCCGACGCGAAGCGAATCTCCGTCTCCAGCGTCAGCGTCGCGATGCGTTTTCCGGCGCGGCCGGCGCGGATGCAAAGGGAGGCCAAGTCGCGAATCACGCGCGCAGCGGTCGAAGCAAGGTAAGCGGCCGAGAAACGATCGGCGGTGACGCGATCGGCGCTCTGGGGGGCAATCAGGAATTCGCGGGCCACGGCGCGCACCACGCGTTCCATGCAATTGCCTTTACGCCGTTCCTCGATCAACTCCAGGAAGCCTTCGCGCTCAAGTTCGCGCAGGTGGTAATTCAGTTTCTGCCGGGGCACGCCGAGCCGGCGTGCGAGTCCTGCGGCGGAGTCGGGCTCAGTTAATTGTTCGAGGAGACGAAGTCGGCCAGGCTGGAGTAACACGCCCGCTTTTTCGGAACTTTGGACGATTTGCAGTGCCGCCGGCATGGATCGATTTAAGCACCGGAGTATTATCCTGTCAAGAAAAATATTCTTTTCAGTGGCCATGCCACTGGCTGAAATGTTGCTCCAGCTTGGCTTCCTTTCATAGAGAACAAGCGCCCGCAGGATGTAAGCTAAACTCCTACCAGAGGCAACATGTCCATCCGACCCGTCAAACGCCTTGTCCAATCTAAGCCGACCCGTGAAGGCGCCGGCGTCCACCTTCGCCGCGCCTTCGGCTTCGGCAACACCTCCGAATTCGATCCCTTCCTGCTCCTCGATGACTTCCGTAACGACGTTCCCGCCGATTATCTCGCCGGCTTTCCCTGGCACCCCCACCGCGGCATCGAAACCATCACTTACGTCCTCGCCGGAACCGTCGAACACGGCGACAGCATGGGCAACCACGGCCAAATCGCCTCTGGCGACGTGCAATGGATGACCGCCGGCCGTGGCATTATCCATCAAGAAATGCCCAAAGGTGACGCCACCGGCCGCATGCACGGCTTCCAACTCTGGGCCAATCTGCCTTCGTCGCTCAAAATGACCGCGCCCCGCTACCAGGAAGTGAAGTCGCCCGATATCCCCGACGTTACCGACGATGACGGCACCCACGTCCGCATCGTCTGCGGCGAATTCTGGGGAGCCAAAGGCCCCGTCGACGGCATCGCCGCCGAACCCGTCTACCTCGACGTCTCCGTTCCCTCCGGCCGCCGCAAGCGCCTGCCCGTCGAGACCACCCGCCACGCCTTCGCCTACGTCTTCGGCGGCTCCGGTAAATTCTGTAACGCCAGCGGACCTCTCGCCGTCCCCACCGAATCCGTAGGCTGGCTCGACACAACGCCACCCACCACGGCCGACAACCGGTCGCTCGTTCTATTCGACCGAGGCGACGAAGTTGAGGTCGAAGCCGGCGAAGATGGCGTCCGTTTCCTCCTCGTTTCGGGCAAACCGCTCGAAGAACCCGTCGCCTGGTACGGACCAATAGTGATGAACACGCAGGACCAGCTCCGCGAGGCCTTCAAAGAGCTCGACCAGGGTACATTCCTGAACGCGGACAAGCCCTAGTTCGTTTTTTCAGTTCGTTTTTTCAACTGCACATCCGCGCGGCGGCGCAAATCGCTGCCGCGTTCGCCCTCTATTCGCCGACCTAAGCCGCCGAAATCCAAACCACCTGCTCCCTCGTAGTAAAGTAGTGAGAGCTTGGGAGTTGTCGTCTTCATCACCTCTGCCCCGTAAGTACGAATCGGGGTCCACCTTGAAACCGTAACTCTGGCCGCTTCATCTAACAGCTAGCGAATCGAAATGTCCAAGTTGAATAGAAAGTTTGTTGCATTCACAGCGTTCTTGGCCGCGGGACTAGGGGCGCACGCGGCGTCCGCGGACTATGACCGCGCGCACCGCCTGTACGAAGCCACTAATTTCGAGCAGTCCCTCGAAATCCTGCAAGCCATGCCGAAAGACCCCGCGGTCCAGGCCCTCATCGGCGAAAATTACCTGATGCTGTCGGAGTATCACAAGGCGACCGACTGGCTCGAGAAGGCCGTTGCCGCGCAGCCCGCCAGTGCCGAGTACAACCTCTGGCTCGCCCGCGCCTATGGACGTCGCGCCGAGACTTCGAACGTTCTTACCGCTCCCGGCTATGCGTCGAAAGCCCATCGCTATTTTGAAAAATCGGTCGAACTCGATCCCCAAAACCTCGACGCCTTGAACGACCTTTTCGATTACTACATCGAAGCCCCCGGCTTCCTCGGCGGCGGTTTGGATAAGGCCGAACTTCTCGCCAAGCGCATGGCCGCCATCAATCCTTCCGATGGCTACGGCGCTGAAGCCAAGCTCGCGCTCAAGCGCAAAGACGTCGGCGCCGCGGAAAGGAACCTGCGACGCGCCGCTGCCGCAGCGCCTAAAGAAATCGGCCAGCTCATCACCCTCGCAAAGCTGCTTTCGCGCCAGGGTCGTATTCAGGAAGCCGACAAAACCATCGAGGCCGCCGAACAGATCGCGCCCAATAGTCCCAGCGTGATGTTCGCCAAGGCCGATCTCTACGTCAAAACCAACCGTAACCTGGACGTCGCCCGTCAGTTGCTCAAGCGCTATCTGGAATCGAGCCTGACCCCCGACGATCCTCCTCGCTCCGCAGCTCAAAAGCTATTGCGCCAGGCCAACGGGGTCTGAGCGCGAATGTTTCTGCTCGAATCGATCGGCTTCAGCTTTCAAGCCCTGCGCGCCAATCTGATGCGCTCGCTGCTCACCGGTTTGGGCATGGTCATCGGCACGGCCTCGGTGATTCTCGTCGTCACCATATCGCTCACCAGCCGCGATTTCATCCTTGAACAGATCGAAGGCGTCGGCTCCAACCTCATCTTCGCCTACTACGTCACTGGCGGCCCCACGCAGGCATCCGCCGACGCCGATTACGTCAAAATGGCCGACATCGCCGCCATTCGCAATGAGCTCCGCGCCGACATCGTCGCCGCCACCGGCGTCATGACCAACTTCGACCAGATCCCCATCCTCGGCAAAATTCAGGACGTCAAAGTCATCGGCGCCGATGAAGACTACGCGCCAGTTCGCAAAATCGTCATCAGCAGCGGCCGCTTCCTCGATTCGAGCGACGTCGCGCAGCGCCAGAAGGTCGTGCTGCTCACCGACGCGCTCGCCGAGCGCATGTTCGGCACGCGCGCCGGCGCCGTCGGCCAAACCATACGCCTCTACGGCCTGCAATTCACCATCGTCGGCACCTTCCACGAAAAGGTCGAAACCTTCGGCCAATCCGAAGTCGAGCGCGACACTATCCTCGCCCCTATCACCGTCCTGCGCTACTTCACGCCCGTCGAACGCATCGATCCGCTTTACGTCCAGGTCCGCTCCGCCGACGCCGTCGACCGCGTCGCACAGCGCGTGCAGCAAATCATCGAAGCCCGCCACCGTCCCGGCGCGCGCTATCGTGTCGATACCCTCACAGCAATCCTCAACGCCGCGAAAAACATTTCGTTGATCCTTTCCGGCGTGCTGGTATTGGTCTCGGCCATTACGCTCATCATCTCCGGCATCGGCATCATGAACATCATGCTGGTCACGGTCACCGAGCGTACGCGCGAAATCGGCGTACGCCTCGCAGTCGGCGCGTCGGCCCGCGATATCCAGCTTCAGTTCCTTACCGAAGCCATGATCGTCAGCCTCGTCGGAGGCATGATCGGCATCTTAGTCGGCATCGCGATTCCCCTCAGCGCCGGCTTTTTCGCCGACGTCAAAATCCCCCTCTCCTGGGTCGCGGTCGTGGTAGCATTCGGCGTGTCCTGTCTCGTCGGGCTCATCTTCGGAATCCTGCCGGCCAATCGCGCTGCGCATCTCAACCCCACTGAGGCGCTTCGCTATGAGTAAATTCGTGGCCCTGCTTGCGCTCGCTTCCACCGCCCTGGCGCAGTCGTGGGTTCCGCAAACCAGCGGCACGAATGCTTCCTTTCGCGGCATACACGCCGTCGATGCGAAGACCGTCTGGGTCAGCGGCACTGCCGGAACCTACGTCACCACCACCGATGGCGGGACCACCTGGCACGCCGCCCAAGTTCCCGGCGCCGAGAAGCTCGATTTCCGCGCCTGCTGGGCCTTCGACGCCAACACCGCCTACCTGCTCAGCATCGGTACCGGCGAGCAATCCCGCATCTACCAAACCACCGACGCCGGCGCGCACTGGAAACTTCTCTTCACCAATCCCGACGCTAAGGGCTTCTTCGACGGCATCGCCTTCTGGGATCACACGCATGGGATCGTGGTAGGTGACGTTGTCGACGGCCGCACCACCATCTTCACCACCGACGACGGCGGCGCAACCTGGAAGCGCCAAACGTCGCCCGAGGCCATCGGCAACGAAGGCGCCTTCGCCGCCAGCAACTCCAATTTCTCTCTGCTCGGCGAGCATGAAGTCTGGCTCGGCACCACCGCCGCGCGCGTCCTCCACTCTTCCGATAACGGCCGCACCTGGACCTTTGCGCCCACTCCCATTCGTCACGATGGCCCCGGCGCCGGCATCTTCTCCGTGAAGTTTGTTGACGCCCAACACGGCATCGCTGTCGGCGGCGATTATTCAAAACCCACCGAATCGCGAGAGAACATCGCCGTCACCACTGATGGCGGCAAGACGTGGACTGCGCCCTCCACACCCGGCCCCGCTGGCTTCCGCTCTGCGATCACCCGCCTGGGCTCGACGCGAACGTGGGTCGTCACCGGTCCCTCAGGTTCCGACAGCTCTACTGATGACGGCGCGACCTGGAAACAGTTCGATTCCACCGGTTACAACGCGCTGGAATTCGTTTCCGCGACCAGCGGCTGGGCCGTTGGACCACGCGGCCGCATCGCCGCATTTAAGCCGTAGCTAGCTCGCGCTGCGCCAACTCAAACCCGCTCGCGGAATCTGCCACAACTGCGCCTTGGCAGAAAACTTGGAGCTCTCCTGTATGAAGCAACTGTGGGTGCACCAGCAGTTCGCGCCTGGAATCGCCGCCACTTCGCCGCGCATCTCCGCCGACTCGAGCGCGCGCCGCACATCGAAATCGTAATCGTGCAGGTCACCGACTGCATCGCGCATCTCGCACGCGCGGAAGCGGCCATTGTGATCGATCACGATCGACGTTTCACCCGCCGTACAAGGCATCGGCCATGCTTTCGGCGATTCGAAACACGCCTCGTGCAGGTCGAAGTGGAATCGCAAGTTGCCCAAGTAATATAACCGCGCCGCCTGCCGCGCGCCGAAAGGCAATCGCTTGAAGAGGCCATCCGCGTAATGCGCGTGCACGCCCATCAGCCGCCCGTGCAGCTTCTCGAGCGACTCCCGCGTGAATTCCTTCAACGACGGATCGGGCGCCTGACCGCGCACCACTTCGAAGTATTGCCCGTCGATCTCCACATTCGCTTTCAGATACGCCGCCAGCTCTTCCACTTCGCCGTAGTTCTCGCGCGTAATCACCGTCAGCACATTGCGCCGCAGCTTCCGCACGCCCCGATACCGCTCCGCCGCCGCGCGCATCGTGCCCAGGGTGCGCTCAAAGTTCTTCGGCACGCCGCGGATTGAGTCGTGCGTCTTCTGCATGCCATCGAGCGAGAAGTTCAGATCGATCGACGTCTCCGGGCACAGCTCCAGCATCCGGTCCATCGCCGCGAAGATCCGCTCCGGCAGCATTCCGTTCGTCGGCAGATTGACGTTGTGTACGCCATTGTGTTTCACAAACAGCGACACAATCTCCGCCAATCGGTCACGCAGAAACGGCTCGCCGCCCGAAAGCCAAAGCTTGCGAAATGGAGGCGCGGTCTCCGCAATGTGCGCGATTTCGTCGAACGTCAAATCGTCTTTACTATTCAGCTTGTCGAAATAGAAGCACGTGCGGCACAGCGAATTGCAGCGCGATGTCACAAACAGGAACAGCGAATTAAACTCGCGCCGCCGCACCCGGTCCTGCAATATCGGAAAAAAACTCGACGCGCCCATTCCGCCATTGGATCACACACGCGGCTTACTTGGCTTTGCGATCCGCTTCGTTGTTCGCGGGATAAACCAGAATCTCGAGCCTGTTGGCCTTGGACACGTCGTCCGCTTTGCCCAGCCCAGCCGTCTTCACGCGCGTGTCTTCGATCTTGAAGTTGTTCGCCAGGTACTCGCGCACCGCGGCCGCGCGCGCCTCCGAAAGCTGCTTCTGCTTCCCCGTGTCGCCTTTGTCGTTGCCGAAAGCCGCCAC
>DATAUH010000491.1:0-27467 GCA_036268375.1 Bryobacteraceae bacterium | reverse complement strand
AGACGCTTCATGTCGGCCGCATCGTCGCGGGCTCCACCGATTTCGTGGCCGTGGACATCGCGGACGCACAGCAACTCCTCAGTCGCTTCGGGCGCTTGGACCGCATCGATGTCACAGTCGCGCCATCGGAAGACTTCGATCACGCCGAAAACCTGATTCGAGAGACCCTGCCTGCCGGTTATTCTCTGCAAAAACCCGGAGCGCGCGGCGACGAAAATCAGCGCATGCTGCGCGCCTTCCGCTGGAATCTTCGCGTATTGAGCTATATCTCGCTGGTGGTGGGCGCATTTCTGATTTACAACACGATTTCCATCAGCGTGGTGCGCCGGCGCGCGGAAATCGGTATCCTGCGCGCGCTGGGGGCCACACGTTTCGCTATCTTTGGCGTTTTTCTGACAGAAGCGCTCTGCTTCGGAGTTCTCGGCGGCGTCGCCGGCGTCGCATTAGGGCGATTGCTTGCGGGCGGAATCGTCGATCTCATCGCCGGAACCGTCAACGCGTTGTTTACCACCAGCCGGCCCGGCCCAATTCAATTAACCGCGCAAGAAATGTGCCTCGGCGTAGCTGCCGGAGCCATCGTTGCGTTTTTTTCCGCGCTCGCGCCGGCTCGTGAAGCCATGCGCGCGCAGCCAACCGAAGCCATGAGCCGCGGCGCGCGTGAGCATCACGCCCGTCTCCATTGGAAACGCGGGTTGATCATCGCCGCTCTGCTTGCAGTGATTGCGCTTGCTGCCTCGCAGGCGCCTGCGTGGAACCATTTCCCTCTCGGCGGCTACGCTGCGGCCTTTCTCGCCATCGGCGTCGCCGCGTTTGCCACTCCGGCTCTGGTGCTCGCAGCCAACAGGGCGTCCCGCGGGCTATTCCATCGAAGCGCCGAAGGCATGCTCGCTGTCCGCAGCCTCACCGGCTCGCTGTCGCGGACCTCCGTCGTCGTAGCAGCGCTCGCCACAGCCATCGCGATGATGGCAAGCGTCGGAATTATGGTGGGCAGTTTTCGCGAAACGGTTGCCCTTTGGCTCGACATTCAACTGCGCGCCGATATTTACGTCCGGCTGGATGCGCCCGCCGCAGCCGGCCTATACCCGCCGCTGCCGCCGAAAACGATCGAAATTCTCGAATCGACTCCCGGCGTTGCAGCTGTCGACGCTTTTCGCGGCGTCGAACTTCGCTTTCGCGGCGAGCGCGCCACTCTCGGCGCAGGAAGCGCTGAAATTGTGCGCCGCAACGGCCGCCTCCGATTTATGCGTGGCCAGGATCGCGACACGATCCTCCATTCGCTGCCCAACCGCGATCGCGCCATCATCAGTGAACCCTTCGCAAATCGCTTCGGCCTGCGCAGCGGCGATCGGATTACTCTCCCGATCGGAACGCAAAACGTTCTACTGACGATCGCAGGCGTTTATTACGATTACTCCAGCAGTCAAGGGCTTGCGATCGTCGACACCTCGACGCTTCTGAAGTATTTGCCCGGTCAGCCAGCCACGAACGCCGCCATTTACCTGACGCCCGGTGCGCCGCTCAATTCTGTGCTGCACAATATTCAACTGCGTACCACCGGGCTGGGCGTTTTGATCGCGCCGAATGCCGAACTGCGCCGCGCCTCGCTCGAAATCTTCGACCGCACCTTCGCCATAACCTGGGCTCTCGAAGCAGTCGCAATCGCGGTCGCTATGCTGGGAGCTGCCAACGCACTCTTAGCCGTGGTGCTCGACCGCCGCCGCGAACTCGGGATGCTGCGCTATCTCGGCGCGTCTGGCGCGCAAGTCCGCCGCATGATTCTCACCGAAGCTGCGCTGCTCGGCCTGCTCGCCTCCGCGATCGGCATCGTCCTCGGTTTCGCACTCTCGCTGTTGCTCGTTTTCGTAGTAAACAGACAGAGCTTCGGCTGGACAATCCAATTCCATCCGCCGCAAGCTCTTCTCGGCGCCGCGCTCGCGTTAATCTGGGGCGTGACCGTTTTGGCCGGATTGTACCCCGCGCGCGTGGCTGCGCGCATGGATCCGTTAGAGGCCATTCGCGAAGAATGAACCCGCTCGCGCCCAGTGTTGCTGCAGCCTCAGTCATCGCATCCGCAGCTTGGGCAGTGCGGGGTCGCTCTTCGGCTGTGTTCGCGCCATCCATTTGGCACGGACCTCGCCACCGCGCCGCCATCGCGATCACATTCGACGATGGGCCTAGTGAAAGCACGCCCGCTTTGCTCCAGTTGCTCGCCCGCCACCGCGTCCCCGCAACATTTTTTCAATGCGGCGCCGCCGTAGAGCGTCTGCCTCAAATCGCGCGCGAAGTTTCGGCAGCCGGCCACGAAATCGGCAATCATAGTTACTCGCATCCTATGCTGTGCTTCCGATCCGCGGGCTTTCTGCATCAGGAACTCGAACGCGCCCAACGCGCCATCGAACGCCACACCGGCGCCGGCCCTACGCTCTTTCGCGCCCCCTACGGCGTCCGCTGGCCCGGACTTCGTTCCGCTCAGCGCAGCCTCGGACTGACCGGCGTAATGTGGACCGTGATCGGATATGATTGGAAGCGTGCGGCGGATGCGATCGTCCGCCGGGTATCGGGGAACGTCTCCAACGGAGCTATCGTTTGCCTTCACGACGGGCGCGCTTTGCGCGTTGCGCCGGATATTCGGAACACCATCCGCGCCACAGAACAATTGATTCCCATGCTACTGGACCGCGGGTATCGATTCGAAACGGTTAGCCGCCTATGTCAGACGACCTGAATGAACGCGTGCTCAAATGCATCGCTACCTCCAAGCGCATTCCCCTCGAAACAGTCACCATCGATAGCGAATTTCAAGAGCTCGGCATCGATTCCATGGACGCGGTCGAAATCCTCTTTGCGCTCGAAAACGAATTCGACATCAGCATCCCCGACGATGAGGTTCGCAACGTGCGCAACGTGCGCCAAATGTGCGAAGGCGTCGCAAAACTAGTCGCGGCCAAGGCGGCAAACACTGCAAGTCCGGAAGGCGCATAGCCCGTGCGCCGCGTCGCTATCACGGGAATGGGCGCTATCTGCGCGCTCGGCCGTACGCTCGAAGAGACTGCGGAATCTCTGCGCCAGGGCCTGAGTCCGATTGCTCCCATCGAATCCTGCGACATGTCGCAAATCCGTTTCCGCAACGGCGCCGAGGTTCGCGGTTACTCGCATCAACCTTACTTCGATGACCGGCGCGCCGACTTCATCGACCGCTTCGCTCAATTTGCTGTGATCGCCGCGCGCGAAGCTGTGGCGCAAGCAGGCGTGGAGTGGACGCCCGAACTGCGCGAGACTGCGGCTATCGTCACCGGCTCCTGCGTCGGCGGGCAGAGTACAGAGGACATCGGCTTTCGCGATGTTTATAAGCTGGGCCAGAACCGGGTACATCCGCTGACCATTCCGAAGACCATGGCAAACGCTGGCGCCAGCCACATCTCCATGGAATTCGGCATCACCGGGCCGAGCTTCACCATCTCCACCGCGTGCTCGTCGGCGGGCCACGCCATCGGCCAAGCCGCGCAAATGATCCGCAGTGGCCAGACCGATCTTGCAATCACGGGCGGCAGCGAAGCGCCCTTCAGTTTCGGAATTCTAAAAGCGTGGGAGGCGATGCGCGTGGTCTCGCCCGACACGTGCCGTCCCTTTTCGAAGGATCGCCGCGGAATGATTCTCGGCGAGGGCGCAGCCATGCTGGTTCTCGAACCGCTGGACGCTGCCGTCGCGCGCGGCGCGCGCATTCACGCGGAAATCGTAGGCTTCGGAATGTCTTCTGACGCCTGCCACATCACGCAGCCTTCCTCGGAGGGGGCAGCGCGAGCCATGCGCGCCGCACTGCGCGACGCGGGTCTCACGCCCGAACAGATCGGCTACATCAATGCGCACGGCACAGGAACAGCCGCCAACGACATCGCCGAAACGTCGGCCATCCGCTCTGTCTTTGCCTCGCACGCCGATCGTTTGCCCGTCAGCTCGACGAAATCGATGCACGGCCACACTCTGGGCGCCGCTGCCGCCATCGAGTGCGTAGCGACGGTCCTCGCGCTACGCGATGGGGTTCTTCCCCCCACGGCCAATTTTAGTGAGACCGACCCACAGTGCGATCTCGATGTGATTCCCAACCAGGCGCGCCGCGCGCAGGTAGAGTACGCTCTCTCCAATAGCTTCGCATTCGGCGGTTTAAATGCCGTGTTGGCGCTGCGCCGCGCGTAGTGTTGTTAGTGAAGCCTGTTCCTGATACAACAGCTACATGCCTCTCTCCGCTAGAAATCAGCTACTCGGCACGGTCGAAGAGATTCAGATCGGCGACATCATGGCGCACGTAGCCGTCAAAGTGGGCGAAAGCATCATCACGCGCAGCAGCGCCGAGAGCTCAAGCTGAAAAAGCGATCAGGTGCAGGTCGTCTGAAGTCGACCGAAGTGATGATTCAGAAGGATTGAGTCAGGCGGCCGGAACCCAGCCCTATTGCGCATAGCGGTCGCGGCATTCCTTCGAGCAGAAGTACGACACCTCGCCGTTCACCATGCGCGAAAAGCCGCTGGCCGCGGATACATACGTTCCGCACACCGGGTCCTTCTTCAATTCCATCGATTGCGGCGTTTGCGGCTGAGATGGGGGCGCCTCTCGCCGTGAAACGGCGCCGCGCCGCTTAGCCCCAAACCAATCGCCTAACAGGGAACGGACCACCAGGAAAAGCAGCAGCGGCAAAACGAATTCTTCAAGGAGGGTGCGAATCATTGGGATTGGGCAGGCGTTGTGCGCCTGCCCAGACAATCAAAACAACACAGCTGCGCCTTCAGCGCGCCCGAACTACAGACCGCCCTTTTTCTTCTTGGTGGGCGCGGTCGGATTCTTGTACGTGTTTTCCACGGAAGAGCCGAGCGTCGTCAACATGTCCTTGGCCGATTGCGCGTAGGGACCGGTCGGCTTCAACTCCAGGTACTTCTGAAACGCCTCGGCTGTGCCCGCGACAGGAACCATCTTCCCGTCAGGCGTCGTGGTGACTTTCGCCATCAGGTTGACGCCCGTTTGATAATAAGCGTCGGCGCAGTTCGGATCGGCTGTGATGCCCTTGTGGAAAGCATCCAACGCCGGATCCACCTGACCCGCGTTCGTGTAGAGCGCGCCAAGATTGTAGTAGTATTTGCAGGCGTTGGCCGGTTCCAGTTGCGCGGACTTTTCGAGCTCAGCCGTCGCTTCCGGGAACTTGCCCGCCTTCGCCAGGAACAGGCCGTAGTTGTTGTGAATCGACGCGTCTTCGGGCTTCAATTCCAAGGCCTTGTTATAGGCCTCGATTGCCTTGCCCACGGCAGCATCGTGATCTGCGCCGGTCTTGGTCCCCGACTGGTCCTGATAAGCCTCTGCCAGGTGGGTCCAAACCGCGATCTGTTTCGGGTCCAGTTCGGCAGCCTTATTCAGGTTTTCAATCGCGGCATCATAATTCTTCGCTTCCAGCGCCGTAATACCATCGTTGTACGACTGATTCAGCGCGTTATTTTTCTTGCGCTGGTTCACGCCGGCGTCGATCTGCTTCTGCAACTGCGCCTTCTGTTCAGGTGTCAATTGACGCGCCAGATCATCCGAAATCTGCCCCGTCTCCATCGCCTTTTGCGCCAGCGCCTGCTTGTCGGCATTTGCGGCCGACGACTTCTTATTAGCGGCTAGATCGAAAGGCAAATCCTGCAAATCACCAGGCCTCGTTTTTACGGCCTTGATCTCATCCACCTGCTTATCGGCTACCCAGAGCGAAAGATCATACGTGCCGATCGGAAGGCCGTTGTAGATGTAATGGCCCTTCTTATCGGTCGGCTTGGTAGCGTATTCGCCTTTAATATCGGTACGGTGAATCTTAACGATCGCGCCTTGCAGGGGCTTTCCGTCTTCCCCTTTTACAATGCCTTCAATGCCCGTGATCTGAGCGAATGAGGCAAGGGCGAACAGTGCCATCCCGGCAGGCAGCGCCAGGGTACGGATCTTCATAGAGCCTCCAAGAACGTTATGTAACTCTAGTATACCGCTAGGTTAAGGCGCTTTAAACACACTCGGCAGCGTCCAAACGGGCGCTTTTACACGCCTCCGCTCGGCTGTCCGTCGTCAAAAAGTCCAATTTGATCCCTGCTTGCTGCCGCTTTCGGTTTCCGCCGATTCAGCGGACTTCCGATCACCCCAAGAACTTCCACGGCTGCCAACGCCGCACGCGGAGCAAAAATACGCTGCTGATTTCCTGTCGAATCGGGCGGAATGATGCTGAAGCCGTAGTGCTCCAACTGCAACAAATTATTGGGCATAACTCCTTCGATCGTTTCCCCGTCGCGAAACCGCAAGCTCAGCCACAACCCGGAAATCTTGGGGCGGGTCTGAAAAGTACGCCGTTCCAGCTCCATCTGTCCCTCAAATTCCCGCACAAACGCGATGAATTTCACCTCGGAAAACGGAGCTACGATAACATTGCCATCGAGCGAGAGCAACTCGACTCCGGCAGGCTGTACGAAGGTGTCGGGATTCAGGTAGCCCCGGAGCGTTTCGCGATCAAAGCGCCGCACCAACGCCTTTTTAGTGGTCGAAGCGGCCAAACGCTACCCCTTCTTCACAATCCTGTTTCAAACATTTCCGCGGATATTGTATCATTGGCACGATGTCCGCCGCGCTCATTGAGCAGTCTGGGGGATTAGAGGGCCTGATGGCTCGCTTCCTCGATTTCTGCCGCGTGGAAAAAGGGCTTTCGGCCAATTCACTGAGCGCCTATTCTGCTGATTTAACGGGCTTTGTCGGATTCTGCGGCAATTCTCCGCCCCCCGGCGCAGACGCCATCCGACATTATATCGATCATTTATATAAGCGCGAACTGGGCCACCGTTCCATCGCTCGCCACCTTACTACGTTACGCAATTTCTACGGTTTTCTCTTGCGGGAAGGCGAGATAGAGCGCGATCCCACCGAACATCTGAAGGCGCCGCGGGCCTGGAGCACTATCCCCAAATACTTGAATGCAGAGCAGATAGATCGCCTGCTCGATTCGCCGGATGCCGCCAAACCGACCGGCCTGCGAGATCGCGCCATGCTCCAGCTTCTGTATGCCACCGGACTACGTGTCTCCGAGCTGTGCCGGGAAGGGCTGAGCGATCTGAACCTCGAAATGGGCGTGCTCCGAACGATGGGTAAGGGCAACAAACAACGCCTGATTCCCGTCGGACGGCAGGCCATTCAAGCCGTCGAAGCCTGGCTGGCCGGCGGCCGCCCTGCTTTGCTGAAGGGACGCGCCAGCAAATATCTCTTCGTCACTGCCCGCGGCGGCTGTCTAACCCGCCAGGCATTTTGGAAATTGCTGGTGCAGCACGGCAAATCCGCCGGAATTTTCCACGGACTCACGCCTCACGTGCTGCGTCACAGTTTCGCCACTCATTTGTTGGAGCGCGGCGCCGATCTGCGGAGCGTGCAGATCATGTTAGGTCACGTTGACATTTCGACAACCCAGATCTACACGCATGTCATGCGATCGAGGTTGCGGGAAACGATTGAGGAGCATCATCCGCGAGCCTGAAGGCGCCGAAATACTGGGCTAAGCGATGCCACGATGAGCGACTACATCTACATGCTGGAGAACCACCTTAGCAGCGATCAGAGCAGGGTGGTGCAGGTGGTGCAGGCAGCCGCGGCGCAAGCCAATCTCAACCTGTTCCTCACCGGCGGCGCTATGCGCGACATGCTGTCCGGCTTCCCCATTCGCGATCTGGATTTCGTCGTGGAAGGACCCGCGTTGAAGCTTGCCAACGCCATCGCCGACACCGGATCGGCGAAGATTCTCTCCTGTGATGAGAACCGCAAGAGCACCGAGTTCGTTTTTTCAGGTGGCGTAACCGTGCAGATCGCCATGTCGCGTCAGGAAAAGACCGCACGCGCCGGCGCCAAACCGCAGGTTTCATCCGCAACCATTCAGGACCACCTTCGCGGCCGCGATTTCACCTGCAACGCCATCGCGCTTTCGCTCAACAAGGCGTCCCGCGGCCTTCTGCTCGACCCGATGAACGGCCTCGCCGATATCGAACGGCGCGAGCTCCGCGCGATCAACGCATACGGGTTCTATGACGATCCGGCGCGCCTGATACGAATCATCCGCCTCAGCGTGCGTCTGGGCTTCACTATCGAAGCGCGCACGGAATTGCAGATGCAGAATGCGCGTCTCGCCGAAGTCGAAAAATCGATTACTCCGCAGCAATTTGGGGAGGAGCTGCGCAAAATCGCTTACGAAGACAGTCCATCTGAAATTCTCAAACAGCTTGATGAAGCGGGGCTGCTCTCGATGTTCGTGCCACCGCTCACCGGTCCCAAGCTAAATCTCGCAGGCTTCGCAAAATTTGAAAAGCAAGCGCGCCTGTTGCCGGATGGTCCCAACACCCGCGCCGCCAGGCTCGACCCTTTCTTTGCCGTGCTGACGGAAGAATTCTCGCCCAAGGACAAACAGGCGCTGATGAAGGGCGCTGAACTTACCAAGGCGGAGGTGGATTCCTGGCAAAAACTCGAGCCTAAAGTGAAGAAACTGGAGACGGCGTTACGCTCCGCGCGCATTCGCAAAGCCTCGCAGGTCTATCAAATCGTATCCGCTGCGGAGGCCGGCGAAATTATGCTTCTGCTTTACCGTTCCGAGGTCAAGCAGGTGCAGGAACGGCTTCGCAACTACTTTCAAAAATATCTGCCGCTCACGCTCGAAATCACGCCGGAAGAGTTCGCCTCAATCCAGGCGAAACCCGGCACGCCCAAATACCAGAAGGCTCGCGAAGCGCTGATTGCTCATCGATTGGATCGCCGCCCGCCACGCGTAGCCCCGGAAGCGCCCCCGCCACCGCCGCCTCCCGAAACAGCCTTTGCGCGCGGCCGCGGTCAACGGTAGACCAACGAAGTTTTGGGTCTCGCTGGCGCAGCCTTCCAATACACCGAATTAATAGCGTTCTGGCGTTGAACTTGTGAAGGCGGCGAGTTGTCTCGCGAGCGAACTCCGAGACCGCTACATTACTCGATTATCCAGACTGGTGAAGGAACCCGACGGATTGTCTGAACGTGTCCTCAAAATATGGGCGCGGCTATCCGGCCACGCCCGAAAAAAGAAGGAGTTACTTCTGTTTGTACTGTCCGTGATTCGGTCCGACGCTCCACTACGCGCCGGCCGGATGTCTTCATTTGGCTGACGTTTCCTTGAAGTAACTGATGACCGCCGCCGTCTCATTCGAACTTTTGACTCGGAATGCCATGTTGCTGTCCGGCACGAAATCGTTGGGAGCCGCGAACCGTTTATCCAATATGCCTGGCTCCTACATGACGCCTGATTTTCGAAGTGCATCAGAAAAGGGAAAGATGGCCAGGCTCGCAACACGCCTCCCATACACACCGCCCAAGTGCGGAGCCACCTCGCCCTTATTCGCAAACAACGGGCCTGCCGAAGAGCCGATAACGGCCATCAGCCCGACGGTCCCGAGCGCAACAAGAAAAGCCTGAGAAAGGCTCCGCATCACTGCGTCATCGTCTCTGCAAGCGTAGAGTTCACAGACGCGAGCCTGTGATTGGGTCGCACGAAGTTAACTTCGCAGACGCCGGAAATGCAGCGAAGCAGCAATCCGCGGCGATCGGTCTTGTTCTCGAAATGATTATGCTTCATCAGTCTATTCACAGCAGCTTTCCTTAAGGCCAGCGGATATCTGATAGACCGAACGGCGCCGCGAAATATTCCTACTGCGTACAACCTCGTGTGTTACTTTTGTCGCGTAAAGAAATGCGAGCCAAATGCGCGGGGCGCGCGTCCCAATCAATGACGCCGCCCATTTGTTCGAGGGCGCGCACCACCGACTCCAAGGCTTCTGACTCCTGACTTCTGACTCCCTCAACTCCTAAATCCTGAAAGGATTTTCAAAGGCGACGCCTTTGAGTCAGCGAAAATCATGCGATGCCGCCATGGCATCCGTTGGCAGCGGACAGCGCTCAGCAGCATGCGCCTTTATCGAAACCACCCCGCGCTGATTCTGAAGTGTGCCGTCAATCAGCAGGTATCCGTGACTCAGAATCGAAGTGCGCAGACGTGTAAACACATCCGGTTTTACGATCACGTTCGCAATACCGGTCTCGTCTTCGAGACTCAGGAACACAAATCCCTTTGCGGTCCCCGGTTGTTGGCGGCAAATCACGGCTCCGGCGACGCGAACGCGCTGTCCGTCTGGCAGACATTTCACTCGCGCTGCAGGAATGACATTCATCCGCGTCAATTCGTCACGGCAGAAGCGCATCGGATGGGCGCCGATTGACAATCCACTGTTTCCGAAGTCGGCTTCCAATCGCTCGACGGGATTCATTGGTCGAAGAGGTGAAGAAGTTTCAGGCGGACCCGCATCCTGAAGCAATTCAGCAACCGGTCGCAGGGCCAGCTCAGCCTGCCAGAGAGTATCTCGGCGATGGCGCTTACCGCTGCCAACTTCATTTAATGCGCCCAGATCAGCAAGCGCAGTCAACTCCGCCCGCGAAATTCCAGGAACGCGCCGCCGTAGGTCGTCAATGCTGGCGAAGGTCGCGTGGTTTCGTGCTGCTACAATTTCGTCCGCAGTGGCGCTGTTGAAACCTTTGACATAGTTAAACCCAAGCCGCACGGCGAGTTCTCCATTGAACGGTTCGATCGCACAAAGCCACACGGAGCGGGTTACATCCACTGGCAGAAAATGAAGTCCGTGGCGCTGCGCATCCTTGACCAATGTGAGCGGGCTATAGAACCCCATCGGCTGATTGTTCAGCATGGCCGCCGTGAATGCCGCAAGATAATGACACTTCAGGTATCCGCTCGCGTAGGCAATAAGAGCGAAGCTTGCAGCGTGACTCTCCGGGAACCCATAGAGCGCGAATGACGTGATGGCTTGAACGATGGTGTCTTGCACCTCTCCCGTGATCCCCTTCTTGTTCATGCCGGAACGCAGACGGGTTTCAATGTTCTTCATGCGTTCTTCAGAGCGCTTGAAACCCATTGCGCGGCGCAGTTCCTCCGCTTCCCCGCCGGTGAAATCCGCAACCAGCATCGCCATCCTCAGAAGCTGCTCTTGAAAAAGGGGCACGCCCAGAGTTCGTTTGAGCACCGGCTCCAGCACCGGATGCAGGCAGATGGGCGCCTCATCTCCTTCGCGTCGCCGCAGGTATGGATGCATCATTTTCCCTACAATCGGACCGGGACGGATGATCGCAACCTGGACCACAATGTCATAGAAGTGCGCCGGTTTCATTCTTGGAAGGCAGGACATCTGCGCCCGGCTTTCCACTTGAAACCACCCGATAGTGTCGGCCTTTTGTAGCGCAGAATAAACGGGTGCGTCAT
The DNA here is from genome assembly GCA_036268375.1 of Bryobacteraceae bacterium. Taxonomy (GTDB): domain Bacteria; phylum Acidobacteriota; class Terriglobia; order Bryobacterales; family Bryobacteraceae; genus PALSA-243. The sequence continues at coordinate 16,143 of DATAUH010000491.1, read as the reverse complement.
CGGGCGGCAGATGTGCGAGGTCCACCTCTTCCTTGTAGTGATCCCTGATGAGCGTAATGGAATCCTTAAGCACGGCCATCATCCCAAGGCCGAGCAGATCCACTTTGATTAGTCCCAAGTCAGCGCAATCATCTTTGTCCCACTGAATCACCACCCTGCCCGGCATCGTTGCAGGTTCGAGCGGGACAATCGAATCGAGTTGCCCTTGGCAAATCACCATGCCCCCACTGTGCTGGCCCAGATGCCTGGGCAAATTGAGAATCTGCCCCGACAAACTCATCAGCTTCGTAACCTGTGAATTCTTCAAATCGAGGCCCGCCGAAGAAAACCGTTGCTCTGGAGTAAACCCGGCGCCCGGCGTCTCGGCGTTTTCCATTTCCCAGGCGCCGCGTGCAGAAACTTTCGAAAGGCGATCTAAGAACTCCAGATCGAATCCGAGCGCTTTTCCTACATCGCGCGTTGCAGACCGGCTGCGATACGTAATGATGTTGGCCGTCATCGCAGCCCCCAGCCTTCCATATCGTTGATAGAGGTATTGAATGGCGCGCTCACGATCGTCGCCGCTGGGAAGATCAAGGTCGATATCCGGCATCTCGCCGCGTTGTTCCGACAGAAACCGCTCGAAGAGCAGTTCCATTTTCACCGGATCAATGGCGGTGATCCCGAGAGAGTAACAGACCGCGCTATTCGCCGCAGAACCCCTTCCCTGCACAAGAATTCCTTCGCGGCGGCAGTATTCGACGATGTCCCACACGATCAGAAAATATCCCGGCAACTTCAACTTTTCAATCACCGCGAGTTCGCGTTCGATTTGCCGGTACGCCTTTTCGTGCGATGGACCATACCGGTTGAGTGCGCCTTTGAGAGTCTGGGCGCGTAGAAACGAATCCATCGTCTCGCCAGGAGGAACGGGATATTTCGGAAACTCATAGCCGAGATTCTGGAGTGTGAATTGGAGCCGGTCCGACAATTCCACCGCTGCCCCGATCACTTTGGGCGTTGTTGAGAACAATCGCTTCATAGCGCGTGGGGGTTTCAGATAGCGCTCGGCGTTGCGCTCCAACAATCGGCCTGCCTCGCCAATCGTTGTTTTGTGGCGGACGCACGTGAGCACATCCATCAACTCCCGATTCTGCGCGTGTGCGTAGCGGATGCCATTTGAGGCGATCAATGGAACTTTCCATTTCTTCGCGAGTTCGCTTACGCGTTCGTTGCGAATCTCTTCCTCGCGGAGAAGATGCCTCTGAATCTCCGCATAGACGTTGCCGGCTCCGTAGATGTCAATCAATAGTTCGAACGGCTGGGAGCCGTCGGCGAGACATATCAGTCCCGCAGCGTACTGACGAAACTCTGCTTCGGTCGCGGCTGCTTTTCCCTTTTCCGAACGGAGCTTCATTGCCGAGATCAAGCGGCATAGATTTTGATAGCCCGTACGATTCTCCACGAGCAGCGTGTAGCGCCCGCCTGCCGCAGCCGTAATCTCCGCGCCGATATGGGGGCAAATTCCAACCTCCTTCGCGGCCATATAAAACCGCGGCGCTCCGCTGAGGTTGTCCGTATCTACCAAGGCCATCGCCGGAATGTCGAGATTTGCGCACTGTTGGACCAGCTCTTCAGGCGGTGACGCGCCTTCGAGAAAACTGAAGGCAGACCGCGCGTGCAACTCGACGTACATCAGTCGTAACTTCCTTCCAGAAACCATTGCCCGGAGGTCGTCAGATAAATCCGGTACACGCCATGATCTTCAAGGACGACATCCCACTCATCGCGCGTCCAGGACGTTTCCGCCCACCATTCCCCGGAAGTTCTCCACGGTCCGGCAAAATGGACCACAACGCCTGTAGCATATTCAGAAACAACCTGCCGCAGATTCTGTTTCTGCATGGTCACTCGCGCCGGGATAGGCGGACGAAAATAGCGAAACGCCAAACGGACTGGACGAGAATTCACTGGAGCTGGATCTCCGGCTCCGAAAATAGAGGGGCGCAACTGGAACGCATTCGGACGATGTGTATTGAGAATCTCGGGCGATCCCACCCGGTGGGCCCCAGTCAGCGCTCTGAGGCGGCTAAGCAGCGTCTGCAGCTTGTCTGGCTCCGGCCCGGCGGCCTGAAATAAGCCGCCTTGCACAACGCGCGGGTCCGCCGGATCGAGCGCAATTTGTATCGCAGTAACCGGCGCACCCACAGGTTTGGCTGCCAAAGCAAGCTGCACCTGCTTTAAGAGCGCTTTCGGATCACGCATCGCCACAGGCAGCTCAATGGATCGGACAATCTCAGCGCAGGAGTCAGTCGAAGCAATCACCGCGATCCGAATCGCGGCTCGTCCATTCCGTTCCAGCTTCGCAGTGAGATCATGCAATTGCGCGGAGATGACGAACAACAGCGGTTCCAGCAATTCAACTGGGTCGTCAAACTCCTCTCGCGCGGTATATTCTGCAGCAGGCCGTGAAAGGTGAAGCAGATCGACATGCTTCCCCAATGCGAGCGCGCGCAGCCGGTGACCCGCCTGGCCAAGACGCTCTGTGATTCCAATCTCGGGTAATGCGGCCACATCGCCTAACGTCCGCAAACCCCAGCGCTGCAAAGTTGCCAACAGATCCGGTTCTACCGGCAAAGCGTCAATTGAAATTCCGGAAAGCGCTTTGGCTTCCCGTCCTGCAGGAATAATCGTGACGCCCCGCAGATTGCGCGCGGCTAGTACCGCAGTCGTTTTATCCGCAGCAATGCTGAGGTTCGCCGCAATGCCGATGCTCGCGCCGCGCCGTGAAATTTCCGCCGCAATCTGATGTGAATCGCCAAACAGGCTGCTTAGACCGTTTAAAGAGAAGACGACAGCATCATCGGCCAATCTCTCCACTAGCGGAGAAAACTGTTCAGCGAGTTCAGCCAGCCGGGGCGAAGCACCGTATAAACATCCGAACACTTCAAATCTCTTCCTCCGTGTCCCCAATTACATCGAGCGCTATCGGCCCTGCGGGCACGGGTTTTTTTGAATATGCGTCTGACCTCAGCCGCAGAATGGTCTGAAACGGATTCTGCCCACGCCATTCCACCCGCGGACCATCCAACCCAAACTGGCGCGCCGCGCAAGATCGAGCAATTGACTGACGTCCCAGGATCACCAGTACCGATGGCGTGTGCTCCACGGCGCGCCGCATTCGATACCAATAGGAGATCGGGACCCGGTACAAAGCGCCCGGCGTCACATTGCAAAGGTCCAGAACGACCAATCCGAATCCGCCGTTGTGCAGCACCATGTCCGCAGCCTTCAGTGCGATTTCAAGCTGGCGCCCACATTGAACCCACAACATCCTCCCCAGATCAGCGCCCGCTTTTGCCGCCGAAACCGGATCAAATGCATCGTCGCAATCGATCCACGCAACGACTTCGCCGCCCAGCGTTGCAGTTGCCAGCATCGATTGAGCGAGAGCCGTTCGGCCGGTAGATTCACTCCCCAGAATTTCCGCGATCGCGCCTCGCGGCACGACAGAAAGCGCCTGTGTAAAGTCGGGGCGCTCCACAGTTTCCGTTCGGCCGGGCAGTGAAGAAAGCGGCCGCGTCAAAGCTCCGATTTTCGCCATTTGTTCGCCTGCATAATTCTGGTCTCACTCTGCCGCGCTTGTCAATCACAGAAATTAGCTGACTGGAATAATGGTCCTAGTGACGCTTTCGGCGAGCGTGCGTGACACGACGATCGATTCTGCCTGGAATAGACACTGTGGGTATTGGACAGCGAACCTGACTACGGCAGCGGCCGATCTTCCGATCCATGCAATGCAGCAACGCCTCAGCCAAGGTGATCGCCGCAGCCGAACCAGCATGATGCGTTTGCGTGAAACGCCCTCTCGCGTGCATCGGCCAGTAGAGGACGTTTGGCGGCATCGCGCTCACAATTATCGTGGCGACCCAGCCCGCAATTGCCGCGAATATCGCAAAAAAGCAATGTGGTGGTGGTGTCGGCGTGAAACGCGCGGTCCTTGGAGTAGGCGTCAGCGGATTAGCGGCTGGCCACCGGTTAACCAGCTTGCTGCGTCAGAATATCGAGAGCCATCCTCAGAACACCGCTCTCCCGTCTGAAATCTACGCATGTCAGAACTTCGCACCGCGGTTCTCTTGCAATGAAGACACCGCAACTGCCTGCACACTTCAAAAGTGAACCATGGCTGTCGGACGTCCGAGTAAGCAACGGGAAGGCGAACGGTCCGAAGGCCTTATCAACTCGCCTCCATGACGCAGGACACATTGTCCGGCGCGGCAAGATCTTCGTTGGTCAGGCTTCCCGAGCAATCGGGAGCCGCACCTGAAAGTGAGTCTCGCCGGGATGCGAGTCGACCCGAACATCACCTCCATGCTGGCGGACAATTCGGTACACTGCGTCGAGTCCGAGGCCCGTGCCTTCGCCCACCTGCTTGGTCGTAAAGAACGGATCGAAGATGCGGCTCTTTACCTCCGGAGGAATACCGGCGCCGTTGTCGATGATGTCGACCAGTAGAAAAGCGCCATCTCGCGCGGTGCGGATGGTGATTTGACCGCGGCCTCCCTTAGCCTGTTCAGACAGCGCATCAACCGCGTTATCGATCAGGTTGGTCCAGACCTGATTCAGTTCGCTTCCCTTGGCGCAAACCTTCGGTAATGATCGGTCGTATTCACGGCGGACGTTGATGCCGTTCTTCAGTTCGTGATGCATCATCGTCAGCGTACTTTCCAGACCTTCATGCAGATCGACCTCTTTTTCACCGGATTGATCCATGTAGGTGTATTCTTTGATCGCCTTGACCAGGTCTGAAATCCGAGCAGCGCTGCTCTCAATCTGTCGCAGGGTCTTCTCCACCTCGATGGTGGCAGACATGCGGCGCAGGGCGAATTCCAGAGTCTTGCCCGGGAACTGAGCGGACAGTTTGTCCAGACACTCGTCATCGGCCTCGGCGTCGACTATTGCTGGCGCGAGTTCCCAAGGCCGAGTGATGCCACGCTTCTCCAGCCATGCGGTGACGCGGTCCTCGCGGTCGCTGCGGTCCAGCGCGTCCATCACCGGCGAACCGGTCATTTCGGTCGCGACCTGTTTTTCAATGTCTGAAAGGTGTTCCAGCACTTCGTCGGAAAGCTCTTCGCGGCATAATCCGAAGTTGGCATCGCGCAAATTGGCTAGGGCGTCGCGAAGACCAGCAGTCGATCTCCGCACTGCCGACGCGGGGTTGTTCAGCTCATGCGCGACACCGGCCGACAGTTTGCCGAGCGCGGCTAGTTTCTCGAGCTGTTGATCGGCGCGCGTTGACTCGCGAACGCGGTCGGTTAGCAAGCCAATTAGCCTAGGTTGTATGTCGGGAATGCGGCGAAACATCTCCTCGAAGCGATCTTTGTGTAGAGAGGCAAGCCGCGTGGGCGCGCTGGCGCGAATGGTAGCCGGGAATTGCGTCATGCGCGAGTACGGCAGCATTCCGGTAATCGCGCCGGCGCCTACAATATAGACGCCTGCACCCTTGGTGCGCTTCCCCTGCAACTCACCTGCGAGGATGACAATCAATTGATCCGCCGGAGCGCCGGCTTCAACCACCACTTCGCCAGCTGCGAAGCGCCGATCCTCGGCGTTGGAGGCGAACCACTGGAGCTGATCCTCGTTGAGATCTTCTAAAACGGGGACGTTGCGAAGGGCCTCGATGAGCGGAGTTCCGGTGACAGTCGCCATAATTACACCTTGCTCAAATATTGATGCACGAACTGTATCGCAATCGAGCCTTCTCCCACGCCGGAGGCGACCCGTTTTACCGATCCATGGCGAACATCGCCTACCGCGAAGACCCCAGGCACGCTGGTCTCGAGCAATCCCGGATCACGGTCGAGAGACCAGCCCTTGGGACGCTTGCCGTCGCGGAGCAAGTCGGGGCCCGTCAGGATGAATCCGTTATCGTCGCGCTCCACCACGCCTTCCAGCCAGTTTGTGCGGGGCTCGGCGCCAATGAAGATGAACAGCGAACTTGCTTTAACCCGGTCCACGGCGCCGGTCGCATGACACTTGATCGCAATGTTTTCGAGCCGAACGCCTCCGCAAACCTCCACCACGCTTGCCCCGGTCTGTACTTCAATGTTGGAAGTCTGCCCAATGCGATCGATCAGGTACTTGGACATTGTCGCCGCCAGGGAATCGCCGCGCACCAGCATGACCACGCGCCGCGCATAGGCGGAGAAGTGCACCGCCGCCTGCCCCGCCGAGTTGGCGCCGCCAACGATGTAAACGTCTTCGTCCTTGCAGGAGCGCGCCTCCACGATGCCGGCGCCATAGTAGACGCCCGCTCCTTGCAACTGGTCCATGCCGGGAATGCCAAGCCTGCGCCATTGCAGGCCAGTCGCAATCACCAGCGCGTGGCACGATACCTCCGTCCCGTTAGACAGTTTGAGATACCGATAGGGACCGTCGACACGTAGAGCATCCACTTCTTGGGGGGCAAGAATCTCCGCCTGAAACCGTTTCGCTTGAATAACGGCTCTTTGCGTAAGATCCGATCCGCTGATACCCGTGGGAAAACCTAGATAGTTCTCGATGCGAGAACTCAAACCGGCCTGACCGCCGGGAGCTTCCCGCTCAATCATGAGCGTCTTGAGCCCCTCCGATGCGCCGTAGACCGCTGCGGCAAGGCCGGCCGGCCCGCCACCCGCGATCACCAGGTCGTAAAACTCGGTCTCGGCACGAGTTCTGAGGCCCATTCGCTCGGCGACCTCCGAGTGAAGCGGCTCCGCGACCCGGGCTCCGTCCTGGAACAGAACCAGCGGCAAATGGTCCAAATCCTGCGGTTCAAGCTTGGAGAGCAGTTGCTTGACAGGCCCGCTTCGATCGGCCGTCTCAACATCCAGCCACTGATAAGGAATCCGATTCCGCGCAAGAAACTCCCGTAAATCGTACGACTTTGGCGACCATCTGCTGCCCAAAACGCGCAGCCCTTCGAATGGCGGCGTATACTCCGCGAGCCAGTCGTCCAGAAGCTCATCGACGACTGGATACAGCTTCTCTTCCGGAGGATCCCACGGTTTCAGAAGGTAGTGATGCAGTTTAATTTCGTTGATCGCCTGAATGGCAGCGTCGGTATCGGCGTAGGCTGTCAGCAATACGCGATAAGCGTTTGGGTAGATCTTCATGGCCTCAGCCAGGAACTCGATCCCGTTCATCTGTGGCATGCGGTGATCTGCAAGCAACAACGCAACCGGATCGTTACGCTGCTCCAGCTTGCGAAGCAGATCGAGCGCCGCCGGTCCGGAGTCCGCACGTAGGATACGATATTTCTCTGCATATTTGCGCCGAAGATCGCGCTCGACGGCGCGGAGCACGTCGGCATCGTCGTCGATCGTCAATAGAACTGGCTTAGGCATGAATTGTTTCGCTTGTCGATGCGGTGCGTGGGGGGCCACTTCCTAGGATATCGCGGGACACGGCGTAGCCTACCCGCCCAGCGCCGTCATAGTCCGTCTGCGCGCAGCCGCCCGCATTCGACTCTAAATCGTCAACGCAAGGGCGCTGCGACGTTCTCTGCCGGCGAGGTCCAAACCGGAGTCGCTTTTTCGATCAAGATCGCGAGTGCATTCAACTTCAGGCCGACCCTTCCTCGTGACTCAATCAAGTCGAGATCGATATGTAGCAAAAGCGCGCTGAGATCCCTAAAGACCAAAGCATTCAGGAACAGCGTGGGCGGGCGTTCGCAGCAAATTAATGCTCACGCCGACCGACTAGACCGACGAAGCAGCACAAGAAGCGTTAGCATCCCGGAAACGAGGCTTACATGCAGAAGCTTCTTCTCGAGTCCATCTTGCTGTTGAGCCAGCTAATCAACCGCGCCTCATGCAGCCGCTCGTCGTTCCACGCCGACCACAATCCAGCCTTGGGCCGTGCGCCGCAGATAAACCTTCACGTCACCCAGCGCAACAGCCGTCTCACTGCCGGTGGCGCGGATCGTCGCTGCCAGATATCCGCCGGACGGGCCCACGTCCGGCAGGTTCCGGTCATGCCCGTCAAGCGTGGACGTCGCGCCGCTCGGGTTGTCGAACGAGGCCCATTGAACGCTATAGGGGAACGGCTCGCGCAGGTGGTACTTCGAGGCCAGATCGTCGAACGCGAGTGCGCCATTTTCCACGCGGAAGTTGTCGAGCGCCAGGCGCGACGCAAGCCAGACCTGGCCGATCTGGTCGCGCCGCTTGATGAGGCAGTGGTGACCCAATCCACCGCACGCGTGTCGGTGTATCCTCCGGTCTCGACGAACGCGCGAAGTTCGTCATTCGAGAAAGCCATCACCTTCTTCGCCGCCCAGAAGGCGTCGTCTTCATCCATCAGCATGAATGGCGTCACAGGATAGTTCGAGTGCCAGTTCACCGGGTCGAATGACTCATAGTCGAACGTGCCCGTGCCGCGAATTTTGGGATAGTGCGTGCGCATCCACTTCGGCAGATAGAAGCCGAAGCTGGCGGCCTGCAACGCGTTGGTTTTTGGCGAAATAATGTAGTCGTGTCCGCGGCGTATGTCCTTGGGCCGAAGACTGTCGCTACCCAGCGAGGCTCCCCAGTCGATGCGGAAATGCTCGATAAACGGTACGCCATTCTTCGTGACCAGAGAATCGAGCGTGTTGATCGACTTGGCGTCGGTGTCGTTCAGCCACGCCGCGAAGACGCGCATGCCGCGAAGTTCGCGCCGGTTTTCGTGCGGCACGACGTCGTTGGGATCGTCAGAGCGCGTCCCGTCCATATTGAACGGGCCGATCGGCTTGCCATCAATCCAGCGGCTGGCCATCGCGCGATACCGGCCTTTGCTGTCACGCGGTTGATCCGCGAGCCATTCGTCGATCTGTTTGACGCTGAGCATGTGTTCCTTGCCCATACGATCCCGCCACAACGATTCTTCCGAAACCGTCAGTTGATCACGGCGAAAATACACCACATAGTTCTCCGGCGTGTTGTAGCCGAGCGCGTAGTAGATCTTGCTGCCGATCACGTCCGCCGCCGAGGAAAGCTCGGGATAATCCGCCGGGTCGAGTTTCAACAGATACCGATTTCCATGGCTGTCTTCGATGTGAAATCCAGGCATCACGCCATCGCTCTTAGCCGAAATCACCTTCCAGGGGCGATCCGGATCGGGTGGGTTCGCACTGCCTGCGCCGCGCCTCAGTTCGTCGAGCGTCATCGTGTGCAACCCGTGGCGATTGGCGTACCACTGGCTATCCGGGACCTCGCCGACGGTATTCACGTTCTGCGCTGGCGTTCGTTTTTCGTGCTTCAACTGGCGCGGAGTAACGAAGGACTGCGCCACGAAATCGTACAGATCGCCGATTTCGATTGTCTTGACGTTGCGTACGGCCAGCGGCTTGGGCTCGACCCAGAGCGGATCGTCGCTGCGGAACTTGCCGCGTGAAACCACAACTGCATTGCTCGACGCGCGGCCCGCGCTTGCAGGTCGGCTGACGCCGGCGTCTTTCTTGTTACTAGCCTTCTTATCACCCGCCTTGTTGTCACCCGCGCCTGCCGCGTACGCGGCGCCGAGCAAAAGCGATGCGGTTAGAACGGATTGTTTACGCGAAACCATATTTGAAACCCCTCGTGGCTGAAGCCAGTATCCAAACGAAAATGAACTCCTGTGTCCCCTTTGAATCGAATGCCGAACCCGTAATCGGTCTCGAGATGGCGCAGATTCCATTGACTCCAGTCGTGAAAGACATTGCCGCCATCGGCGAACAGTGCCAGTTCCACGACGCCCGATGCTTCCCAGCGATACTCCGCCTGCACCAGGACGGAGTTGTCGTCGTAAAAACGGAAGGGACGGTACCCGCGCAGATCATCCGCCCCGCCCAGAGTCGGTTGCATGTAAAACGGGATCTGCTGCGAGTTCCTGGTATCGCTCAGCGACGTTCTGCCGTGCAGCGCGATGACGCGCTTTCCGTTAAAGAACGGTATGTATTCGCTGGCGTCGAGATTGAGCTGATAGAAGCTATAGCGGCCCGCATCCAGGTCGGAGAATTTCGTATACTCGGCACGGTACTTTCCGCCTTCCGTGGGGTCGCCCGGGCGATCGCGCCAATCGAATTGGACAAACCCGCCGCCGGTGAGATAGTCGGTCTGCTGCTCGATTCCGGGCGCCTGCGCCGGCGTGTATTGGTGGTCGCTTGATATATATTCCGAGGCCGTGCCGGGGCCCACGTTAATTGCCTGGAATCCGCCGAGTAAGCCCAGCGTTAACCCCTTTACCGGACGGAGCGCTGGATGAATCTGAGTTTCCGTTTTTTCGAGCCGGTAGTCGCTGCGTCCCGTCTTTCGCGATTCGGAACCTGGCCCGTAATAGGGCATTTGCGGATAGTCGAAATGGTCCGCGGAAAAATCGAGGGCTGCGTGGCCATTCCACAGATGGGTCAACGATCCCTGGATTCCGCCGGTGTAATAGCGCTTCGTCGAACTGCGAAGATAACCGGTCAACCTCAGGCGACCGTCGAGCAGCGTCTTACTGTAGCGCGGCCCAGTCGAGAATCCGGCGCCCGGGATCATTTCGCCGAACCCCAGACCCAGCCCATCCGTAGACGTCAAGAAGCGGTATGCCCAACTCCCCTGAATGCCGCCGATTGCGCGCTCCAACCCAGGGTCGCGCGGCGATGAAAGTTTCTGTTCCTTCTTTGCGCGGGCGCTTTCGATTTCGTCTGTGCGAGTCGAATCCTGGGCCCAAACCGGTCCGGTCGAGAGCACTGCGATAGCCAGACCGAGCTTATTCCATTGCATTCCGTTCCCTCCTCGGCAGCCTCGGGCGCCCCGAATGGCATCTGGAAATGCACGACAGCTTCCGACCGTCTCGGCTAATGTTTTTCGATAGTTAGGAGCAAAGGAGGCGCCAGAGTCCGGCGAGCGTCTGACGAGTTGGCGTCAGTTCGTCATTTCATCATCCCGACTCGTGTGCGTTGCAGAGCATCGTGGACAGATGCAGAGATGCAGTGGAGCGCAGATGTTCTTCCGCCTGATGTTCCGGATCGCATCAGGAATCCGTTTTCCGCATGAATCATATGTCCGGCAGTCAAACGTTGCAGCTTGAGGATCGATGTCCGGATGCCAAAAACGCTGGGCCGCGATCGAACGCCTTGCGCAAAGCGGGTTGCTCCGGCGGGCCGCAGATCGGCGTTATTCTTCTCTACGTGGCGCAACGAATTTGAACGACGGTTGTACTGAGGTTCATACGGAGACTGGCGCGGAGGCATTTGGGCGAAAGCGGGATACGATGCCGCTCAGGACAACATCGTCCGCGTAGAAGCAGCGATATCCGGAAGAGAAATAGCGGTTTGCTACACGACCGATACCGCTGATGTTTCCGATGCGGAAAGGGCGCGCAGCCCTCAGAACGTATACCGCGCAGCGAACTGCACGCTTCGCGCGCCACCACTGCCGACGGGCGTCGTGTTGACTACCGAGGTAATCTGGCCGAATGAGGGCGAGGAGAAGTTCACATTGGGATTGCCCAGTTCGGGGTGATTGAGTGCGTTAAATGCCTCCATGCGAATCTTCAGGTTGCTCCTTTCAGTGATGCGGATAGTCCTCTGGATGGCGGCGTCGATCTGAAACAGGCCCGGCCCGCGGATGAGGTCTTTGGGGGCGTTGCCCCAAGTCTCATTTGCCGGGACCGCGAACGCCGCCGGGTTGATCCAGTCTGCGACCGTCTGCCCACCCGGAGGAATTAGCGATATCCCAGGGATAAGGTCGGGCCGCTGGCTGGTGGTGTTCCCATCGGGCATAACCGTGGCCTTGCGCGATACCGTGACGTTCAGAGCGAGTCCGGTGCGTACAGAGGCAACGCCGCTGAGCGTCCAATCGCGCAGCAGAATGGAATGGCCCAACGGCAACGGATAGCTGGACTGTATGTACAGGTTGTCGCGGACATCATAGGCGGAAGGGCCTCTGCTGCAGGAACGGCAAGCTACATTTTCGGGATCCCCGTCCGTGTCGTCGTTGGCGTGGGCATACGAGTAATTCAACGCCAGGTACAGCCCGTTTTTAGCGACTCGCTGCACTCCCACCGTGAGCGCATTGTATCGGCCAACGCCCCAGTCGCCTTTATATTCCACTTGGTCGAAGTTGGGCAGCTTACGCTTGCCGGTGAGCGGGTTGATCACGTTGTCTGCTGCCGACGTAAATAAGTGATCGGATTCCATGCCAATGTAGCTCACCTGCGCAATGAAGCCGAACGGAAGGCGCTGCTGGATTTGCGCGGTCCACTGCTGGCTCATTTCGCTCCGGCGGTACCGTTCGGTCTCATCCGGCGCGGTACCCACCGCGACATTCGGGTCCAGATTCACCGGATAAGCGAGCCCCGGCGTGGTCGCCTGCGACAGATTGAAGCGGTTGCCGCCGTTATAAGTGAACGCGAGTTGGTTGCCCACTTGCTGATCGCCGTAGTAGATGCCGCTGCCTACGCGAATGACGGTGTTGCCATGCAGCTTTTCTGGCGCCCAAGCCAGAGCGAGGCGTGGACCTAAGTTAGAGAAATCGGGCGTGCCGTTCTGGTTGCCATACGGGCAGTAACCGCCGCAGGTCTGGATGTTGAATCCGTACGTGCGACCGTGAGATTCACTCAGCTCGTTGAAGAAATCGTAGCGCAGGCCGGCGTTCATGGTGAGATTTGGGCGGATCTTCCACTCGTCTTGGACATACCCAAAGTATTCGGTCTTCGGATCCGTAACCGCTGGATTCAGGCCGGAAACCACCACGGAATCCGCCACATTGGCGGCAAAATCGTTCATAGTCGCATAGCTGATCGTGCCGTCCCAGGAATAGTAGTTGCTGATGACCACGCGCCGGATTTCGATGCCTGCCTTCAAGGTGTGCTGCCCCTGCTGATGCGTGTAACTGTCCAAAACATTTTCAGAGAGTGAATGGGTGCTCTTAAAGAGCGAATCCGGCGCCGTTACCAGCGGGCCGACCGCCACTGCCAGCGTGTTCCGGATATCTTGTTGGTAGTTCCAGGGAACCCAGTTGCCGGCCAGGCGCACCTCGTTTGTGGAACGGGGCGAGATCACGTAAAGCAGATCGAGCAACGCATTGAACGGGGCGTTAATGCTGTTGGTGCCGTAATTGAGCGTCTCCGGCACGCGTGTTTCGGCATGATTGCGGGTGAAACGGAAGTAGCTTGACCAGCGGTCGTTGAAACGGTGATCCAGCCGTAACGTTCCCACGTCTTCGTTCTGCACGTTCTGCGAGGGTCCGACCCAGACGCCGATGTCGGGATTCGAAGTCGTTCCAGTCGGATCGGGGAACGCGGCAAGCAGCGGCGCAATTACTGGCGACTGCGCCAGCGCTCGGGCGCGGAAACTCAGGGACGGAACATCCTGGGCCGGGGCCTGCAGATTCTGCGTCTGCCGCAACCCCTCGTAGGACAAAAAGAAGAAGGTACGATTTTTCAGGATGGCTCCGCCGAAGGTGCCGCCGTACTGATTGAATTTGAACGGCGGCAACCCCGTCGTGTAGCTGAAGGGCCGCGCGTCGAAAGTATCGTTGCGGGCGTACTCGAAGACCGAACCGTGGAAGGCGTTGGAGCCCGATTTCGTTACAATCTCTACCTGTCCTACGATGGACCCTCCCGTTTCCGCGCTGAACAACGCGCTGTTCACGCGAAACTCGGCGATCGCGTCCTCTGACATAAGCAACCGGCTGTTGAGCCGCATGTTCTGGTTACGGATGCTGGTCGCGTCGACGCCGTCCACACGATAGTTTTCATCGTCACCAGCAGTAGCGTAGAAACGCACCGAGGTGTTGGAGCCGTTGGCCCCATCCACCGCTCCAGGCGCCAGGGCCATGAATGACATCCAGTTGCGCCCGTTCACCGGCAGATCATTCAGCCGCTGCGCGTCAGTCAGCGAACTGACGGCGGCGGTGGTGTATGTCAGAGGGTCCGCTACGTCTTTCACATCCACCGTCGATGAGACGCTGGCGACCTCGAGAGCCAAGTCCAAGCTACGGGTTTGGCCCACATCGAGGACGAACGGCTTCGTCTGGACGCTGCGAAAGCCAGACACGCTCACCTCGACGTAGCATTCGCCGATCGGCAGCCCGGCCAGTTCGTAGGCCCCGTAAGATGACGAGAGCGTCTCACGCCGCAGCCCGGTGCCTGGATAGATCACCGCCACGTGAGCCGATGCGATTGCCGCATGGGACTGGTCCGAAATCGTGCCGGTTACCGCAGCCCGATCGGCTTGGGCCGCGCAAACGCCAATCCCGATAGTCAATGCAAGAACAGCGATTTTGATCATATTTTCCTCTTGCGAATTCGGATGGACGAACAGAGCAATGCGTAACCGCTATTGAGTCAGATGCGCAGCCCGCAACTCCGCGCGCGCAGCCTCGAACTCGGGTTTCAGCGCCTGGCTGTTCAGAAGCATTACGCCCAACGCGGTGCCCAGCGCGTGGCTGGCTTCCACATCGCCGTGATAGTGATCGCCGCAAACTTCGCGACTGTACGCGTAATCGGCCGCGCGTATGAGAATGGCCTGCGACTTTTCCGGAATCAGCGCGGCCAGAACCACTCCCACGGAGTAGCCGAGCGTCGCATGACCGCTCGGGTAAGACCGCAGCGGCCGGCTATCCGGTTTATGGTCGCCCGTATCGCAAGTCCATTCGCCGTAGGAAGCGGGCTGTTCCGCAGTCACGGGAAACTTGCGGTGGAAGTAATCCTTGGCAGTGCTTGCCGCGATGCCTTGATCGTTCAGTACGCCGGTCAGCAGCTTTGACGTGGCGGGCAACTTCTGCAGATCGAACCCAGGCCCGATTACGGCAGCAAAAGGAGTCGCGTCTTCGTGCTCCGCGTCCCACTTGGCTTGCGCAAACCTCTCGGCCGTTCGCGTTTGGATCAAGTGCTTCACCGCAGCCATCTGTGTCACCTGAATTTCAGATCCGTCCTTCGGGGGCGGCGGCAACAGACGGCTTGGATCAATCTGTTCGGGAGTCAAAAATTTGAGGGTTTTGGGCGCTTTCGGCCCTTTTGGCGCACCACTTTTTGTCTGCCCGAAGGCCAATGTGGCGAGTAAGGCTACAGCGAGAAACGCAGTCGATTTTTTCATAGGCGGCACGGCGAAAGGTAACAGATGGAAATGAATTTTTGACGACAGATCGCTTCAACCGTTGGATACACGGCACATGAAATTATGGTGACTGGTCGTTTCTTCAGGTTGCCTTAAGATTCAGATGCTCCAATACGGCCATGGGCAAACCGGCGAACTGTTGCGCCACAATTTCCGGCATTCTGCTTCTTGCAGCCGGCGCCGCGGCTTGGCCGGGCTCACGCCCCGCCGAGATCCCGTTCACGCAGCGCATGATCGATCCCGGCGCGTATGAGACTTGCGCAATCGCGGACATCAACCACGACGGACATCCCGATATCGTCTCCGGTGAGAACTGGTATGAAGGCCCACGCTGGATCAAACACCGCTTTAGGTCCATTGAATACTTCCGCAATGCCACTGAGGACCTCTCCGATCTCCTGCTTGACGTAAACGGCGATGGTTATCCGGACGTCATCAGTTCCGCCTCGCACGGAAACCGCATCTGGTGGAACGAAAATCCCGGCGCGAAAGGCGGCGAGTGGCCGGAACATCTTATCGAAAGCGGCCACAGCATCGAATTCTCTTTTCTGGTGGATCTGGACAACGACGGACATGCCCGTGAAGTGCTCCCACAATGGGGCGGCCATCAGATGCAGGACCCGTTAGCGTGGTTTGAAGTAAAAGGTGGCGCGTTTGTGAAGCACGTGGTAAGCCCGCGCAGCTATGGCCACGGCATCGGAGTTGGCGACCTCAACGGCGATGGGAGGAACGACATCATAACTCCCCTGGGATGGCTCGAAGCTCCCGCAGACCCCCGTACCGGAGATTGGAAGTTTCATGCCGAGTTTGACCTGGTTAGCGTCGGCTATATCTATGTGCTCGATGTGAACGGTGACGGCCGCCCCGATTTGGTTACTTCTATGGCGCACGATTATGGCGTCTTCTGGATGGAGAATCTCGGCGGTGGCAAATGGACCAAGCACATGATCGACGACACTTGGTCGCAGGCGCATGCCCTGACCATGGCCGATCTGAATGGCGACGGACGGCCCGACTTCGTCACCGGAAAGCGGTACATGGCCCACAACGGTTCCGATCCC
>DATAUH010000490.1:0-6453 GCA_036268375.1 Bryobacteraceae bacterium | reverse complement strand
GTGACGACCTGTCCCGCGTTGATTGCCGGTGTGACCGGGCCGAAGCCGACGCCATAGAACGTGATGCGGTCGCCCGGCTTTGCGGGCTGTGACGTGAAGCCCGAAACTGCGCCAGCGGGCAGGATGAACGTCGTGCCATCGTTCGCCACCGCGCCAGCATACTGCTTGCCCCCGATCACAAATTGCGACGGCGCGAAAATCCCGGGCTCAACCGCATTCACCGTGACGTTATACGTAACCTTGCCGCCAGCGGCATTCGTGACTACCAGGCTCTGTTGGCCGCTGCCGACGCCCGAGGGAACCTGCGCGTTGATCTGAGAGCCGCTGACATAGTCGATATATGCCGGCTGCCCTCCGATTGTGACCGCGTTGCCGTCAAGCGACGTAGGCGCAGTCGTGCCACTGTTGGTGAAGTCCGCGGCGCCCCAGGAACGCATGCTGGTCGAGAGATTGGCTCCGTAGATTTCGATCCACGAGCCGGGCGCCACCGCGTTGAAGGCGCCGAATTGAGAGGCGGTGATCACGGCGCCGCCAGCGGTGGACGGGCCGGAGGGGGCCAACTGGCGAATCGCATTGTTGCCCGAATCGGCGATGTAGACGTTTCCTGAGGGATCGAGTGCGGTCCCCGTCGGAAAACTCAAGGTCGCGTTGATCGCCGGGCCGCCGTCGCCGCCGTAACCTTGCGCGAAGCCGGCAAGCGTTTGAATGTTGCCGTTGGGCGTGATCAACCGAAGACGCCAGTTGCCGTAGTCGGAGACATAGACATTCCCTCCGGCATCGACCGAGAGGCCGTAGGGGTTGTTGAGCTGCGCTTTTGTACCCGGGCCGCCATCGCCGCTGAAGCCCTTGGTTCCGGTTCCGGCGATGGTGTTGATCACGCCGTTCGATACTTCGCGAACGCGATTGTTGCCGCTATCGGCGATGTAGATGTTGCCTTTGGAATCGACCGCAACGCCATAAGGAGCGCTCATCTTGGCCTTCGTGGCTGGGCCGCCATCACCGGTAAAGCCCAGGCTCGTAGCAGCGCCCGCGACGGTGGAGATAGTTCCATCCGTCGACAGCATGCGAATGCAGTAGTTGTTGGTGTCGGCGATGTAGAGATTGCCGGCGGAATCGACTGCCAATCCCAATGGCCGATTCAATTGGGCATTCGCGCCTTGGCCGCCATCACCGGAGAAACCGAAGGTGCCGGTGCCGGCGACGGTGGAGATGGTCCCGCTGGTGTTGATCTTGCGGACGACGTGCGAAAGATAATCGGAGACATAAACGTTGCCTGACTGATCGACGGCGATGCCGTAGGGCGTTTGGAAGGAGGCGCTGGTGGCCGCGCCACCGTCGCCCGAGGATTGATTGAGCTGATTGCCGGCGAAGGTGGAGATTTTTCCGGAACTTTTGGTCACCTTGCGGATGATGTGATTGGCGCTGTCCGTCAGGTAGATATTGCCGGAGGAATCCAAGGCAACGCCGATCGGCGTGTTGATTTCTGCCGAAGTAGCGGGACCATTGTCGCCCAGAAAACCTGCGAAGCCGTTCCCGACGGCAGTAGAGATGGTGTACGACGTGATCTGCGCGTAACTGGAAGCGGCGAAAAAGCAAAGAACGGCGGCTGTATATAGACACGTACGTTTCATGAATGAACCCTTGTTAACGAGACCTGTAGGCTCTTAGATGAATGCAGGGCGTGGTCCGGTTACATTGAGTTTTGCACACGGCAGCCGGGCGGGCAATCTCACCGTTCAGCGCCGTCAAATCGGGATAGGGGGAACCCTAACAGCCTCGCCCCTCCCACACCACCGGACATGCGGGCCCGCATCCGGCGGTTCCGTGACTTGAGCCGGTGAAGCCCGGAGGTTCGCTTCGCCTTTCGCCGATGGAGGCTTCGCCGCTCCCAGGTTCCTTTCGGACTTCACCCAATCCGTTCCTGGCAAGCTCCGCCGTAGCGGATTGGCTGGCGCATGGCCCCCACGAGAGCCGCGCACTACTACCCACGATCACGGTTCGGGCCTTCATCCGTTACCGGACTAATCGACGTGCCCGCTGCTGACTTCTGCCGCGAGATCAACGCCCCTTGCGGCGCCTTCAGTCACGATTCCGCGACGCACAGCAGATCTCCCGAGGTAAGTTCGACCGCCTTCCGCACGCAACCGCCGGATTTACAACCAGTGCTCTTGATGGATATGGACTTCGTGATCAATTGCCGACTCGTCTAGCACCGTATGCCTCAGATCCGGTTTTTGTACATCGGCTCGTGCGTTTGCTCCACGCTTCTTTCAGACCCCGCCTCACGACGACGCCCTTGCGCTTCGCTATGACTTCACCTCCATCAGGTTGTCAAGGGGACTTTCACCCCCGAGCTGTCGAACATGCTCGGCACACAACAAAAAGGGCAGACCCGAAGGCCTGCCCTGATTGTGTTTTGACGCTGGGAGAAGCTTAGTCGCCGAAGCTGCCGACTTCCTCGCGCTCTTCTACTTCCTGCTTGGGCGCGGGCGCCGGAGCGGCCTTGCCGATGCCAATTTGAACCAACTCGGCGCCGGGCTGTTCCTTCAACACATGCTCGCGATACAGCTTTGTCATGCGAGCATCTTCCGCCTGCTGCTTCAGCTTCGCATCGCGGGCGCGCGTCTTTTCTTCCCCCGCAGTCTTGGCGATGCCCAGACGGTCCAGATCGTGCTGCACTTCGGTGGTTACGATCTCTTGGCGCAGCAACAGAGAGTGCGACGTAGTCGCAAGCGGCACCGCCTTGTTGCCGGCGAAAATTTCGTGCTTGCCGCGCTCTTCGTACCACTTGGTTAGCGTCGCGGTCATATGCATCTTCTCGATGATGTTGCGCCAGCCGACGCCCGTATTGTATGCGCAGAAGGAGATTTCGCCTTCCTGCGTCGCATAGGGGATGATGCACTGTTCGGTGCGGCGGAAATCGTAGTTGAACAGATCCTGGAACCACATGCCTGCGATGAAGAGGAAGTTCCAGCGATCCGCGCGGCGCTTCTCAATATCATTGCGGGTGCGATCCTTGCCGACTTTGCCGTAGTTCTTGCCCGTGGCGCCGAACGTTTTGTCGAATTTTGTCAGCAGGTCCGTCAGCTTGAAATGCGTGGGCGACTTAAAGGAATCGTAATTGCGGCCGAGCGAAAGCGCCATGCCCATAACTGAAAGCCACTTGCTGCGGGCCGCATCGTTGACCTTCGCGATGTCGCGAGCCAGGCGATCGGCGTTCACGAAGGCCGTAAACGGAACCGACTCCTTGGTTTCCTTATCCACCATCACCGCCATGCCGACGCCGCAATTTGGATGGCAACCGCAGCTTAACTGACCCCAAGTCGCTTCGGGGCCGTGGCACAGGTCACTCCAGTCGGAGAAGGTTGAAATGAAGGAGATTGGGAACCAGTCGCGAACGGGCTCGCCGAGGCCGGTCTGACTCTTCACGTCGTGCGCCAGGTGCGACAGAGTATAACGCTGGGCTTGGCGGCGCTCATCGGTGATCGCTTCGTCGCGGCCGGTGAACGAAACCGGCTGGAACGAGAGAAACGGAATCTTCTTCGGATTGTCGAGCGCGAACTGGATCACACGGCCGACCTGCTCGTTATTGATGCCGTTAATGATCGTGATGACGGGAACAATGTCGACGCCGTTCGAGTGCAGATTTTCGATGGCGCGCAACTTCACGTCGAACAGATTGCCGACCTTGCGGTGCGAGTTCGCCGCGTTTCCGACGCCGTCGAACTGCAGGTACGCATAACGCAGGCCCGCGTCAGCGGCCTGTTTGCAGAATTCGGGGCTCTTTGCGAACTCGATACCGTTGGTTGCAGCTTGTACCGACGTGTAGCCGACTTCGCGCGCATAGGAGACGGCCTTCAGGAACAACGGCGAAAGCGTGGGCTCCCCACCCGAGAACTGTACCGACATCTGGCGCTTCGGCTTGATGCTGACCGCGTTGTCCAGCAGCGTTTTCACGTCGTCCCAGGTGAGTTCGTGGACGAATCCGACCTGGTTGGCGTCCATGAAGCACGGATCGCACATCATGTTGCAACGATTCGTCAGGTCGACGGTCAAAACGGAGCCGCGGCCATGGGTAATCGTGCTCGAACCGTGTTTGTGGAGGCGCTCGTCGTTGTGGGCGCGGATGTCGCGGCCGGGAAAAACGTCTTCCAAGTGCTTGAAGAACGCAGTATCGATCGCCATCACGTCTTCGAAATGGCCGTGAATCGGGCAATCCTTCACCATCAGGATTTTGCCGTCGCGTTCGATGATCTGAGCCTTTATTTCACCGGGACGTTTGTTGTAGAGCGTGTCGAGAGGTTCGCGGCCGTCCAAAATCTTTTCGCGAATGTCGGGTACGCAGCGCGGGCACAGCGAATCGGTCTGGCGCGGCCAACCCAGTGGCGGCTTCACCTTTTCCCACGATTTCAACAGCGGTTTATCCGACCATTTCGGCACGAAGCCAGGGTTGCGACTGATTTGATTCAGCTTATCGAAAACAACCCATGCCGCCCCCGCGGCGTACGACACTGCCTTTTCCACATATTTAATCGGCTTGTGCATTTCTTAACCTTTCCTGAGGGTCGATTTTCCGTTGAATGAAGAATGATATCTCAGCGCGCATGGCAAACTCCAGACGGACTGTCGCGCTTAACGGGCAGTATAGAGGTCCATGCCGTGCCGACACCATCGATTGGCATTAAAACGTTGAAATATTTGGTTGACCGGCGCAGTACGGGGTTGAACGGAGCTGCTTATCAAGGTTGCCAGGAGTTCTGTAGAAGTATGAAAGCGAACGGCTTAAGCTCGAACAACCTATTTTGATACAGTAGCGGAATGGCAGGAAGACCTGGATTTCGATTGCGCCAAGGATGGGTGAGGCCATCGGCCGATATGCTGGACGCGTTCGGCGACGCCGCCAGTTCGCAGGTTGCCGACGCCATGTCACGGCTAGGCGGCATGGACCCTGGAATCCGCGCCATGTGGCGCGTCCCACGTATGATTGGCGGGGCGGTCACAGTTTGGTGTCACGCGGGGGATAACCTGATGTATCACAAGGCCCTTACGCTTTGCCGGCCGGGCGATGTGCTGGTGATTAATGCGCAAGGCTCCGGCAACGCCGGCTGGGGCGAGTTGCTGGCCACCAGCGCAATGAAAGTCGGCCTGCGGGGGCTGGTAATCGATGGCGTGGTCCGCGACATCGACGCGATCGAGGCCATGCGCCTGCCTGTGTGGGCGCGGGGGCTTTCGGTAAACGGCTGCAACAAAGACGGCGCGGGAGAAGTCGGGGCGATCATCGCCTGCGGAGGAGTGGCGGTGCGGCCAGGCGACGTAATTGTGGGCGACCGCGACGGCGTAGCAGTGGTTCCGCTGGAAGATGCTGCCGAAGTGGCGCGTCTGGCAACCGAAATCGTGAAGCGGGAGCGCAAGCGCCTCGCCGAAATCGCCGACGGCGTGCTGGTGAAGCCGGAGATCGACGAGACTTTGCGGCGGGCCGGAGTAATCGAGTAAGTCGGGTCGCAATGCTCGCCGACCCCGGTGAGTCGCGACCCGGCTGCACTTACTTTTGGCTGTGACTTACTGCGGCACTCCGAACGCGTATAACTTATTGTTGCTCTTACCCGGCTTGCTACGTCCGTAACCAGAGCCCCAAAACAGCATGCCGTTCGCAATCGACGGGCTATCGACGACCGAGCCGCCGCTGTCGAACGACCAGAGTACCGAGCCGTCGTTCGCCGATAGAGCGTACATGAATCCGGAATAGGATCCCGCGTAGACCACGCCATTGGCTACGCTGACGGCCCCGGTGTCGGCGGCGCCTTGCGTCGGATCGGCCGTTTGCCACTGTATTTCACCCGTCTGAGCGTTGATGCCGGCCCACGATCCCCACGAGATATCCGGCCCGTTCTTCGCCAGTTTGTACGAGTTATGCAGGTTGTTCGAAATCGCCACATAAACACGCTGACCGTCGCTGGCGGTACCCCATTCAATCCCACCCGAAGTGCTGCCCGGACCGACCTGCGTTCCCCAGGTGACATTGCCGTTTGATGTGTCGAGCCCCCACAGGAATCCGCTCTTCTGTCCCACAGCAAGCATATTCATGTTCGGGAGTAAGTTGGGACCGGAGCCGCCTAAGTCAAAATCCGGTCCTGTCGGCTTGGGACAAATAGTCCCGCTCATCGGATTCGAACAAGCTACCGTCCAGATATCGGAACCTTGTAACCGCTTGTTCCAAAGGACAGAGCCGCTGTTGATGTTGATGGCGAGCTCCGTATCGAAGAAGTCCTCAGGATCGAAACAAGAAGCGGTCTGTCCCGCGGTTGCGGCGGTCTGGCAATCTTCTACCGATTGCGGGGCCGTATAGTTATTCCCGGTTCCGATGTACGCAATTCCGCGAGACATATCGACCGCTGCCGGCTGCCACACGGCGCCGCCGCTATATCCGCCCGTTTGGCCGCCGTTATCCGGCAC
>DATAUH010000489.1:0-8332 GCA_036268375.1 Bryobacteraceae bacterium | reverse complement strand
CCGCGTAGTTTTCCGCCTTGCACAGTGACCACTGGCGGGTTGAGGTTCGGGCTGGTGACGGCTGCCGGGGCCTTCCCGGCGGCACGCTTTTCCTGCCCGAAGGCAATACCGGTCACGCCGCCGAACAATCCGGCTCCCGTGCCCAACATCTTCCGGCGGTTCATCGAACCCAACCTCACGTCCCAACGTTCTTTTGCCATTTGGCCTCCTTGAAGAATCGCCCTCCATCAAAGGCGAGCGATCTTCTCATTTGCCTATGCTACTGAAAAATCTTCTGCGAAAAGTCGTAGAGGTTGTTCTGCCATTCAGCGGCGCGCATTCCAAACTCCCGCCGCCAACCGTTCCTCGATCTATGCCTTCCACGGGTCACGCACTGTCGGTCCTGCCGGCCGCGGCTTATACCGCGGCTCCAGTTTCGGGTGCGCCAAGTACTTGCGCACGGTGTTTAGATCGAAGCCCGTCACCTTCGCGATGGGCGGAATGGATTCGCGAGAACTAGCTTCGACAGGTGCGGCACGAAGCGCAACGCGAGGCTTGGCACAAGCAAGTGGGCTTGAATTCCGGGAGCGCCACCGCACGCGAGGCGTACTTGTCGTGCTTCAGATCGGTCTTGCCCTGATCCTATTAGTCGGCTCCGGCCTCAGGTTCTATGCCCAGTAGGAACCGCAAGTTTTAAACAAAGAACGCAATAGACGCCAGTCTGCGCGGATTTTTACGTAGATAAGCGCGACGTTTCGCGCACGCGACCGTGTCAGAGAAGAATTCCGGCTCAGGGATGAAACTTTGCGCGCTTGACCAAAGGGGGTTGATCGCAGCGCGAAAGCAGAACGAGTTCGACGGGCAAAAGCCGCGGTGCTCTAGTGAAAAGGGCGGGATATTTGCATATCACGCAGTGAGGAATAAACCCTCAACGGTACGTGCTTCGATCGGCTGCACGGATCTCCCTTTCAGTGATCACGTCGTGCGACAAAAAGAATAGTTAGAAAAATTTCCTCTTAGAGCCCACATATGGGTCGAAGGAGATTAAGTTCTCCGGTACTTATTCGGGGAGTGCGTTTGTGGTGCGTCTCAGAGCTTGCAGAGGCGTAATGTCGATTTCGATTTGTGCGCACCACGAACCCCGAGCCGATTCCGTAACGTGAGCGTGCACCAAGCTATATGACTTCTATTGATCACTGCTCCTGGATGTTGACATCCGCTGAAGGGATTGTGCGGAGTGATCGGCATGGACTTCTGCCTCACCTGTTTAACCAACCCGAAGTTCGCAACGGAACCGGCGGACCATCTGCGTGCTGACCGTGGTCGACACCTTTACTCGCGAATGTCTTCGCTTGAGCTCGAGGACTGCCGCCGTTGACCGCGAGCATCTTCCGCTACTCGCGCGCATCCAGCGTTGGGGCTTCGAAACTTTCGCATCCAACCGCCTGACGCGAGAAGGGTGGCAAACCGAACGGAAATCTCGTGAAATATGGAGATGTCGTTCGAAGTCGGCAGCCGACGCTTCTGGGGAAACGATTATTGACCTGAGATCAACGGAGGAAGATAGTCTGCCATTCGTTAAAGCTTGCCGCCGGATGCACCAGCGTCCCCGCGCCATATCGGCAACTCAATCTTGGATCCGTCTGCACCGCCGAAATAGACTCGTTCGGTGGCTTTGGTGAAATCCGTCGGCCGCGCTTTGCCGACTTCGACGAACTTTTGCGGGTTGCGATCTGTGAGCGGGAACCAGGAGCTTTGGACCTGCACCATGATGCGATGGCCCTGGCGGAATGTGTGTGCGACGTCTGGCATTCGATAGGCGATGTGGTCCGGCTTGCCGGGCTCAAACGGTTCAGGCTTCTCGAAGCTCTTGCGGAATCTTCCGCGAAAGGGTTCGCCGCGGACCAGTTGCTGATAACCGCCCATTGGAATCGCATTGGGATTCGCCGGCGCGCCTGGCGCGATTGCAGGGTTGGGATAATCGCCCGGGTAGACGTCAATCAGCTTAACGACGAAATCGGAATCTGTGCCGCTGGTGGAGATTTTGAGATCGACGGCAATCGGTCCAAGGACTGTTACGTCATGATCCAGCGGTTCAGTCTGATAGACCAGCACGTCCGGCCGCGTCGCGGCGAAGCGCTGGTCTTCGGTCATATAGTCGGCGCGCATGCCTAGCGCGATTCGGTCGATGTAAGGAACCGGGCGGTTGGGATCGGAAATGTATTCATCGGCGCCCGAGGTCTCGGGACGCTGCCACGCGAGTTTGCCCTTTCCATCGAGGAAAAGCGTTTGCGACTTTGCCTCGCGCGGAGGCCACGTATCGAACTGGCGCCATTCATTGGTTCCGGTTTCGAAGATCCACGCCCGAGGGAATTGGCCATCGCCTTTGCCCTTGAGGAAGTAAAGAAAAAACGGAAATTCAATCTTCTCGCGAAAGAAGACGCCGGTCTTGACGCCGAACGAAACGTTGCCGACGCGGTCGCCCTCGCCGCGCGCAAATCCGCCGTGCGTCCACGGTCCCATCACCAGCATGTTGACCGCCGGCGGTGAGTTCTTCCCGATGAAATCGGAGGTGCGCAAGGGGCCTTGCAGGTCCTCGGCGTCGAACCATCCTCCCACAGTCATCACAGTAGGCTTAATGCCGTTGAAGTATTTCCAAATCGATCGCGATTGCCACGTCGAATCGTAATTGGGGTGGTCAAATTAATTGTCCAGGTTGGATTCGAGTGGTGGAAGTACTTCTCATCGGCGTCGGCGAGCGTTCCCATGCGCAGGAAGAAGTCATATCCATCGGGTGTTCCGTATGCGAAAGGCACTGCGGGCGCCGGCGGAGCGGGGCCGCCCGCGCGAGGTCCGAACGCCAAGTAGAATCCGAAGTTGGCCGCGAGCATAAACGCGCCGTTATGAAAGTTGTCGTCGCCCAGGTAGTAATCGGTAACCGGCGCTTGCGGCGAAACGGCGACGAGCGCCGGATGCGCATTGATCATTCCGGCGCTAACGTAAAAGCCGGGTTGCGAGATGCCCCATAGCCCGACCTTGCCGGTATTGCCGGGAATGTTTTTTACGAGCCAGTCGATGGTGTCATAGGTGTCCGTGCTTTCGTCGATGTCGTGCGGACCTTTGTTCGGATTGTTGGGGCGGAGATCGACGAATTCGCCTTCGCTCATATAGCGTCCGCGGACGTCCTGGTAGGCAAAAATGAACTTCTCTCGCGCGAAAAGTTCGGAAGGGCCGACGGAACCGCGATACTGATCCGCGCCATAGGGCGCCACGCTATATGGCGTGCGCTGCATCAGGATGGGATACGTTTTGCGGTCGCTGAAAACGTCTTTCGGAACATATACGGACGTGAACAGCTTCACGCCGTCGCGCATCGGAATGCGATATTCGAACTTGGTGTAATTCTCTCTGACGAACGGAGCATCTTGTGCGAAAGGCGCGCTTGCGGCGAGCAGCAGAGTGGCAAGAAGCCTCGCTGAACTTGGTGGCATTTCTGGCGGTAGTGTAGCAGACTACTCGACGCGTATAGAGGAAATTCGCCAATTGTTGAAATGCGTCGTCTTCAGTTAAACGAAGCACAGCCGCGCGATCCAAGCATTGAGGAACAACTTTCGAAAGTGGTTGGGCGATCGCGTTGAACACGCACGCTTTAACCAATCAAACGCAGCCTCTCTACTGGAAAAAGTCAGCGGCTTAGGCACATCATACGATTGATAGAATTGAACGGTCTGTGGTTCGGAAGTTATAGTCATATTTTCAACTCCGTCGTTGTTGCTCGTTCTGAAGCCATCCGTTCCTTAGGACAACCATGCGTCGGGAACAAAGATGTGGTCAGGCATCCGGATCGCATGCTTAGGCACTCTCTTTTCGCTTTGCTTCAGGCGACCATTGGAATCAGCTCCAACCGCAATCGTTTTCCCGCTCGCCGGGAGTGTCGCGGCCATTTGTTGCCAAAATAGTCCGATTGCTTCCGTCCATATCTGCACAACGGTATCGGGAGAGATACTCAGGCGAAGGCAGTCATGAGCGTCGATGAGTGGTCGCCCTAAATCTGGGATTCGCCCAGGTCTTTAGAAGCGCTGGACACAACACCGCGTTCAAGTTCACCGGCGATGGAAGCGAGGCTGTGGATGGCCGACGCCAGCCTTTGCTGCGCATCTACTTCATCCTGAATGAGCGCAGCCCGAGGCAGAACGACCTCCCCACTGCCCCTGCGCCTGTTCCCACCCGGAGCGCTCGATTGCGATTAGGAAGGTATCAAACAGGGTTTGGGTGAACCAAAGGTGCGAGGCCGCCACGAAGCGCGCCCCTTCAACGTTGGCAGAATTGCTGGGTACTTTTGCACGAGCCGGAGGATGAACTCTTTAACATTCGCGGCGTCGGCGCCGCCCATTTACCGCAAAATGAAAGGAACCCCCGCCAGACTTCTGGAGCATCTGATCCTACCGGATGTTCTTGCAGAGTCAAATGTGGCCTTCACGCGTTCAGGCTCAGCGGTGGTGGCGGGGACGCAGGCATACCTTGTGGAGGCAGGACCGGGAGTGGTTCGGTACGCAAGCGAGGCGATGTCGCGGACCAGAATAACCGCGCTTCGGCCGACCGCGTTTACTTGTGAGACGGTGGCGGTGGCATGCAAGGGCTGCGCTACCACGAGCTGGGGTGCAACGCGCGACCTTGCTGCAGCAGGTGCAGAACTCCCATGCAGGCGCGGTGGTTGCGGGAAACGATTTCGCCGCCGCGGCGATACCCGCTGATAAATGTCCCTGAGGCGGTTGTCAAAATAGTCTGTCTGCCTCTGCTTACGAAACTGATCGATGAGCCGCGCGGGATCCAGACCTGGACTGACCGTCATCTTCGTCATCAAACGGTAGCTGTCGCGCGGGACCGCTTTCAGCGCCATCGCCAACATTTCGGGCAAGCCGGGGTACGACCGTGAGGTCTCGAAGAAGCGTATCCCGTTGTCGTACGCGTGGCGCAGCGTGAACGCCTCCTGCCCGGGCTCTCGGTGTACGTGTCCGCCATGAGTGCCGCCCAACATACCAACATTCGCGGCCTGCGCAAGCGTCGCCACACGAACGGAGCCTTGTTACAGGCCCAGATGCCGTTTCAGCAGGCGCACCCGATCCCGCGCCACGATCAACTCAGTCCGCTTCTCATCCTTCAGGCGAGCCGCCATGCGGCCCGTAAACCATGGTGTCAGCTCCTCCAGCCAATCCAGATTTACTAACGTCCCGCGATGAATGCGAAAGAACCGCGCAGGCCCGAGCTTCTCCTCCAACTCGGCAATAGTCCAGTCGACCGCATGAGTCTTGCCCTCCGCCGCCGCGAAGGTCAGCCGGCCCGTCGTGAAGAAGTGCGTGATTCGGACGACCTCGAGGAATCTGATGCGTTCGCCCATTCGAATGGGAATGCGTTGCAGCGGCGCGCTCCGCGACAGCGCCTCCAGCACGCCGCGAAGATCCACCGGGCCCCGAGCGCCTTGAAACTGCTCCAGCTTATTCAAGGCGCGGTCCAGTTCCTCCGGTTCCACCGGCTTCAGCAGGTAATCGATCGAGTTCACCTCGAACGCCTTTAAAGCATACTGGTCGTAAGCCGTAGTGAATATAACGAACGGCTGTCGCTCCATTCGCGCCATCAGATCGAATCCGGTGAGCTCCGGCATCTGAATGTCCAGAAACAGAATGTCCGGCGCGGCCACACGGATCACCTCGATCGCTACCGCAGGATTCACTTCGCTGCCCACAATTTCCACCCGCCCGGTCGCCTGAAGCAGACGCGCCAGCCGCTTCAACGCGGGCAGTTCATCGTCGACGAGATACGCTCGGAACATGGCGATCACCCGCGCGGAACACAGAACGAGACGGTCGGCCCGCCCCGAATCTCCAGCTTCGCACGCGGCCCAAACAGGGTTACCAGCCGCTGTTGCAGGTTATCGAGTCCGTGGCCCGGGAGGATGGCCTGCTCAGTGAATCCCGGACCATCGTCCGACACCTCCACAAACACCGAACCATCGCGTTCAAACGCCCCTACGCGGATCTCCGCGCCTTCGAATCGTGATCCCACAGCGTGCTTCACGCTATTCTCCACCAGTGTCTGCAGAGACAGCGCCGGCACCTGCACCGGCCGAAGCTCCGCTGGCACATCGATGTCGAATCGAAGCCGCTCGCCGTAACGTGCCCGCTCAATTTCCAAGTAGTCGCCGATGATTTTCAATTCACGTTCGAGTGATACCAATCGCACCTGATTCGAATCGAGCGAAAGCCGCAACACTGCAGCCAGCCTACCCACCAGTGTTTCCGCCCGCTTGGGATCTTCCGGAATCAGCGAGCTGATCGTGTTCAGAGTATTAAATAGAAAATGCGGCCGCACATGCGATTCGAGCGAAGCAAGCCGCGCCTCTACCGCCAGCTTCTGTGCGCGCTCCTGTTCCAGCGTGGTAGCTTCCAGTTGCTTCCGCAGCACTCCATAGCCGAGCGCGCCCATTCCCACGCTCAGCGCTAGAACAGCGGCAAACTGGATCCGCGTCCAAAAGGACATCCAGAAATAGCCCCGCGGAACCAGGCCCACGGCGATGGAAACAGCGCTGCACGCCAGCGTTCCTGCGATGGCGCACACGAGGATGCCAGTTGCGATCAGCATCCAGTTCCACGGAAGGCGCACCCGATACATCCGCATGCCAAAGCGCGCCAGCAGTAGCACCACCGGCGTGCCGGCGAAGAATGCCGTGATCAGCGACCGCTCGAACTGCGCGACGATTTGCGCGGCGCTCGCACGATATACGGTGGTGCTCAGCAGACATCCGGCCACGCCCGCGGCAACATTCAGCAGAACAATCCTGCGCAGCAGTTTCAACGTCACCATGTTGCCATAGCCGGCGCGTCTCAATACTGAATGGAGAATGCGATGGCTTTATCGGTCTTGCCGTCGAAGTCGAAGACCGCTTCCGAAAAGCTCGGCGGACCCAACGCACCGCGGGCATCATTTGAAAATCCATATCCCTCTTCGGGTACGCCGAGTGCATTCGTATCAAGCTTGCCGTTGCCGTTTTCATCGTGATAGCTCGCGATTGCATACTTGCCGGCGGGAAGATCGTGAATCACAATCTTCAAATCGCCTTTGCTGGAGTTCAATCGGCGCGTGGTCTTTGCCTGGGGCGCCTTCATGAAGCTCTCGTTGCTGTCATACACCGCGAGAAGAATAGCGCCTGCCGCACTGCGCACGCCCTTTACGGTAATAGTCAGATCGGCGGCATGGGCCATGATAGAGGTAATACCGATCGTCAGAATGAGTGTATATAGTCGATTCATGCACTGACCGTAACGCGCCTGTTCCCAAAGAACCACGCCAAATCGGACGAACCGCCCGAATCGGTCACGGTTGGGCCGATATCTGCCGACGAATTGTCGACGGCAGCCGACCTCCGCCTCCAACATGCAGGATCCACGAAGTTCTGTAGCCAGTTGCCCTGATGCGTCAAGCACCGCCACCAATTTCGTCAACCTGCGCCGCGACAAACTTAGCGAACTTAGCCAAACTGTGCCGCGGATTCCGATACGATGGAGTAAATGAGTCCGAACCAAGGCGGCCAGGCGCCGCCCAAACTGCCGATTCCCGGCGTGAAAAATCTGATTGCAGTTGGATCTGGCAAGGGGGGCGTTGGCAAGACCACTGTCTCCGTAAATCTGGCGGTTTCGCTGGCGGCGATGGGCCACAAAGTGGGCCTTATGGACGCGGACGTTTATGGCCCGAACGTGCCCCTGATGATGGGCGTGAACCAGACGCCGATGGCGAACGGCGAGCGCATCCAACCGCTCGTACAGTACGGCGTACGCCTGATGTCGATGGGTTTTCTGAGTCCGGGAGATCGGCCGCTGGTCTGGCGCGGACCGATGTTGCATAGCGTGATTCAGCAGTTCCTGCGCGGCGTAGATTGGGGCGAACTCGACTACCTCGTGATCGATCTGCCGCCCGGCACGGGCGACGTGCAGCTCTCTTTGATTCAGACTGCGCCGGTGACTGGCGCAATCGTCGTGACCACGCCCTCGGACGTTTCCTTGGAAGACGCGCGCAAAGCCATCCACATGTTCCATCAGGTGAAGGTGCCGATTTTAGGCATTGTCGAGAACATGAGTTTTCTGCTGTGCCCCCACTGCAGCGAGCGCATCGACGTCTTTAGTCATGGCGGAGGACGCCGGACCGCCGAGCAGATGCAGGTGAACTTTCTAGGCGAGTTGCCGCTCGATCCTCAAGTCCGCATCGGCGGCGACACCGGAAAGCCGATCGCGTTGCGCAAGCCCGAAGGCGCCGTCTTCGCCGAACTGGCGCAGAAGACGCTCACTCGTTTGGAGGAGGT
>DATAUH010000488.1:0-6137 GCA_036268375.1 Bryobacteraceae bacterium | reverse complement strand
AAAACACAACCTTGGAGAGCAACAAACACGTTCGGCGGTCGAGGCGACCGGCCGATTTTTGTCGGCGATGGCGGGGAACTTTCCAGGATATGAAGAGGCAAGCCGCGCACTGTACGCGCGCAATCGGGACCGGTTCGACGACATGATTCGGGATTGGCCCGGCGATATCCGGCTGCACGCTGGACGCCTGATCGGTAACGCGTTCTGAGGTTACTGCGAAGGAGTGTGGGGCTGCTGCGAGCGGCTGGCGGCGAGTGGCGCTGCACACCCGCAGCGACAGCCGGCGAAGCTACTCTCGCACGGCAGCCCGTTGCCCGCTAGGCGGGAACCTACGCTTGCACGGCGATGCGTGAACGTCGGATTCGACACGTTGACCAGTTCGTTATCAGCCGCACTCGTTGGCCGGCCGCCGTCGCGATGACTTGCGGATGGTGAATCACAATGAATATAGAGCATGAATACGAGCCCTTGTTAAGCGTGTAAGGCGGTGCTGGCGAGTGCTGGTTCGGCCAACGGGACGCTGGAAACAGGTGACTGAGTTCTAGAGTGATATGGCTGAAAACGATAAGCCTCTTCAAATCGCAATTCTTCTTTATCCGGGTGTAACCGCGCTCGATGCAGTGGGACCGTGGGAAGTGTTTTCACGCTTGCCCAACGCGGAAGTGCGGTTTGTGGGTAAGGAGACAGGGCCGGTAACGACAGAGGGCGGCTCGCTGCTGCTGGGCGTCACATATGCGATAGCCGAAACGCCCTCGCCCGATATCGTGCTGGCCCCAGGAGGCTCGACGACACCGGGCGAAATGGTGGACGACGAGGTGCTTGGCTGGCTTCGCAAGGTGCATGAGACCACCACCTGGACCACGTCGGTTTGCAGCGGGGCTCTAATTCTGGGCGCGGCGGGAATTCTGAAGGGATTGCCCGCCACGACTCATTGGTCCAAAATGGGCGTGCTCCGGATCATGGGTGCTAAACCGCAGCCAAACGAACGCGTGGTTCGCGCCGGCAAAGTTGTAACCTCCGCCGGCGTTTCGGCGGGCATCGACCTGGCGCTTTGGCTGGCTGGTGAGATCGCGGGGCGTGAGCGAGCCGAAGCGATACAGTTGGACATCGAATACGACCCGCATCCGCCGTTCGATGCAGGTCACATCAGTAAAGCGTCGAAAGAGACGCAAAGGCTCGCGAAAGAAATAGGGGAGCAGCGCATGCCTGCCGAGCAACGCCATCTGGTCCCGAAGATCGCCTGGAGGCGGTTCATTGATCTGGTCCGTACAGGGAAATAGCGGGCGGCTGTTCGCGTTTGCCGCTTCAGGATAGGTGGCGGCTCCCAATTGTTCCGGAATGAGGTCTAGCATCTATAGATTCAGACCACGAGGTCATCTGCCGGATCGACGACGCAGGATAGCCAGTATGCCGGTGATTGTAGTAGCATTACCGGGGTGGATAAGAGATCGTGAAAGAGCCGCGTCTTTCTAGAGCCGAAACTCGCATTCTGGAGCAGTACTGGAAGCTGGGGACCGCGTCCGTGCGTGAGGTTTTGGAAAGTCTTCCGGAGGACGAGCGTGTCGCTTACACAACGGTCCAGACGCTCGTCTACCGACTTGAGGAGAAAGGCGCGTTAAAGAAAGTAAAAAAAATAGGCAACGCGCAGCTCTTCCAGCCGACCCTCGATCGGAGTCAATACCGCAGCAGGCTGGTCCGCGACTTATTGGACCTGTTTGGCGGATCGCCACGCCTTCTCGTCTCGAATCTGATCGAGAACGGCGCCCTGACCTTACGGGACCTGAATACGTTACAGCGTGCTGCTCGTGTTGACAAGAACGGCCGCAGTCGTGGAGGGAAAGGTGCATGAGCATATCGCCCGCGCGATATATTACTTCAGCGTCCATCTGCTGTATGCATCCATTGCAGGCTCTGCGGTCTGGGCGCTGACATCAATCCGGGCCGCAAGCGCCACTGCGAAATATTGGATCTGGGTGGTGACCGCATTCAATTTCGTCGTTCCTTCAGAAGCAGTAATCGATAAGGTCTGGGGGCAGCACTTGACGTGGGCCAGGCCGCTCAGCGCTTTTGGCGGCGCAATATGGGACATGACGGAAGGCGGAACGGCCGTGGCGCTTAGCGTGACATGGATGGCCGGCGCCGTCTTCATGCTGACGCGATTGATCTCTCGCCTACGCAAAGAACGCCAGGAGGGTCAAGTCGCGGCCCGTATTCATGATTGTGGCGCCACCTCTGACTTCGTAGCGGATGGCGTCCCGGTAATCTTCGGCGAGCGTCATCTGGGTCCCGCCGTTCGCGGACTTCTTTACCCTCGTATCCTCCTTCCCGCCGGTATCGACCGGTTACTCAATCCACGTGAATTCCATGCTGTTTTGATTCACGAACTGGTCCATGCGAGACGGCGTGATAATTTGATCCGTTTATTGCATGAGGTTTCATTGTGCGTCCTATGGTTCCATCCGCTGATCTGGCTCGCCGGAGCCCGGATAGGGCTCTATCGCGAACTCTCCTGCGATGAATCCGTTATCAGGTGCGCGCATGGACAAGCGCTGGTTTCAGCGCTCGCCAAACTTGCCGTCCCGGAACAAACGGGGTTTCTCGAAGCGACGGCCTCATCACATCTGAGCTATCGCTTGGGTCGCCTTACAGGGCCGGCGCCGACGACGCACCGCGCAGCAAACCTCATATTGACCTCATTGTTTGCCGCCGTCCTTGCAGCCGGCATCTTTCAAACAATCGCACATACCGCCTGCTGCTTCGTCCTGAAGCGATAACCATCCGGCAAATGTTTACCCTGGTGAGACTGCTGCCGGTTGAATTCAAACGGAGAATGTAGTAGCATGACCGTGTGTTGTAGTGGATCACCTGCCGTGATTTGTCCGTCTCAGTCTCTATAGAGGGTGGGATAATGTCGATACTGACGAGGCAAGTCTCAGGCGGACGGAGGTCAGAATGGCGACACGGGGACCCTCGCAGCTACCGACGGACGCTTCCGTTCCAAGCCGTCTATTAGTCACGAAGCTCGCGCCGAGGCACACGGCCCTTGTCCGGTTGACGCATTGGGTAACGACTCTCTGCTTTTTCGCCCTGCTCCTCACGGGCATCGAAATTGTGATCTCGCATCCGCGCTTCTACTGGGGAGAGACGGGCACCGTCATGACAACTCCATTGTTTCAACTGCCCATTCCTTCCTCGAGAAAACTGGTGCCGACGGGATACGGCTACGTGCTGCGTGACCAGAACGGCTGGAGCCGGGCGCTGCACTTTGAAGCCGCATGGATCGCGGTGCTGACAGGCTTGCTGTATGTAATTTCCGGTCTCCTCACACGGCATTTCCGAAGAGATTTGGTCCCCAGCAAGCGCGATCTCGCGTGGCGGGGGCTCTCGATCTTATTTGCAAACCCGTTCCGTTTTAAACGGCCGAGCGCGGCAGACGCTTCTTCCTATAATGGGCTCCAGCGCCTCACGTATCTATTTGTCATCTTCGTTCTATTCCCCTTGGTCATCTGGAGCGGCTTGGCGATGTCGCTCGGCTTTGACGCCGCGTTTCCTTGGTCCGTTACTCTGTTGGGGGGCCGTCAATCGGCTCGCACGATTCATTTCTTTCTCTCGCTGGCCCTGGCGCTGTTCCTGTTTGTCCACATCCTCATGGTTTGGCTGGCCGGGTTCCGGAGCCGCACAGCAGCGATGATCACAGGCCGCACTAGCACGCGTAAGGAGCGCATATGATCAACCTTTCACGCCGAAAGCTGATCCTCTCGGGACTCGCAACTACGGCGGGGGCATCGGGATTGGCAGTGGCAGCGCGCCTTGCGCAGAAGTATGGATTGATTCCGCCCGATCATGGCGGAATCTACGGTCTCGGCGAAACGCTGACTTATGCCTCGCAGCGGCTGCTGACGAGGCATTCACTGGCGCGCGAATTCCCTCGAAACCGAATTTCGCCGCGTCCGTTCCCGAACGAACTCGGGCCCCTGACGAAAGACTTTAAGCGCCTTCAGGCGGGCGGATTCGCGGATTGGCGGCTCTCGATAGATGGCATGGTCCATCAACCTGCATCGTTGTCCATTGCGGACCTCAAGAACTGCCCGTCTCGCAGCCACATTACTGAGCTCGCGTGTGAAGAGGGCTGGTCCTACATCGCCGAGTGGATTGGCGTGCCTCTCTCCCACGTCCTGCATGTTACAGGAGTGCACCCACAAGCCAGATATGTCGTGTATGTCTCGATGGAATCTGATACGTGGGATAGCATCGATATGGCAGATGCGCTCCATCCGCAAACATTACTCTGTTATGGCATGAATGGCAGTGAGCTTCCAGTGGCCCACGGTGGACCACTTCGCATTCGGCTCCCCCGGCAAATCGGCTACAAGAACATAAAATTCATCACTCGCCTGACAGTCACAGACAGTCTGAAACGGTTCGGTAAAGGCCTGGGCTCAGCGGCTGCTGAGGCAGGGTACGCCTGGTACACCGGCATCTGAGACACCCTGTCACGATTGAAAGTCTTGTGCGTGGCTGGCAGCCCATTGCTCAAACGTGTGCGGACGTGAGGCTGTTAGTTGTTCGAAGGTCTCGCTTATGAATGCGGGAAGGTCAACGGCTGCGGCCCAAGCACTGAGTAACATGTCGATTACGGGCTCCGGCCAAGTTGCGGCCCATTCGCGGTGGGTTTCTTCGGGAGTCATTTCTTCAATGGCCAGATTGCGGCCGAGAACGCGTCCGATGGTTGTGAGTTGCTCAAGCTGTGTGAGCGATTCGGGGCCGGTGAGAACGTAGTCTACGTCGGCGAGGCTGGTATCGGAGAGTGCGCGGCAGGCGATGGTGGCGATGTCACGCGGATCGATGGGGGCGGTAGCGGCGGAGAGATAGGGCCAACGGATGACCTGGCCCTCGCGAATTTGCGGCGCCCACCAGGTCAGGGCATTGGCGGCAAACATTCCGGGGCGAAGGAAGGTCCACTGGAGGCGTGAGCTTTCGATGGTGCGTTCGATGTTCTCGCCGAGGGTGCGCGCGGGATTCGGTTGCTGGAAAAACGGGTGCGGCGTTTTGAAGGGCGCGGATAGATAAACGATGCGCTGCGCATTGGCGGCGATGCGCGCGATCACGGACGCGACAGACTGCGGCGGGGTGGTCCAGATGAGGAAGACGGCATCGACGCCTTGCAAAGGGCGGTCGAGGGATTCGGGAGTACGGAGATCGCCGGGCGCGAGTTCAATTTGGGGCGGGAGATGCGCGGTTTCGGGATTTCGCACGAGGGCGCGAACGGATGCGCCCGCGGCGGCAAGTTGGGCGGCGACATGGCGGCCGATGGTTCCCGTGGCGCCGATGAGGAGGATGCGGGACATCAGAACATCGTACGGCATTCAAGACGTGACTTGCCTGGTCTAGTGCTCTGTGATGTTGCGGTATGATCGGGTGGGCTGATCAGGCAGCCTCCGTTTGCGGGAAGAGTTCAACTCGCCTCCAACTCTGGAGGAGCTATGAAACGGAATCTACCTGCCCGCCCTAACCTCGAACATCTTCGGACGCAGGCAAAGGCGCTGCTTGCGAAGTTACGTGAAGGCAATGTGGAAGCGGCGCGAACGTTGATCCGGTACTTGCCGGAAGCTTCGACTCTCTCTGCGGCACAGGTCCAGGAGCGCGGCTTCCGACTGGCGGATGCGCAGGCGGCCCTCGCGCGCAAGAGTGGGTTTGCGGGCTGGCCGGGTTTGGCTCGACATGTGGATCGGCTTCGCAGTATGGAAGGCGCCTGGGGCTTTGGTTCGCTTGAGGTGGATGGGAGCGCAATGCCCGCGCCCATGTTCGCGAACTCCCGGCTCTTGATCGATGGAGACCGGTTCCGCATGGAATCGCCCGAAGGGAATTACGAGGGCATCTTCGGTATCGATGTGGAACAGACGCCGCATCATATTGACATCGACTTTGTCGAAGGGCCTGAGGCCGGAAACCGTTGCAAGGGCATCTTTCGGCTCGAAGAGGATCGGCTGACGATCTGTTTAGGGTTGGTCGGCGCTGAGCGACCGGAGGGTTTCGCGACGAGTCGCGGGAGCGGGCATGCGTTGGAGGAGTTGGTGCGCGTGGAACATGCGCGGCCACCGGGGGTCGATGGCGGAACTGCGCCAGTGACGGCCGCC
>DATAUH010000487.1:0-5492 GCA_036268375.1 Bryobacteraceae bacterium | reverse complement strand
GCGGCCGTCCTGGAAGACGATTTTGCCTTCTACTTTGCGGTAACAGACGGAGCAGATGGAGACGGCGACGTCATAGAAGAGGTAGGGACGGATTCGTTCGGCCATTCGTTGGCTCCAGTAGGTTTCGCAAAGAGGCGCAGTAGATGCATGATATCGCGACGATACAACACCAGGGCAGCGAGACAGGTCCATTGCAGTGCGGTAAGGCTTGCGAAGCGGGGTTCCGGCTTCAAGGAATCGATGGCGAGGCGCCAGGCGAGGTAGCCAGTTAAAAACAGCCGGTAGAGATCGCCGGTGAGATGCGGGCGGCGTGCCAGCAGGCGAATCGCGAGCGCGAGCGCGGCGAGTGCGCCGATTTCGTAGAGTTGAGTGGGGTGGCGGCGAATGCCATCACCGAAATCGATGCCCCAAGGCAGCGTGGTGGGGCCGCCGTAGGTGCGGTCGCCAAGACCGGCGAAGAAGCAGCCAATCCGGCCGATAGCGATTCCGGCGGCGATGGGCAGGGCGAAGAGATCGCCGGTGCGGGTATGGATGGCGAGGCGGCGCTTCATCCATTCGACGGCGGCAGTTCCGCCAAGCAATCCGCCGACGATGGTTTTGCCGCTCATCAGAACGGCGAGGCTGCGCCAGTTGGCCAGCGTCTCGGCGGGATTTTCCAACCAGGACAGAAGCTTGCTCCCGATGGCGGCGCCCACCGCGGCGGCGGCGATGATCGCAATACGATTGGATTCGGAGACTGGATCTCCGGCGCGCCTGCGTCCTCGCAGATAGAGACGGAAAGCCAAGGCATAGGCGAGGCTTTCGAATACGACGTGGGCGTTGAGTGAATACCGGCCAAGCGGGATTTCAAGCGGAAACTGCATTCGATTTCAGCAGGGTCTCAGAAGCGAGGGCGGAATTCAAGCGCGAGGACCGCACGGAGCGTGAGTGGAACGCGGGTTGTTATACTTCCTACACTCATGAAATTCTCGCTTTGCCTGGTTCTTTGGGCGGTATCTGTATTTGCGCAGGAGCCCGTCCGGTATGAGTTTCGCTTTCCTAACGCCGCGCACCACGAAGCCGAAATCAAGGCGACGTTCTCGGGCGTGCGCCAGCCGACGTTGGAACTGGTGATGAGCAGTTCGTCGCCGGGGCGTTATGCGGTGCATGAATTTGCGAAGAACGTTTACAACGTACGCGCGAGCGACGGGTCGGGGCACGCACTGGAGGTCGCCAAAGTCTCTCCAAGCAGATGGAACGTCACGGGCCATCACGGCGCCGTGGTGGTGGAGTATACGTTATTCGGCGACCGGGCGGACGGGACGTATGACGGCATCGATTTGACGCATGCGCATTTGAATATGCCGGCGACCTTGATATGGGCGCACGGGTTTGAGAAGAACCCGGTGTCGATGAAGTTCGATGTGCCCGCGGGTTCCAACTGGAAGGCGGCGACGCAACTTGAACCGCGCGACGACGGCACTTGGACGGCGCCGTTTTTGGATCGCGCGATGGACGGGACCACAGAACTGAGCGTGCACGATTGGAACGAATGGAAAGCGGGAGACGCGCAGTTTCGCGTGTCGCTGCACCATCGCGGAACCAAGGAAGAGGCCGACGCGTTTGCGCGTATGTGCGAGGCCACCGTGATCGAGGCGGAGGGCGTGTTTGGAGGGTTCCCGAAGTATGACAACGGCACGTACACGTTCCTGCTGGACTTTTTACCGTATGTGAATCGCGACGGGATGGAGCATCGCGATTCGACCAGCATCACGGCCACGAACGATATACACGATTCGGCGGCGCAGTTGATCAGCACGGTCTCGCACGAGTTTTTTCACAACTGGAACGTGAAGCGCATCCGGCCGAAATCGCTGCAGCCGTTTGACTACGAGCAGGCCAACATGTCGAGCGAGCTTTGGTTCGCGGAGGGGTTCACGAATTACTACGGTCCGCTGGTGCTGCGGCGTGCGGGTTTGTGGAGTATGGATCGATTCACGCGCAGCATGGGCGGGGCGGTGAGCCAAGTGATGACCGCGCCGGGGCGGCTGGTGCACAACGTGATCGAGATGAGCCGGCTGGCGCCATTTGTGGACGCGGCGACGGCGAACGATCCGGTGAACTATTCGAACACGTTCATTTCGTACTACACGTATGGGCAGGCGGTTGCGCTGGGAATCGATTTGTCGATTCGCGAGCACTTTCCAGGAAAGTCGCTGGATGACTGGATGAAGACGATGTGGCGTGAGCATCCGGACGTCGACAAGCCATACGATGTGGCCGACCTGCAGAAGGCGCTGGCGGACGCGGTGGGCGATAAAGCGTTTGCCGAGCAGATCTTTCAGCACCATATTTACGGCAAAGAAGCGATGCCGTACGCGGAGTTGCTGGGGCGCGCCGGGTTCGTGCTGGAACAGCATCCGAATGCAGACGCGTGGATGGGGAATCCGCAGCTTTCGTATGGCGCGAACGGGGCGGAGATCACGGCCGCGACGCTGCACGGATCGCCAATATATGAGGCCGGGCTGGATCGCGGCGACCGGATTACGCAGTTGGACGGGAAGGCACTGGCCTCGGCGCAGGATATGAACGGGATTCTGGAGGCGCACAAGCCGGGCGATAAGTTGAAGGCGCGCGCGGAGACGCGAGGCGGGCATAAAGAGGTGGAGATTACGCTGGCGGCGTCACCGCAACTCGAAATAAAGCCGTACGAACTGGCGGGAAAAGAGCTGACGCCACAGATGTCGGCATTCCGGGAGGGGTGGCTGGGGAACAAAGCGTTGCGGCCGCTGCCCAAGCTGGTGAAATACTGCCCGGTCTGCAAACGCAGCCTGACTTTTGAATATGAAAACTGCCCGTACGACGGGGCGGCGCTGCAGATTACGTATCCGAAGCCGGGGGATGAGAAGCGGACTGGCGGCGGGACGGATGGCGGCGCGGGGCGAGGCGGCAGAGGCGGACGGGGAGGAAGAGGCGGGCGCGGCGGCGAGTAGACTTAAGCGGCGAATAGGTCTAAACCCTTAGCGCGATCCCGCCGATCTATTTGCCGGGAGCGCTTGACGCCATGGAAAGCATCTACTCATCGATGTCCTCTGTTTCGCAGCCGGAAGTCCGGTCTGCATGTTGTTATTCAGAACCCGCCCCGGCGGACGAAGTGATGATGGAGCAGCTCGAATACTTGCTGCTGCATGTTCGCGGGGGACGCCACCTGGCATGCCCGGACTGCGCGCGGTTGGACCGCATCGGCAGCGTACTGTTGGCGCCGTTCATGTAGAACGGACCGTTAGCCGACGCAACTTCGGCCGACGGAGCGTCAGCCGACCAGAACGACTGACAGCTCGCCGGGCCCGTGCACGCCACGAATGAGAATCTGTTCAATATCAGCGGTCCGGCTGGGACCGGTGATCAAAACCATTGAACTGGTCTGCTGGGCGGGGTAGGGAAGAACGGTGAGGAGTTCGTCGAGGCTGGAAAGGATTCGGCTGGACGGCACAATTGCGAGATGCTTGGGCGGCAGCAGCGAGATCATGCGAGCCTCCTGGGGGCTTGCAAGCATGACGAGCGTCCCCGTATCCGCAAGCGCGTAGTCAGCGCTGGTGATGCCAAGCGGAGAGGTGGCGCAAAGCTGGCGGAGTTCCTCGCGGTCGGTAATGCCGCTATGGACGCCCGGAAGCGCCGTGATGCCGCACTCGACAAGAAAAGGTGAATTGGAGGCGATGGCGGGCTTACCAGCGATCACGCCGAGGGCGAAATCACACGCGTCCTGAGGGCTGGTGGCGTGGCAAGTCCGTCCGCCTAAATCGGAGACGCGTTGCAGCATTCCGTGAATGCGGCTTTCGAGGTTCATTGGCGGCACGTGCAGGCGAACCGGCGGCGGAGGGTTGATGGGTTGCCCTTCACTGCGGCCGAGGGCGGTGCGCACGCGATGAAGAATGTTGTCGCGCGCCATTAACGGCGGCTCCAGATATCGCGAAAACTCTGCTTGGGCAGGGACGGCAGGGCGCGTTGGCTGGTCCAGGCTCGCACTGGTCCAATCTTCAAAGCGGGCAAGCGGCGTCCGATGCGGCCGGACATGGCAAAAACGCGCGGGTGAGTCATTAGCCACGCAAAAAGGCGGAAGAAAAGCTTTTCCAAGCGATTGTTCTTTTCGCGCGTCTCGACTTTTTTGACGTCCGAGCGGAGATCGAGAAGCACCTGCGGGATATCGATCTTCACCGGACAGACCTCCGCGCAAGCGCCGCAAAGACTGGAGGCAAATGGCAGCGCGGGTTCGTGAGTTACGCCCATGAATTGGGGCGTGATGATGGCGCCGATCGGCCCTGAGTAGACCCAGGGGAAACTGTGGCCGCCAATTTTGCGGTAGACCGGGCAGGTATTGAGACACGCGGCGCAACGAATGCAGTAGAGGGACTGCCGTTTGGCGCGGTCGGGCAGTAGTTTGGTGCGCCCGTTGTCTAGCAGGACTACGTAGAATTCGTCGGGGCCATCGATTTCGTCCGCGCGACGCGGTCCGCTCAAGAACGAAGTGTAGACGGAGAGCGCCTGGCCGCTGGTGCTGCGCGCGAGCAGCTTCAGAAAGACTGCCAGATCCTGCGCGCGCGGAATCATCTTTTCAATGCCGGCGATTGCGATGTGAATCTTTGGAGCCGAGGTGGTGAGGCGGATGTTGCCTTCGTTTTCTACCAGGACAAGCGTGCCGGAATCGGCAACGAGGAAATTGGCGCCGCTGATTCCGATATCGGCGCGTAGAAACTTGTCGCGCAGGACGCGGCGCGCGATTTGCGTCTGCTTTTCCGGCTCGGTTTCGTTTCCGGTGTGCAGTTCGCGGTCGAAAACTTCGGCCACGTCGTAGCGCGTCATATGCAACGCCGGCGCGACGATGTGAAATGGGCGCTGATGCGCGAGCTGGATGATGTACTCGCCCAGATCGGTCTCAACTGACTCCAGACCGTGATGCTCCAGCCGTTCGTTCAAATCGATCTCTTCGGAAACCATCGATTTCGACTTCACGATGAGCTTGGCGGAGCGTTCTTTGGCGAGGTTTAGAACGAAATCCGCGACCTCGGCGCCATCGCGGCAGTAGACGACCTTCCCGCCGTGCGCGATTACATTACGCTCGAACTCTTCGAGGTAATGGTCGAGATTTGCAATGGTGTGCGCTTTGAGGGCGTTGGCCTGGGTGCGCAATTCCTGATAGTCCGGCAACTGATCCGGCGCAACGCTGCGCACGCGATTTTCTTTGAGCCGACCGGTAGCTGTATAGATGGCGAGCTGGAGGTTGGCATCGGCGAGTGCGCCATGGATCTTCTTATCGAAGCCTGTGGACATAGCGCGCTTAGCGGCTTGCCAGCACCTCAGCCAGATGCATAGTGCGAATTTTGGAGCCGGCGCGGGTCAGTGCGCCCTGAATCTGCATGAGGCAACTGGAATCGAGAGAGACGACGGTACTTGCGCCGGTGCTCTCGATGGCTTTGATTTTTGTCCGCGCCATGGCGCCGGAGAGTTCGGGAAAT
>DATAUH010000486.1:0-15688 GCA_036268375.1 Bryobacteraceae bacterium | reverse complement strand
AAGCGCATTGGCGTAGGCGGTTTCCGCCGTGGCGATGGTCCGCCGGGCTTCGATGTCATCAGGCGCATCTTTGACCAGCGATTCGAGCGTCCCGATGCCTTCGCGGCAGGCGTCCACGGCGCCGGAGTTGTTGCCGGCCGTGAGCAGAACGCTGCAACGGCGCTCGTCAATCTGACCCAGGGCGCGTTGCGCGGACGCATCGCGTGAAGCCATTGAGGCAAGCGGATGCGCGATGCTCCATGCCTGCTGATAGGCGTCAACGGCCCGCTGGATATTGCCGGCAAACAACTCGCCGTCGCCCAGCTTCGAGTAGCTGAGCGCAAGATCGCGCCGGTCCGCAAGCGTAGCGCCGGCCTGCGCAGCGATTGCGCGGCGGAGATCAAGACCGCGGCGATAGGCGGATAACGCAGCGGAAGCGTCTGACTTGCCGCGCTGGCTCGGATCAAGGCGCAGTTCGCCCATGCGCTCGTAAGCGGCCGCGAGATCGCGCTTCAACGCAGGGTCGTTTTCCGAATCGGCGCGCAGAAGTTCGAGTTGCTGCTGCGCTTTCTCAACGATCAGCCGGCGTGCAGTGGAAGAGCCGGCAAGGTCGCGTATGCCGTCGTGAAGTTCGAAGAGTAGCGAGGCGGCAAGAGCGCGTATATCGCGGTATCGCTGGCGCTCCTTCTGCCGTTCCATCTCGGCCTCTTTGGCGCGCGCATCGGCGAGTGAGCGCTGTTCGGCGGCGACGCGCTGGCTGGCTTCGGCGGCCCGGGCGCTTTGCTCGGCGGCTCGCTGGTTACGTTCGGCGATGCGACGTTCCTCGGCCTCCAGCGCGCGGGCGCGCTCCGCGGCGACGGCCTGGCGCTTGGTAGCCACGATGCCCCCTGTAAGCGCCGCCATCACAAGCGCGGCCGCAGTCAGAAGAATCCACCGGCGGCGGGCGAATTTCCGCAGACGATACGTCCAGCCGTTACCCTTGGCGAGAACAGGCAGCCCGCGCAGA
Source organism: Bryobacteraceae bacterium (assembly GCA_036268375.1). GTDB lineage: Bacteria > Acidobacteriota > Terriglobia > Bryobacterales > Bryobacteraceae > PALSA-243. Next base: position 14,703 of record DATAUH010000486.1, on the reverse strand, counting down.
TAACGGCTGATATCCTCCGAAAGCTGCTCCACGGACTGATAACGCCACGACGGTTCTTTGCGCAGAGCCGTAAAGACGATGGCCTGAAGCTCGCCCCCCAGCGAACCGCGCATCGGCGGTGGATCGTCTTCGACAATCGCGCGCATCACCTCGTGCGGAAGACGGCCATGCGCGTGGAATGGATGCTCGCCGGTGAGCACTTCGTAAAGGAGTATGCCGAGAGAGAAGACGTCGACCGCGGTAGTCACCGGCTGGTTGCGGATCTGTTCGGGGCTGGCGTAATCGGGCGTGAGAACGGCCACAGTGGCGGCAGGCTCGACGGCGCCAGCTTCGAACGGCGCGATGAGTTTGGCGATACCAAAATCGAGCAGCTTGACGGCTCCCGCTCCGGACACCAGGATGTTGCCGGGCTTCAGGTCGCGATGCACCGTGAGGTTGCGGTGCGCGTGCTGCACCGCGTCGCAGATCTGCAGAAAAATCTCGAGCTTCTGACGCGTGCTCAGTGCGCGCTCGCGGCAATAGACGGTAAGCGGCACGCCGTCCACGTACTCCATCACGAAATAAGGGTCCTGGGCGGGCGACGCGCCGGCGTCCAAGATTGCGGCGATATGGGGATGATTGAGCTGTCCTAGAATCTCGCGCTCACGCCGGAATCGCGCCAGAAACGAATCGTCAACGCGCGCGCCGCTGCGCCGCAAAAGTTTTATGGCGACCCGTTTCTGGAAGGCGCCATCTGCGCGGCTCGCGAGATACACGACGCCCATTCCGCCGCGGCCCAGTTCGCGTTCGATACGGTAGGGTCCCAGAGCATCGCCGGGCGCGATGGTCTCCCGCATAGGTTCATCACCGCCAAACGACGCTGCCGCCGGACGGTCAAGCACGCTGTCTGGAACGCCGTTGGCCGCCAACATACGGCGAAGTTCGGCAGCAAGAGAGCCATCACGCGCGGCGATCTCATCGAGACGGCACGCTCGATCCGCCGCAGGCAGGGACAATAGGATTTCGAAGGTCGCGCGAAGCTCGCGAAACTGCTCAGGCGTCATCGGGACTCGGCCGGTCTCCGCAAAGAAGTTGTCATGAGTATATCGCGGGGCAGCAGGATGGATTACGCGCGTCCGGGCACCGGGAAATCAGCCCGTTCGAGGTTGCGCCTGAACTGTAGAGTTCGGATAATTGAACTGAAGAGTTTACTATGCGACGCACGGGGAAGAACGGCAGTATCGTGGTATCGGCCTTGACCGCACGCACTAGTTTTGGCAAGCTCTTGCGCCGCGTCGAGGATGAGCAGCACTCACTGGTGATTGAGAAGCGCGGCGCGCCCAAAGCGATACTGCTGAGCATCCGCAATTATGTGCGCCTTGCCGCTCCCGAGCCGGAAGTACTCCGGATTCTCGGCGAGGAGTCGCAGCGCAACGGAACTGATAAGCTCAGCTCGCGTCAGATCGATCAGGAGATCAAGGCCGCGCGGGCTCAGAAGCGCAAGCGCGGATGATTTCGCTTCGGCTGGTGATCGACACCAATGTCGTCATCTCCGCTGTCCTCAAGCCGGACGGTTTGCAGCGCACCGTTTTTCTGCTGGCAATCACCAAACCGGCGACACTCTATGTTTCCCCAGAGATCATGGCGGAATATCGCGACGTGATGTCACGGCCGAATCTCAAAATCCGCAAGGGCGCCCGGCAGCAATTTCTCCAGCTGATCAAGAACCGCTCACGCTCGATTACTCCCGTACGCTCGCTGCAGGTCGCCAACGACCCCGATGATGATATCTTCCTCGAATGCGCCGACGCTGCGCGCGCCGACTACCTGGTGACGGGCAACACCCGTCATTTCCCGAAATTTTGGAAGAAAACCAAGGTGATCACTGCGCGGGAGTTTATCGGGATCGTCGCCCCGCATCTAATCTCTTGAACGCCCGGATGGCCGACTAGTCATCCTGTGAGCAGCGAGCGTATTTACACTACTTCCAGAATCAAACACTTCAAGTACAGCGTCTCTGGAACCGTAAGCAAGATCGGGTGATCCTGCGACTGCGAGCGCCGCTCCAACACGCGCAGCGTGCGCCGCGCATCGAGTGAAGCCTGCGCCACCACCTCCAGCAACGCCGCTTCGCTCATGTGATGCGAACAGGAGCATGTCACCAGGATTCCGCCCGGCGGCAGCAAACGCAGCGCGCGCAGGTTGATCTCTTTGTACGCTCCGCCTGCCGCCTCCAGATTGCGGCGCGATTTCGTGAACGCCGGAGGATCCAGCACCACCATCGAAAATTCACGCCGCGCGCTCGCGTATCCGGCAAGCAGTTCAAACACGTCAGCCTCGCGAAACTCGATGTTCGTGATCCGGTTCGCGCCCGCATTGCTGTGCGCGTGCGTAAGTGCGGTCGCCGAACTGTCCACAGCCTCAACGGCTTCGCAATTCGGCGCCATGTGCAGCGCAAACCCGCCGCTGGATGTGAACGCGTCCAGCGCGCGCCCGCCGCGGGCGTATCGCGCGACGGCTACGTAGTTTTCTCGCTGATCCAAAAACACGCCGGTCTTCTGCCCGTGCAGCAAATCCGCCGTCAGCGAGAGGCCGTTCATACGCAGCGAAACCATCTCCGGAACTTCGCCCGAAACCACCGCCGTTTCGAGCGGAAGATCTTCCTTTGTCCGTACCGCGGCATCGTTGCGCGCCACAATGCCGCGCGGCTGAAACAGCTCTTCCAGGCAGGAGACGATCGTGCTCTTCGCCGCCTCCATACCCTGATCCAGCGTCTGCAACACCAGATAGTCGCCGTAGCGATCCACAATCAAGGCGGGGAGCAAATCGCCTTCGGCGTGCGCCACTCGATACGCATCGGTGTCGCGCACCACTTGACGCCTGTGTTGCTCCGCCGCGCGCAGACGCTCCAGGTAAAAGTCGCGATCGATCTCGCGCACCCGGTCGCTCAACATACGCACGGCGATCTGTGATGTAGAGCTGTGGTGAGCCATGCCCAGTGCGCGGCCGCGGCCATCGACAACCTTTACCGCGTCTCCCGGTTTGGCATCGCCCCGGTCCGCCACATCGCTCAAGAAAATCCACGGGTGACCGGCGGCCACGCGTTCCGCGGCTCGCCGGTTAATTTTGACTTCTGTCATCGCATCGCCTGCAGGCGTGCAATGCGGTCGGCTGTCGAAGGATGGGTAGAAAACAGACGCATCAATGCGCCGCCCGTGAAGGGCTTGATGATGAACATGTGGGCAGTGGATGGGGTCGCGTCCATCGGAATTCGTTTCGAGTAATTTTCCAGCTTCTGCAATCCGTTGATAAGCGGGTAGGGCGATCCGACATATTTAGCGGACGCAGCGTCCGCGTCATATTCGCGCGAACGCGAAATCGCCATCTGAATCACCGCGGCCGCCAGCGGCGCAAGCAGCATCATCAATATCGCGCCAATACCGCTGCCGCGGCGATCGTCATCACGGTCGCTGCCGCCTAAACCGAACCAGAAAGCCATGCGGCCCAACATCGTGATCGCGGCTGCGAGCATCGCCGCCACCGAACTGATTAAGATATCGCGGTGGAGCACGTGCCCCAACTCATGGGCCACGACGCCTTCGATTTCGTTATCGTTCATCAACTGCAGCACGCCCGACGTAAACGCGACCGAAGCATGGGTCGGACTACGTCCGGTCGCGAACGCGTTGGGCGATGGGTCCGGAATCAGCCACAGCTTGGGCATCGGCAAACCCATGCGTTGCGTCAGCCCTCTGACGATGGGTTCCACGCGCCGGTAGACCTCCGGATTTTGTTCCGGCGTCACCGGCTGCGCGCGGTACGTCATCAGCGCGATCTTCTCTGAGAAAAAATAACTCCCAAAATTCATCAGGGCGGCGAACCCAAGCGCTATATAAAGCCCCTGCCGGCCGGCAATAGCCTCCCCGCCGACCAGCAAAAGGGCGCTCAGCAGCCCCAGAAGCATCGCAGTTTTTACGGCATTCATAAGCTTTGATCCTTGATTCGAAGGGGGCAGCCTGCGCGGCTACCCCCGCGTGAACAACTTACGCCGCGATGGGCACGAGCTTCTCAAACGAAAGCTCACCCTCCGGATCCTTCCCGTCTACCAACACCGTATCTCCTTCGAGAAAATCGGCGTTGAGCAGCTTCAGCGCCAGCGGGTCTTGTATCAGCCGCTGAATCGCCCGGCGCATCGGCCGCGCGCCAAACTGCGGGTCGTATCCTTCCGAGATGATCCGCTCTTTGGCCGCTGGCGTCACTTCAAGTTTCATTTTCCGGTCCTTCAACAGCTTAGCGACGTTCGCAAGCTGGATGTCGACGATCTCCATCAGATGCTCTCGCGAAAGCGAGTTGAACACGATGATATCGTCCACACGGTTGAGGAACTCCGGCCGGAAATGCTCGCGCAACGCATCCAGCAGCCGCTTACGCGTATCCGCGGTGCGAGCGTCTTTTCCGTGTACCGAGAAGCCGATCGCGCTCCGCTCCACGAACCCGGTGCCAATGTTCGACGTCATCACGATCACGGTGTTCTTGAAGCTCACCACGCGGCCCTGGCCATCGGTAAGCCGTCCGTCATCGAGAATCTGCAGCAGCATATTGAACACGTCCGGATGGGCCTTCTCGATTTCATCGAAAAGAACCACACTATAAGGACGGCGCCGCACCTGTTCCGTGAGTTGTCCGCCTTCTTCAAAGCCGACATATCCGGGAGGCGAGCCGACCATGCGGGCCACCGCATGTTTCTCCATGTACTCCGACATATCGACGCGAATCATCGCCTTGTCGTCATCGAACAGGTACTGCGCCAGAGCGCGGACCAGTTCCGTTTTGCCGACGCCGGTGGGCCCCAGGAAAATGAAGCTCCCGATCGGCCGCGAGGGGTCGCTCAATCCGGCGCGGTTGCGCAGAATCGCATTCGAAACCAGCCGCACCGCTTCGTTCTGTCCGATCACCCGATCTTTCAAGCGTTCCGGCATCTGCACCAACTTCTGAATCTCGCCCTCCATCATTCGCGTCACCGGAATTCCGGTCCACTTCGCGACAATACGTGCGATATCGTCTTCGCCGATCTCCTCTTTCAGGAGCGCATTCTCTTTAACGGACTCGAGCTCCTGCTCGGCCGCCTGTATATCTTTTTCGATTTGCGAAAGCCGGCCGTAACGCAGTTCCGCGGCCTTCCCCCAATCGCCGGCGCGGCTGGCCTTGCTCTCTTCCTGGCGCAAGCGCTCCTGTTCTTCTTTCAGTTCGCGTACGCGGCTGATTGCGCCCTTCTCGCGCCCCCAGCGCTCTTTCAAGATCGCGGATTCGCCCCTCAGTCGCTCCAGTTCGCTTTCGACGAACCGTAGACGTTCATGCGAAGCCGCATCTTCTTCTTTGCTGATCGCCTGACGTTCGATTTCCAGGTGCGAAATCTTGCGATCGAATGCGTCGACCTCAATCGGCATCGACCCGATTTGCAAACGCAGCGCAGCCCCGGCTTCGTCGATCAAGTCGATGGCTTTATCCGGCAGGAAACGGTCTGCGATGTACCGGTGAGAAAGCACAGCCGCGGCGATGATCGCCGAATCTTTGATACGGACGCCGTGGTGAATTTCAAATTTCTCCTTTAGGCCGCGCAAAATCGCAATGGTGTCGTCAACCGAAGGCTCACCCACGTGCACGGTTTGGAAACGGCGCGCCAGCGCGGCGTCCTTCTCGACATGCTTCTTATATTCGTTGAGCGTGGTCGCGCCGATGCATCGCAATTCGCCACGCGCCAGCGCCGGTTTCAGCAGGTTGGCCGCATCGATCGCGCCCTCCGCGCTGCCGGCTCCCACCAAAGTGTGCAATTCGTCAATGAAGCAGATGATTTCGCCGTGCGAATCGATGATTTCGCGCACGATCGCCTTCAACCGGTCCTCAAATTCGCCGCGGAACTTCGCGCCCGCGATCAACGAACCGAGATCGATCGAAACCAGCCGTTTGTGCTGCAATTGGTCCGGCACATCGCCGCGAACAATACGCTGCGCCAGGCCCTCAACGATCGCCGTCTTGCCAACGCCGGGTTCGCCAATCAGCACCGGGTTGTTTTTCGTGCGCCGGCTCAAAACCTGCATCACCCGCCGTATCTCATCGTCACGGCCGATAACAGGATCCAATTTGCCCTGGCGAGCGGACTCTGTAAGATCGTGCGCATAACGTTCGAGCGCCTGGTATTTCGATTCCGGATGCGGATCGGTGACGCGCTGCGCGCCTCGCACGGAAACCAGGGCTTTCAAAATGGCGTCATGCGTCGCCCCGGCTTTGTCCAGCAGTTCCCCGGCCGGGTCGTTGCGCTGCACAGCCAGGGAGAGCAAAAGATGCTCGGTAGAAACAAATTCGTCCTTGAAACGAGCGGCCTCATCGAAGGCGCGCTCCAAAATCTGATTGAGCGGCTGGGAAAGATACATTCCTGCCTGCATGCCTGTGTTTTTCGGCAGGCCGTCGAACTGTTGACGGGCGTCGGCAATAATCGCATCCGGATGTGCGCCGCATTTTTCGAGCACCGGGCGGACGATTCCCTCGCTCTCCTCCGCCAGCGCCACCAGCAAGTGAAGCGGAAACATCACCTGACTGCCGTTCTGGCCGGCAATCTGTTGGGTGAGCTGCAAGCCCTCCTGGGCCTTTTGGGTTAATTTATCGAGACGAAACATTATATAGACCCCTCAGCAATCGGCGGTCGCGCATCCAGTCGGTGCTTTGCCGCAGTTCCCGCGGCTTCTGAAAGACTGATGTCCGATACCACCGCAACATTTTTATCTCCAAATACGAATAGGGCAGGCGAGTTGTCCGCCTGCCCCTTTAAAACATTGGGCGATTGACCGCCTCAATATATCTGATGCTTCAGTTAGCAGCTTCGATCTTAATTTGACGCGGTTTGGCTGCTTCTTTCTTGGGCAGCTTCACAGTGAGCACGCCATTCTTGAAGCCGGCGCTCACATTACCCGTGTCGAAGGTGGTCGGAAGTGAGAAACTGCGCGTGAAGTTCCCGTAGCTACGCTCGATGCGATGGAAGCCCTTCTCCGGCTTCTCGCTCTGAAACTTGCGCTCGCCCGAGATCGTAAGTGTTTGATTTTCCACACGAAGGCTGACGTTATCCGGTTCCACATCCGGCAAATCGGCCTTCAGGACCAGTTCATTTTCAGTTTCGTAGATATCCACCGCCGGGCTCCAGGGACGATTGCCCTGCGGTTCGCTCAACATCCTGTTAAACGCATCCTCGAAAGACCGGAAATTTACAAGCGGATCAAAGTGGGTCAAAGACATTTATTTAGCTCCTTATTCTTGCCAAAGTTTTGAGAGGCCGTGGCCTCATCTGAAACCAGCATAAAATATGCGCATGTAATTGTCAACTATAATTGAGCCTCTATGCAGAATATTTTCACGAGGCCGCAGTTCGTTTTTTCAAAAACAAAATCCGCTAGAATGGCACCGGTGCGTTTTTTGATCAGCCTTATGCGCGGCCTCCACATGACGATCGGCATCCACACCCCTCCGCCGGAGCAGGAGCGCCTCTATGTCTTTGTCTGGATTGGAATTACAATTTTTATGGCAGGCGGGCTAGTGCTTCTCTTCTACATTTTGAGCTGAACCCAGCCGGGTCTCGGCTACAATGAAGGCCTCAGGGCCCTTAGCTCAGCGGTTAGAGCCGCGGACTCATAATCCGTTGGTCGTAGGTTCAAATCCTACAGGGCCCACCAACCCTGTTAATTCACTGGGCTGATGTAAATCGCGGAGAGCGGGTCTGCCGTGATTGTGCCCAATAGACCGCCCGTCGGGACATCGTAGACCGCAACGGTTCCGCCGGCGTTCGTTAGCCAGATGCGGCTTCCGTCCTGAGACATCTGCATCGTGCTGGGTGAAGTCGATGGCAGCCCTGTGTTCAGGGTCGAAGAGATCTTGTGTGTGGTCAAATCGAAGCCCACGATCAGATAGTTGATGTTCCAGTAAAGGTGTGTCCCATCGGGGGTGATGAACACCTGCGCGGAGCTTCCGGGGTAGCCTCCGGCCAAGCCGGGCGTGTAGGTAGAAAGGGAAAGATCGGCCGTGCCGCTGAGAACGTCATAGTAGGTCAATTGGCCGCTGGGGCTGAGCAGGTAGACCGTGAGGCCATCCGGCGCCATCAGTATCGCGGTGGGCCCGTTTTTCAGAAGCAATGTCGAGCTGACTTTCCGGTTCACCGCATCGAAGGCGACCAGCGCGCCGTTGTTGCCGGCGGAATCGGGCGAGAAGAAGCCGATCGCCTCAAAGGCCATAGTTCCGTCCGGCGTGAAAACGATGCCCGTCGGCGGGGCCGCTTGCGGTACCGCGGGCGCCATGATGTTCGTCACCACCGCTTGCGTGGTCAGATCCGCCACTGTCACTTGGTTTCCGCCGTTGGCGGTCCACACTTCGTGCGCAGCGCCCATCAATACCGGGCGAATGCCCAGCGGTCCGGTGGTGCTGGGGACAACTACAGTGCTGGTGATCTTCTGCGCGGTTAAATCGAACTGCAGCAGGTTGTAAGTTAGGCCGTCGAGAAAGATCATTTGCGGATTTGGCGGCGTCGCCGGAGTAACGGTGCTGAGTTTAGGACGCAGCACCGCTTCAGCGAACGGATTGGGCGGAGTGGTTGGAGGCGCGGGATTGTAGATAGGCGCGTCGTGCGGAGCGTTCGGATGGTAGTTGTAAAACTCTTGCAGCGCCGCGGAGATTGGCCCCAGGGTTAACGCAGACGATTCTGCCAGCGGGTTGCAGACCGGAACCGGAATTATCGTCCATAGCGTGCCGCCAAATATTGGATCGTTGACGTAGGCGATGTAATTACATTTTTTCGCGGTGAAGGTGAACTGTTTGCTTCCGTCGGCGGCGCGGATGATCGACCATGAATATTGGAGAGTCGAATCGAGAAGCGGCATGCCTAAGCCATTTTGTGTGTAGCTGGGAATTACATCCGCGCCCATGTCAATCAGATCGGTGCCTTCGGAAGGCTGGCCGAACAACGGCGCGGCCAGGAGGAGGAGCATTACGTATTTCATTGCAGCACCACCGATTGTCCGAGCCAGTTTGAGCTGAGATAGATTCCGTTGGCCGCGAGGCCGTTTGAAAATGGCGCGGCCCTATTGAAGCCGAGAGTTCCCACAAAGAGATTGGCGTACGAGCCGTCGATGCGGCCGTAGGTGGCGGGAATGTTCGAGAGTAAATCTGACGGGATGGTGAAGCTTGTGGCGCCCGGCGCCGCGAGGCAGTTGATCGCGACGGTCGCGTTGTAGACCGCCGTGTATGAGTACAGCGAGACTGCGGTGGGCGCGGCCGGATCGCCCGGCGTGAAGCTCACTACCAGAGGCGCGTTGCGCGGAATGGTGATGATCGCATTCGGCCGCGCCCAGGCGGGCGGCGGCGCAAGAGACATCGGGACTACTGTTTGATTGGGGCCGGAAGGGTGGATGGTCAAACTGCCGTTCGAGCTGAGCGGACTCATGGCGACGGCAGTAGAGTTCACGGTAGCCGCGATTGTACTCGAGAAGAAAGCGCCCTTGGGCGAATACGTCAATGTCTGCGAGCCATTGTTGTAGGCCTGCTTTGGTTGCGGGCTCAAGCTGGCGCTGGCCGGTAACGCGCCGCGAAGGCTCTTGTTCAGGAATGCATTTCCCGACGTCTCCTGGACGATGCACGCGCCCGCGGGCGGATAAGACATATAGGGATCGAAATTGTAAGGCGAATCCGGGCGAGTGTAGAAGCGCGTGTAGAGCTTGTCCATCGTCTTCAGGTTGGCGGGCGATGCGTTTACGTTATTGACGGTGTCCATGCGCTCAAAATCTATGTAGGCCTGCGTGCCCGGAGTGCGCACCAACGCCGAGAGCGGGTTTCCGGCATCGCTGCATGAGGTGGCGCCCGCCGCGGCGATCGCCATCGTCACCGTGTTCGATACCCACCCGGCAGCGTTGATAGTCACTGGGACCCAGCAACCGAGCGGCGCGTTGCTTGGAATCGTGGCCACAACCTGATCCACGCCGGAGCAGCAGGGCGAGCGTCCCGCATATGCGAGGGCGGCTTTCTGACCGCCGATGGTGACCGTGACCGAAGTAGTGACGTTGCCGGGCGACGGCGCAACGTTATCGGCGAACGTCACTGGCCCGAGGCCGGTACCCCAAATCGTTACCACCTGACCAGGCGCCGCCGGAGAAGTCAGCGAATTAATCGGCTGATTGCTGGCGCTGATGTAGTTCTGGACGATGCCGGGGCCATAGCCGCCGCTTGAGATGGCGAAGAGACCGGGGCCGGAATCAGAGATCTCAATTGTCGCCGCGTTGCTCTTATTGATTTGATAGGTCAGCCGCAGTGTGGCCAGCCCAGCCTTGACAGAAGAAGGCATTACGGCGTTGATTTGCGTGGGTGAAACGAAAATCGGGTACGCGGGTGTGGCGACACCACTCTGCGTAACGGTTAGCGCAACGCCGCCAAGTGTAGTGCTCAACGGAAAGGCAAGCGCCGGACTTTGCGAAGGCCCGAGGTTTTCGCCGAAGACGGTGAAGACGCTGCCGCGCGCGATAGGCGCATTGGGAAGTCCAAATGGGGCAAGAGACGCGGCGTTTACTGCGCCTCGATAGTACAAGACCGGCTGCTGCGCCAGGACAGGCGCAGTCAGCGCAAGAAGAAGCAGAATCCCGCGCATATGGCGAGTCTAGCGCGGCGCTTTCCTTCACGCACTAAGGAACAAACAGGCCCGGTACTAATTGCGCGGTCTATCGGCGCGGCTCTGTACCAAACGAACGCTATTCATGCCGTAGCGCGTTCATCGGATCGATTTGCGAGGCTTTGCGGGCCGGTAAAAACCCGGCGAGCAGGATGGTGGCGAGCAAGGCCGAAGCCGCGACGGCGATCGCGAGCGGGTCCGAAGTTGTCGTCTCGAAGAGAAACGACTTCAGCAGCTTGGACGCGGACAGCGACAGCGAAACGCCGATCGCAAGTCCGACGGCTGCGAGCGCGAGAACTTCGCCCAGAACCATCCAAATCACGCGGCCTTGCTGCGCGCCCAGGGCCATGCGCACGCCGATTTCGCTGGTGCGGCGCGCCACGTTGTAGGACATGGCAGCGTAGAGACCGACGCAAGCGATCAGCAGCGCGAGCAGCGCAAATGCGGTGCAGAGGCGCGCGAAGAGGATTTCACGCGCCATGGAGGCGTCGATCAATTGGCGCTGCGTGCGAACTTCGGTAAGCGGCAGGCGGGGGTCAGTGCGGCGCACCACTTCGCGCACGGCGCCGGCGTAGCGGAGCGGATCGCCGGCGGTGCGCAGTTCGTAGACCATGTTCGTGGCGCCGATGATGGGCACAGTGAACGGAAAGAAGACGGCGGGCTGGAGTTCTTCGCGGACATCGCCGCCGATGGTCGGGTTACCGACGATGCCGATCACCTGGAGCGCGCCGCAGCGGGGGCAATCCCCAGGAAAACTAATGGACTCGCCGATGGCGTTGCGGCCGCCGAGGTATTGCTTGACGAATTCGCGATTAACGGCGATGACATGTGCGGCGCCGGCGATATCGGCGGGTTCAAAATCGCGGCCGGCCGCAAGCGGAATCTGCATGGTATTGAAAAACTGTGGGCCGACAGCCATGATCAGCGTGCTCTTGTCGGGAGCGTCCCGGACTGTCACTTCGGTGGACCACCTTCCGCCCAGCATCTGCATCTGCGAGAGCGTGGCGGCGTGGACACCAGGAATCGCTGCGAGTTGCTCGCGGAGACGATTGTAGAAATCGTAGACCTCGGGCTCGTGATGGCCGGCCTGGGGCGCATCGACATCGAAGGTGAGCAGGTTTTCACGATTGAATCCGACATCGACTGATTCAAGCTTGGATAGCGTGCGCAGGAAGAGGCCGGCGCCGAACAGCAGAGCAAGACTGATAGCAATCTGCGCCACCATCAACGCGCGGCTGAGGGTGATGCCTGCGATGGAGGCCGAGTGAGTCGAGAGCCGCCGCTGCAGAGCGGGCAGGAGCCCGGCGCGAGTGGATTGCAGCGCGGGCGCGAGTCCAAATAAGGCGCCGGTGAGGATAGATAGAAGGGCGGCGCACGCGAAGAGACGCCAGTTGAATTGCGCATGCAGCGTGAAGCGTTCCTCGCCATTTGAAACCAGCAGCGTCAGAAACCGAATGCCCCAAAACGCAAAGAGCAGGCCTAGCGCGCCGCCCGTGGCAGCGAGGGTGACGCTCTCTGTGAGCAATTGCCGGACGATACGCGCGCGTCCGGCGCCGAGACCGAGACGCACAGCTATTTCGCGCCGACGGGCCGCGGCGCGCGCGAGCAATAAATTGGCGATATTGGCGCAGGCAACGGCGAGAATGAGCGCGACGACAACGAGCAAAATGAACAGCGCCTTGGAATAGCGATAGCGCAAGCCATTGAGACCGGCGCTGCCATCGCGAATTACCAACACGGGGAGATCGGCGCGATTGCGCTTGGTGTTTACGGTCTGCATCCAGCGTGCGAATTGGGGCGCGAGAGCGGCTTGTGCCTGCTCTCGCGTGACGCCGTCGCGCAGGCGCGCCATGGGCACGACCCATTCATAGTTAGGATCGGTGAAGTCCGAGGAAACGGGATGATAACGATCGATGCGGAGGAGCATCTCGGCGCGTATGGGGAGATAGATTTCGGGGAGCGCGCTTGGATCGGCTCCGAAAAATTCGGGCGGTGTGACGCCGACGATGGTGAAGGGATGGCCTTTGATGACGAGCGTCTGACCGAGCGCGCTCGACGTCGCGCTGAACTCGCGCTGGCTGAATGCGTAGCTGACGACTGCCGCAGGAGAGGCGCCGGGTTGGTCGTCGTCCGGCATGATCATGCGGCCGGCAGCGGGTGGGACTCCGAGGGTCTCGAAATAGTTGCCTGTAACGTACTCGGTGGGTAGAACCTCGGCTCGGTTGCCGATGAGAGTGTGGACGCGGCCGGCTCCTTGAAAGCCAAAGACGCTGGAAAAGATATCGCGATGGGTGGCGAACATTTCAAAGGCGGGATAGGAGAGCACGCTGTCCCCGTAGCCTACCTTGCGGTCGACAAAAGTGTCGTCATGTGACGTTCTGCCGTGCATCTCGGCTCGCTTCGTGCGGAAACTCAGGAGGACCAGCGACTCGGGATGTGAGACCGGCAGAGAGCGCACCAGAATGGCATCGACGAAGCTGAAGATCGACACGTTGGCGCCGATCCCGAGGGCGAGCGACAGTACGGCGAGCGCGCTGAACACGCGATTCGCGCCCATGGAGCGAAACGCATAGCGGACATCCTGGGCGAATTGTGTGGCGAGAGTCCAGCCCCAGGCGGCGCGCGTGGATTCCTGAACGTGCGAGACGCGTCCCAAGCTGCGCGCTGCGGCGGCCCGGGCATGCGCTTGATCGAGGCCATCGGCCGCGCGCTCTTCGGTCTCTTCTTCGAGGTGAAATCGAAGCTCGCGGGCCAGTTCGTCCTCCTTTTGGGAGCGGCGGAGGGCCCATAGCAGTTTTTGAAAAAACGAACTCATTCGCTCTCCTGTTCGGCCGGGTTGAGGACGAGGCCAATAGCACGGGATACGCTTTCCCATCGGGATTTTTCCGCAGCCAAACTCCTGCGGCCGGCGGCGGTGAGGCGATAGTAGCGCGCGCGTTTGCCTTTTTCGGAGAGTTCCCATGAGGCCGAGATGACGCCCTTGGCTTCGAGGCGGTGTAGGGCCGGGTAGAGGGAGCCGGTTTCGACTTTGAGGAGGTCTTCGGAAGCCCGCTGGATGTGTTTGGCGATGGCATGGCCGTGGTTGGGGCCAGGAACCAGCGTTCGGAGGATGAGGAGGTCCAGCGTGCCTTGCAAAAGCTCTACGCGCGACATTGTGTAGAAATTCTACAGGATATTAAGTAGAAAATCTACACAAAATGCTTGGCGGGTTTTTGGGGGCTGGGTGGCGGGTTTTTGGGGGCTGAGTGGCGGGTTTTTGGCAGTGCTGCCGAGACAAGGGCCGGCTAACCGAGGCGCGGCGAGGCCAAGCAGGGGAGCCCGTGGGATGAGCTATTGCGGCGCCTTCCGGTGAAATCCGGCACACTCGGCCGGTTACGCGGCGTCGCGGACTGTTACGGATCCGGATTTGGAGTCACTTGCCTACGAGGAGAAGAATGATGCCGCCGAAATTTCCGGTCGTAAATGAAACGACGTGCGCCGAAGTGGTAGAGGATGTTCTACAGGAGGCGGCGCAAGGAGTTCACTTTCCTAAAGCCGGAGGCGAAGCGAGAGTGGCGCAACTGGATCGCTGCCTGACCGGGCATTGCATCTCGCAGAAGCAGTACGAACTGGCGCTTGATGCAATTCGCGCACGCAACACACAGGCTTCGTGAGGGCCCTCGGGCGAGTGGAGCACTTACATGACACGGGTTATCTTGATAGGCGCGGCGGCCGCGGTGTGTGCGCTGTGCGTGAACGGGCAGCGGGCAATTCCGGCGTGCCGGCTGGCGCCGGAGGACGAGGCCGCGATTCGCGCCATCATTCGCGACGACCAGCAGGACAAGGCGAATCCCAACATCGCGACGAATTTGGATTGGGAAAATGGCTTCGGCATTCGTTACAACGACGCGCAGAAGATGCGCGCGTTCTATAGCAAGAATGTTTCGCCCTTGCAGAAAGGCGCGGCCGCGGAAGTGCTGGAGGTTCGGATCAAGATGCTGAATGATGCGACCGCAGTGGCAGATGCTTACTGGCGTCTCGCGGGCCAA
>DATAUH010000485.1:0-2582 GCA_036268375.1 Bryobacteraceae bacterium | reverse complement strand
ACGCCATGGCCGCTATCGGAGAGGCCGAGATGTTTTGCGTACCAATCCTTCATTTGTTGCTGATTCGCGGACTTGAAGAAGATACCACCGATGCCGAGGATTCGGCCCTGCTGGCTCATGGTTGTTTTCCTTTCGTGTGATTGTACCGGGGCAATGCCGCTTCGGCTCCAACCTGGAGCGCTTTCCTCTTCTCCGGTAAGCGATCGGGGCAGCAGGCCGGCGCATGGATTAGTATCGCGTAGTGGTTCATTAATGCAAGCGGGAATCGGCGCCTGGTTTTCAATTGACACGGGCCTTATCGGCTGGATGACGTAAGCTCGCGGTATTGAGATGGGGCGACCCCGACCATCTGCTTAAAGGTGCGGGTGAAGTGGCTCTGGTCGGCGAACCCGGCCAGAAGCGCGATCTGCGAGAGCGGCATATCCGTCAGCGTCAGTTGTCGACAGGCGAATTCGATGCGCATCGACCGCACGTGCTCGCCGACGGTGCAGCGATAGAACTTTCTGAAGGCCTGGGCGAGGTGCACGGGATGGACGCCGACGGTTTCGGCTATATCCGCGAGCGAGAGCCGGCTGGCGTAACGCTCGCGAACCAGTTCGCGCGATTGCTCCAGCCAGCGCGGGGGCCGGGGATCGCGCGGGCCGTGCGCGCGGGCGAGTTCGCCGGCGATCTCGAACAGGATGCCTTCAATTACCAGGCGCGATGCATCGTCGGGGCTGAGAAACTCCTTGTACAAACGCGCGCGCAGGGGCTGAAGGGCGCTGCCATCGAGCGCGGCGGTGGAATCGAGCCGGATGGCGGAGAGTTCCTGGACGCGCTCCAGCCAGCCGGGCTCCAGCTCGACGATCAGCGAACGGCCGCCAGAACGCTCGAATTGCTCCAGGTGGTCTTCGTGGGCGGCGTGAAAGAGCAGCGTGGCGGGGGTGCAGTAGCGGCTTTGGCCGCCATGGATTTCGTAGTAGGCGCCATCGAGCACCATGCAAAACAGGGGCTTACTGTGCAGATGCCGGGGCGTGCGGAAACCCGGTGGATACACGCGTTCGGAGAGGCAGAAGTGCGACTCCTGACGCGTCCGGTGAGTGGTTCCGTAGAACGAGTCCGGGACGGAGTCGAGCGCCGCGCCTGTGCCCAGGGTCTGCATACGTCCGCTTATTGTATACGGCGGTTCTCCTGCCGGAAAGGGACGCGGCAAAAGGCGTTTCGGTAGGAACCAGGGCCGCGGTCAGGCGGGAGCCGGCGTGGAATGCCCATTCACCCGGACGTTGTCACGTTGCGACGTGAGAGCGCGGTCTGCGGCGTGACGCCTCCGAAGGGGCGCCTGCTGGTGGTAAGCATACAGTCGCACCAAGCACTCAACTACGAGAATGCGGGCAGTATTTTGAACGTGCAGTTGCGCCGGTGTGACTGGAGGACGTTACTCATACCGGATAGCAGTCATTGGATCGACCCGGAAAGCGTGGCGTGCGGGGACAAAACTCGCAAGGGCTGCTGCGGTAATCAGCGCGGCTGCGGCGATGATCAACGAAGTTTTGTCGTTGGCTTTAAGGCCGTACGGGAGATCCGAAATCACGCTCGATGCCAAACGCGTTGTGTACGGCTGCCGCAGGAAGCCCCAACAATAGCCCGATCGCGACCACCCACATCGTCTGCTTTTCGCAGGCGTGCGTGAGCGGATAGAATTTGGCTTCGCGGCCGGTGTCGGACTCGCGCCGCTCGGAGCGTAACCGACGCTTCTGCTCAAGGCGGAGAAGCGCGGTATATAGAAACGCTTGGTTGGGCTAGACGCCAGTGAGCAACGGTTGAAGGGCCTGCGCTATGGCGTAACCACGAGCGGGCTCCAGCGACAGAGTGTGAAGAACCAGCACGTCGCGCGTCGCTGGGCGCACGGGAAAGCGTGTAGCAGGCATTGTAGCCTCAACCTTCGATGCGTCTCTAGTGGACGGCTGCTATTTGTTGAAGGTCAAGTCATAAAAAGCGAGGTTATGGACTGCTCCCGCCGGCATTTTCCCGCGCGCAATTACGACCGGCTGGCCGGTCCCTCGCACCGTTGCCGGGACCCATGAATTCGCCATGTGGCACTTGCATGGCAAGCTGCCGGAGCCTTCGAATTAAGGGCGCGGTTTTTTCTGACGAATCAGAAATTCAAACGGGCCACGAACTGAATCAAGCGGCCGCCTGGATCATAAGTGGTCGATTGATCGTTGTAAGCCTGGGTGACCTGACCGAAGGTTTGACTGCTCAGCGAACCGCCGGTGTTGGTGTCGTTATTGGGGTTGCCGACCAGGAAGTTGATGTTGTTGAATATGTTCAGAAATTCGCCGCGGATTTCCAGGTTGACTCGCTCCGTGATGCGGGTCTTTTTGACGGCGCTGATGTCGAAACGCGTGAGGTGCGGGCCGTACAGAATCATGCTGGTTCCACCGCATTGACCTGCGTAGACTTCGATGCAGCCGGGGTTATTGGCGGGAGCGATGTAACGGCCAGTGGGCGCGCCGAGCGATCCATAGCCATTAGCAGTGGTAGCGCTCACGTTATTTGCCCGGATGGTGTTATCGATGATGTCCTGCGGCAGGTAATAGGCG